>PLLC01000042.1 GCA_003141195.1 Syntrophaceae bacterium
ACAAAAAACTTGACACTACCCTTGCACGAGCCTATAATGCTGAATCTGGACAAAAAGTCGTGGTCGACTTTCCTCCTATCCCTTCAAACCTTTACTCCCAGGCGGCAGAGGAATACGTTGGAAACGTTATCTTTCCGAGCAAGGTCGTGTGGCAGGTTAGATTTAACTTCAGTAAACCGCCTCAACGGCGATATCCACCGTCGATGCAGGTGAATTTTTTGCTAAGCGAGAAAGATTCATTTAGCAGTAGCAGCAGCGCTTTAGTAATTCATCCTGAATCGACAAAGAATGAAATTAAGGAATTTATAGTAGTTATAGTCGGTTCAGACGTTCCCACGACTGAGGGGATCCAAGGGAACTATCAGGTCGAGTCGTATCGCGAGTCACTAAAAATGATTATGCGCCGCCTATTTGAATCACAGCTGCTGCGCGACTGAGCAGGATCTAAAAGGACTGAACTGATGCGCTTATGGGATTCGTTGCGGAGCACCCTCGAGATTGAAGTCGAGTACGAGCGCAGACGACTTCGGGAAATCCTCGACCTACCTGACGATTCCCGTCGCTTTGACGCACTGCGGAGCCTTGCGCAGGATCTCGGTGCCTCAACCTCTCCGATGTATCCTGGACATGGTCTAGCTGGCCTACCGGAACTCGTGCACAATATCCACTTTGCATTGCAAACCAAGGCAATGGTTGCAGCCGTCCGCACTTCTTCCAACTATTTCATCGCGACGGTCATGCTCGCGATAATCGCCCTCGCCAGCACCGTTGCCGCGTTCATGGCAGCGTTGGGGGGGCGGCACTAGAACACGCGTACCTACCAGCAGCCTCAGCATTTCTTTCGATAATCGTCGATAAATCAACTCATAACCTTCCGTTTGTTTGTAGGTGTTAGCAAGCCGTAACCACCACATCAAACAAAATGAAATGAATAGGGAGGAAGCGCTTGCTTTCCGGCTACCGCTTGAAAAAGATTCCGGCGGAATCACAGTTATCTATTCGAATACATTAAGAAATAACCGACACCCTTGTTGCTGCTGACTTTGCTGGTTTACGTTGTAATATCAATATCTTATACTTAGACGCCCTGGGGGAAATTATCCTGCCAGGGCGTCACATTTTAAACTTGAGTAAGGACCTTATGTCTTGTCAAAGAGGGGCCGATCGCGGTCGACGCCACGATCGTCCTGGAATGAAGGCCCGGGAAAAATCTATTTGATCTGCTGGATGTCCTTTTCCTTGCCGACCATGACGAGGACATCCCCATCCTTGATGACGACGTCCGCCCCGGGAACCATGTTGATCTTGTCGGAAACAATGTCCCGGATCGCGATCACCTCGATGTGGTACCGGCTCCGAAGCTGGAGCTGGGCGATAGACTTGCCGAGAAAGCTGTTGGGCGGGGCCATCTCGGAGATCATGTAATCGTCCGAGAGTGGCAGATAATCGAGGACGTTTGGAGAGATGAGGCTCTTTGCCACCTTGTGGGCGATCTCCTTTTCCGGGATCATCACCTCCGTCGCCCCGATCTTCTCGAGAATCAACTTATGCTCCTCGTTGGGGGCCTTGACGATGATTGTTTTGACCTTCATCTGCCTGAGGTGGAGCGTGGTCAGCGTCGCCGCCGCCAGGTCCTCCCCGAAGGAGATGATCACAACATCGTCTTCCTGGATGCCGATCGCCTCCATGATCTCCTTGTCCGTCCCGTCGGCCTGGATCGCCTTGGTGGAGCAGTCCCGCACCCGTTGGACCGCCTCCTTGTTCTTGTCGACGGCGATCACCTCGAAACCGCCCGCATAGAGGTCCCGGACGATATTGACGCCGAAGATCCCCAACCCGATGACAACCACCCGCTTCTGCATGGTTCAAGCCTCCATCCTGTAGCCCATCTTAACCCACCATGACCGACTCTTCCGCATATTTGATCTCCTTTTTCCCCACGGCATACCAGGAAAAGGCGAGCGCCAACGGTCCCACCCGACCGGCGAACATCATCAGGACGATGGCGAGTTTCTGGATATCGTTCAGTTTCGGCGTGATCCCCATGGAGAGTCCCACGGTGCCGAAGGCGGAGACCGTCTCGAACAGATACTCCACGAAAAAATGGCGGCTCTGTTCCGGGGGAACCGTCCCCCCTCCGCCGAAGAGCAGGAGAACCGAGGTGATCAGAACAACCGAGAAGCCCGACGCGAAGATGATGGCAATCGTCCGGCCGATGATTTCCCGCGGAACCCGCCGGTTGAAAACATTCACGTGGGATCGCCCCTTCATCCGGTTCCAGATCATCAGAAGCAGCAGCGCGAAGCTCGTCGTCTTGATCCCGCCGCCGGTAGAACCGGGCGAGGCGCCGATGAACATGAGGATGATCGTGACCAGAACCGTCGGATTGGTCAGTTGGCCGATGTCCACCGTGTTGAATCCGGCGGTCCGCGGCGTAATGGACTGGAAGAGGGAATCCAGGAACTGCGTCGGGCCGGAAACCCCCTTCAGGATGTGGTCCGCCTCGAACAGATAGAAGAGAGCCGCCCCCGCGAGGATCAGGACGCCGGTGGTCAGCAGAACGATCTTCGTGTGGAGCGAGAGCCTCTTCTGCAGCCCCCGGAACCGGGCGATCACCTCTTGCTGGACGATGAAGCCGATCCCGCCGAGGACGATGAGCCCCATCACCGTCAGATTGACGATCCAGTCCCCGCGATACGCCATCAGATTGTCCGAAAAGAGGGAATAGCCGCAGTTGTTGAAGGCCGAGACGGCGTGGTAGAGGGCGTTATAGAAGGCCGTCGCCGGCGGGAAATCCTGTACGAAACGGACGAACAGAAGGATCGTTCCCACGGCCTCGCTGATGAAGGTGAGCCGCAGGACCCCCTTGACGATCACGATGAAGTCGCGCTGCGGCGTGTGGAGAAAGGTGGACTGGACGATCTCCCGCCCCTTGAAGGAGACCCCCCGCCCCATCAGACCGAAGAGGACGACGGAAAAGGTGATGATCCCTAAGCCCCCGATCTGGAAGAGAACGAGCGTAACCAGTTGGCCGGCGAAAGAGAGGTCCTTCCCGATATCGATGACAGCCAGGCCCGTCACGCAGACCGCGGAGGCGGAAGAAAAGAGGGCGTCCACGAAACTCAGCCGTCCCCCGACCGCCGCAAGGGGAAGCCAAAGCAGGATCGCACCGGCGAGGATCAGCAGCGCGAAGCTGAGGATGAAGATCCGCGGCGGCGTCAAGCGCTGCGAGATCGATGTTCGGATGCGTAAAAGAAGGTCCATGCCGTCCGCCAGTGGTCCCGGGGACAGATTTCAAATCTGTCCCCGGGCCGAGAGATTTCCCGCTTCAGTTCCCTTCCGTCCGTCCCTTCCGCTTTTGGAGGAGGACAACGATCAGGATCGCCGCGCCGACGGTGATCGCAGAATCGGCCACGTTGAAGGCCGGCCAGTGGTAGCTGACGATATAGACGTCGAGAAAATCGACCACCTCGCCGAAGCGGACCCGGTCAATGAGGTTCCCCACGGCCCCGGCCAGGATGAGCGCGAGCGCCGAAACCAGGGAGGGTGACTCTATCCGGCTGATGCGGAGGTAGTGGAGGATCAGGAGGATCGCCGCCACCGTCACAACAATGAAGAATGTATAGCGGAACATCGGCGGGGCGGCGGCCAGGAAGCCGAAAGCGGCGCCGGGATTCCGGACGTGCGTGATATTGAAGAACCCCCCGATCACGACAAACGAATCATAGAGGCGCATCGTCGAGATGATCCAGGCCTTCGTCGCCTGATCGAAAAGGATCACCAGGAATGTGGCCGCCAGAAAAAGGATGTTCCTCTTCCGCAAAACCCACCTCATCGATTTGTGAACATTGCCCGCTGCCGGGCCGGTCCGCCGTATGACCCGTTACAGATTCCCCAGACATCTCGCACAGAGCGTCGGGTGTTCGGCGTTTGCGCCCACCGTCCCGCTGTAGTTCCAGCAGCGGTTGCACTTTGCCCCCTTCGCCCGGCTCACGCCGACCAGGAGCCCGGGGATCTCGGCGCTCCGGTACGCCTCGCCGATTCCCTGCTCATCTACGACACACAAGTCGGAGACGATGAGGAGCGCCCGGAGGTCCTCCATGTGCGTCTCCAGGAGGGGCCGGAGTTTTTCCGGCGCGGCGACGGCGACGGCGGCGTCGAGAGAATGGCCCAGAACCTTGTTCTGCCGGGCCGTCTCGATCGCCTTGGCCGCCTCGCCCTTGACGGCGATGAGCGTCTTCCATTTCTCGGCCAGCTCCGGCTGGAGCAGCGCCCCGTTCACCTCCGGAAACTGCGTTAGGTGGACGCTTTCCGCTTTTCCCGGGTAGGCAGGCAGGGCCAGCCACACCTCCTCCGCCGTGAAGGTGAGGATCGGCGCGAGGAGCCGGACCATCGCCTCCAGGACCTCCATCACCGCTGTCTGCGCCGACCGGCGGGAAAGGGAGGCCGCCTTCGACGTGTAGAGCCGGTCCTTGAGGACGTCGAGGTAGAGCGCTGAGAGGTCCACGGTGCAGAAGTTGTAGAGGATGTAATAGACCACATGGAACTGGTACTGCTCGTAGGCCTCCCGTACACGGCGGATCACCTCCTGGAGCCGGTGGAGGATCCAGCGGTCCATCTCTGCCATCTCTCCATAAGGGACGGCGTCCGTCGCCGGGTTGAAGTCATAGAGGTTCCCTAAGATGAACCGGCTCGTGTTCCGGATCCGCCGGTAGGCCTCGACGAGGCGCTTCAGGATCTCCTCGGAGATCCGGATATCCTCGGTGTAGTCCTCGGCGGCCACCCAGAGCCGGAGGATCTCGGCCCCGTACTGGTCGATGATCGTCTGGGAGTCGATCACGTTCCCCACGGACTTGGACATCTTCTTCCCGTCGCCGTCCACGACGAAGCCGTGGGTCAGGACGTTCCGGTAGGGCGCCCGCCCCCTCGTCCCCACGGATTCGAGGAGAGAAGAGTGAAACCAGCCCCGGTGCTGATCATTCCCCTCGAGGTACATGTCCGCCGGGGAGCTGAGATCCGACCGGTGTTCGAGGACGGCGGCGTGGCTCACACCGGAATCGAACCAGACGTCGAGGATGTTCGTCTCCTTCTTGAAGGTCTCCTCGCCGCATTTCGGACAGCGGGTCCCCGCCGGCATCAGCTCTTTCGGCTCGCGCTCGAACCAGACGTCGGCGCCATGTTCCCGGACGAGCCCCGCTACGGTTTCGAGGATCTCCTGCGTCATGAGCTCGCTCCCGCAGGCCTTGCAGTAGAACATCGTGATCGGAACGCCCCAGAGGCGCTGGCGGGAAATGCACCAGTCGGGCCGGTTCTCGACCATCCCATAGATCCGGTCGCGCCCCCAGGACGGGATCCAGGTCACGGCGTCGATGGCCGCGAGGGTCTTCTTCCGGAGATCGTTCTTCTCCATGGAGATGAACCACTGTTCCGTCGAGCGGAAGATGATCGGCTGCTTGCAGCGCCAGCAGTGGGGATAGGTGTGCTGGATATCCATCTCCCGGAGCAGGGCGCCCGTCTCCTTGAGCTTCGCATTGATTGCGCCGTTCGCAGCGAAGACGAACTGTCCCGCGAAGTCCTTGACGTCGTGCGTGAAATTTCCATCGTCGTCCACGGGGGCGTAATTCTCCAGACCGTACTTCATCCCGATCTCGTAGTCCTCCTGACCGTGGCCCGGGGCGATGTGGACGCAGCCGGTCCCCGCGTCGAGGGTGACGAAGGGGGCGAGAATCAGCAGGCTCTCCCGGTCGATCAGCGGATGGCGGCATTTGAGCCCCTCCAGGACGGACCCGGAGAATTCGTCGAGAATCTCATGGGGTTCGTTGCGGAAGCCGAACGCCTCGAGACAATAGTCCAACAGGTCCTTCGCGAGGATGAGGACCTCGCCCTTCACTTTCACCGCCACATAGAGGAAATCCTCATGGAAGGCGATGGCGAGGTTCGCCGGGATCGTCCAGGGGGTTGTCGTCCAGATGACGACGGAGACCTTCTCGCCGGAGAGCTTCGGGAGACGCGCCGCCACATCGGAAATGCAGGCAAATTTTACGTAGATCGACGGCGTCGTATGATCTTGGTATTCCACCTCCGCCTCCGCCAGGGCGGTCTTGCAGGAGGCGCACCAGTAGACGGGCTTCTTCCCCTTGTAAACGCTGCCGTTTAAGTAGAGCTTCCCGAACTCGGCGACCGTCGTCGCCTCGTAGTCATAGGTCATCGTGAGGTAGGGATTGTCCCAATCCCCGAAGACCCCGAGGCGTTTGAACTGCTCCCGTTGTATCCCGACGTATTGATCGGCATAAACCCGGCAGAAGCGGCGCTTGTCCGCCTGTGACATCGTCGCCTTCTTCTCGCCCAACTCCTTGTCCGCCTGGTGTTCGATGGGGAGGCCGTGACAATCCCAGCCGGGGACGTAGACGCTGTCGCGGCCCGTCATGTTCTTCGCCTTGATCAGGATGTCCTTGATGATCTTGTTGAGCGCCGTCCCCAGGTGAATATTCCCGTTGGCGTAGGGGGGGCCGTCATGGAGGATGTAAGGCTTCCGCCCTCTCGCGTCCGCTCGGATCCGGTCGTATATGCGCATCCCGTCCCAGCGTGTCAGCATCTCCGGCTCCCGCTTTGTTAGGTTGGCCTTCATGGGAAAATCGGTCTTCGGCAGATTTAAACTCTCCTTGTAATCCATGCAACGCTCCTCAAGATGACATATCTAAGTAAATAGCAGAAAAAGCTATCACAAATCCCCGCCACTTTCAAGCCTCTCTTTGTTTTTTCCGTCCCGGCCGCCGCATCTCAGCCGCGGCGCCCAAATGAAAAGGCCCCCGTCGCTGAAAAAAGCAACGGGGGCCTTTGTTGAATCAACCTGTGATTGGGAATTACATCCCCATGCCGGGGTATCCGCCGCCGCCCGGAGGCATGGACGGCATCGCCGGTTCATCCTTCGGCTTGTCGGCAACCATGCACTGGGTCGTCAGCATGAGGGACGCGACACTCGCCGCATTCTGCAGCGCAAATCGGGCCACCTTGGTCGGATCGATGACGCCGGCAGCAATCATGTCTTCGTACTTGTCGGTCTGGGCGTTGAAGCCGTAGGCGCCCTTCTTCTCCTTGACCTTCTCCACGACGATGCTTCCCTCGACACCGGCGTTGTTCGCGATCATCTTGATCGGCTCTTCGAGGGCCTTCTTCACGATCCGGACGCCGACTTCCTCGTCGCCTTCCAGTTTCATCTTGTCCAGCGCGGGAAGCGTCCTAAGGTAAGCCACGCCGCCGCCGGGGACAATCCCCTCTTCCACGGCTGCACGGGTCGCATTGAGGGCATCCTCGACGCGCGCCTTCTTTTCCTTCATCTCCGTCTCGGTCGCGGCACCGACCTTGATCACCGCCACGCCGCCGACCAGCTTTGCCAGTCTCTCCTGGAGCTTCTCGCGGTCGTAATCGGAGGTAGTCTCATCGACCTGGGCGCGGATCTGCTTTACCCGGCCCTGGAGGGAGGCGCGGTCGCCGGCCCCGTCGATGATCGTCGTGTTGTCCTTGTCGATGATGATCCGCTTGGCGCGGCCGAGGTCTTCGATCTTCGTGTTCTCAAGTTTGTAACCCATATCCTCGGAGATCATCTTGCCGCCCGTGAGGATGGCGATGTCTTCCAGCATGGCCTTTCTTCTGTCGCCGAAGCCCGGGGCCTTGACGGCTGCCACATGGAGGGTGCCGCGGATCTTGTTGACCACGAGGGTGGCGAGCGCTTCGCCTTCAATGTCCTCGGAAATGATGAGGAGAGGTTTGCCCATCTTGGCGATCTGCTCCAGAATGGGAAGGAGGTCCTTCATATTGCTGATCTTCTTCTCATTGATGAGGATGAGGCAGTCTTCCAGCTCGACTTCCATCTTCTCGGCGTTCGTCACGAAATAGGGAGAGAGGTAGCCGCGATCAAACTGCATCCCTTCGACGATCTCTAACTCGGTCTCCAGCCCTTTGGCCTCTTCCACGGTGATGACGCCTTCCTTGCCGACCTTCTCCATCGCCTCGGCGATGATCCCGCCGATGGTCTCGTCGTTGTTGGCGGAGATGGTGCCGACTTGGGCAATCTCCTTGGCGTCCTTGGTCGGTTTGCTCATCTTCTTGAGCTCCTTCACGACCACGTCCACGGCCTTGTCGATCCCGCGTTTCACGTCCATCGGGTTGCTCCCGGCGGCCACGCTCTTGGCGCCTTCGCGGAAGATCGCCTGGGCCAGGATGGTGGCGGTGGTGGTCCCGTCGCCGGCGACGTCGCTCGTCTTGCTGGCGACTTCCTTCACCATCTGGGCGCCCATGTTCTCGAATTTGTCTTCCAGCTCGATCTCCTTGGCGACGGTCACGCCGTCCTTGGTGACCGTTGGGGCACCGTAGCTCCGGTCTAGAATCACATTCCTTCCCTTGGGACCGAGGGTGATCTTTACTGCGTCGGCCAGGGTGTTGACACCCTTGAGAATCGATTTTCTCGCCTCTTCATCGTACTTAAGTATCTTAGCTCCCATTTGCTGTATCCTCCTTCTATATGATCAATTGATTATTTCTCTAAGATGCCAAGGATGTCGTCCTCGCGCATGATCAGAAGCTCGTCGCCGTCGATCTTCACCTCGGTCCCAGAATACTTGCCGAAAAGGATCCGATCACCCGCCTTGACATCCGGTTTGATCAGCTTGCCGTCATCGGCCGTTTTGCCCTTCCCTACGGAGATGACCAGCCCTTCCATCGGCTTCTCTTTGGCCGTATCGGGTATGATGATCCCCCCCTTGGTTTTCGCCTCTTCTTCGATCCGTTTCACGATCACTCTGTCCTGTAATGGTCTGATTTTCATGCTTTAATTTCTCCTTTCCTCATTATATTCGATTGACAAATCATCTTATGGCCTCGTAGATCCTGTTTATCATAAGCATCTATTCTTTCCTGTCAAGACATGCCTGATAAATTTTTGCTTTTTAAAGCAGCCGTCAAAAGAGATGCTCCGTCAGTTCCTTCAGGGAACGGATCGGGATCAGTTCGATGTTTTTCTCCTGCCGGCCCTCGCGGTTCTGCGTCCTGGGGAGAATGCAGCGTGTAAATCCCATCCGGGCCGCCTCTTTGATCCGGACCTCCGTCTGGGAGATGCCCCGGATCTCTCCCGTCAGGCCGACTTCCCCGAAGACGACGGTCCCGGTCGCGATCGGCCGGTCGAGGAAACTGGAGGCCATTGCGGATACGATCCCCAGATCGATCGCCGTCTCATCGACCTTGACGCCACCCGCCACATTCAGAAAGATGTCGCTGCCGCCGAGATGGATGCCGCAGATCTTGTCCATGACGGCCGTCAGCAGCGAAACCCGGTTGTGGTCCACGCCGATCGCCGTTCTTCTCGGCATGCCGAAACTCGTCGAACCGACCAGGGACTGAACCTCGATCAGGATCGGCCGCGTCCCCTCCATGCTCGGCACGACGACCGACCCTGCCGCCCCTTCCGGACGCTCCGCCAGAAAGAAGGCCGAGGGATTGGCAACCTCGACGAGACCCGTGTCCCGCATCTCAAAGACGCCGATTTCGTGGGTCGGACCGAAGCGGTTCTTGATCCCCCGAATGATCCGGTAGGCGTGACCGGAATCCCCTTCGAAATAGAGGACCGTATCCACCATGTGTTCGAGAACCTTCGGGCCGGCGATCGAACCGTCCTTTGTGACATGGCCAACCAGGAAGACCGGGATGCCCGTTTTCTTGGCGAGGAGGATGAGTCTCCCCGACGCCTCCCGCACCTGCCCCACGCTTCCCGGCGCGGAGGAGAGAACCGGAGAATAGACGGTCTGGATGGAATCAATGACGACCGCGGCGGGCCGCACCTCCTGGATGCGGTTGAGGATGTTTTCCAGTTCGACCTCGACGAGAATCAGGAGGTCCTTCGAGGACGCGCCGAGCCGTTTTCCCCGGAGCTTGATCTGCCGGGCCGACTCCTCGCCTGATACGTAGAGAACCGGCAGGCCCCGGCCGGCCAGTTTTTCGAGGACCTGCAGGAGGAGCGTCGATTTACCGATGCCTGGATCTCCCCCGACCAGGATCGCGGAGCCGCCGACGATCCCGCCGCCCAGGACGCGGTCCAGTTCGGCGATCCCCGTCCGGAGCCGTTCCCCCTCGTCGGCAGTGATGGCCTCGATGGACTGCGGAACGCCGTCGAAACGGACATCGGCCGGACGGGCCGCATCGACGTCCCGGACCTCCTCTTCGACGAAACGGTTCCATTCGCCGCAAGAGGGACACCGGCCCAGCCATTTCGGCGACTGCTGACCGCAATTCTGGCAGAAAAACAGGGTTTTGATCTTTTTCACGGCGAACCTCCGTCTGTTTTCGGATACATACCCTTTCCCGCCTCCGGCGTCAACCCATATCCAAAAACGCTTGAGTAGTCGCCTCAATGCTGATATATCTCACCATCGTTATTTTGTCTTCATTTTACTTCACGGAAGGAGCTGCTCATGAGCAATCCCCATTTCGCCTCCGGTCCCTGCAGCAAGAGACCGGACTGGAATCTTAATGCCCTGAAAGACGCCGCAGTCGGACGTTCCCATCGCTCCGCCCTGGGAAAGGAAAAACTGCTCCGCGCCATTCAGGAAACCAAACGGATCCTGGGAATTCCTGAAAATTATCTTGTCGGTATCATGCCCGCCTCGGATACGGGGGCCTTCGAGGCCGCCATGTGGAGCTGCCTGGGCCCCCTTCCGGTCACCGTTCTCGTCTGGGAGAGCTTCTCCGAGGGGTGGGCCACGGACGTCACCAAACAGTTGAAACTGAACCCCACGATCCTCCGGGCCGATTATGGGAAAATCCCCGATCTGACCGCGGTCAACTGGGACGGCGACGTCGTCTACGTCGCGAACGGAACGACAAGCGGCGTAAAAATCCCGAACTGGGACTGGATCCCGGACGACCGGAAGGGACTTTCCCTCTGCGACGCCACGAGCGCCGCCTTTGCCATGCCCATCGACTGGTCGAAAGTGGATGTGGCTACCTTCTCCTGGCAGAAATGTCTCGGCGGAGAGGCCGGTCACGGGATGCTCGTCCTCGGCCCCCGCGCCGTGAAACGGCTGGATTCCTACGATCCGCCCTGGCCGCTTCCCAAGATCTTCCGCCTGAAGAAGGGCGGAAAGATCAATCGGGCAATATTTGAAGCGGATACGATCAATACGCCTTCTCTGCTGTGTGTGGAGGACTACCTCGACGCGCTGAAGTGGGCGGACGGAATCGGTCTCGACGGCCTCATCCGGAGGAGCATGGCGAATCTCGAGGTCGTCGAGGCGTGGGTCGCAAAGAACGACTGGATCGCCTTCCTGGCCGAAACGCCGGAGATCCGTTCCAATACCTCCGTCTGCCTCTCTGTGGTCAGCCCGGAAGTTCGCGCCATGCCGAAGGAGGAACAGGCGAAGTTCCTCAAAGGCATCGCAGGCGAGATGGGAAAGAGAAAAGCGGCCTACGACATGGGCTCCTACAAGGATGCGCCTCCGGGATTCCGCTTCTGGTGCGGTCCCATAATCGCCCCCGAAGAGATCCGCGCCGCGCTGGAAGAATTGGAGAAGGTTTACCGGGAAAAGATCGCCGCGCTATAGATTTGGCAGGGAGGAGAAGACCCATGAAGAGAGTGCTGATCAGCGACAACCTTTCCAAAGAAGGGATCGAGATATTCAAGAAGACACCGGGGATCGAGGTGGACGTCAAGACGAAAATGACCCCCGACGAATTGAAGGCGGTGATCAAGGATTACGATGCCCTGGTCATCCGGAGCGCCACGAAGGTGACGCAGGAGGTCATCGACCTCGCCGACCGGCTGAAGGTCGTCGGCCGCGCCGGCATCGGCCTCGACAACGTGGACATCCCGGCCGCCGGCAAACGGGGGATCGTCGTCATGAACACCCCCGGCGGCAACGCCGTCACCACCGGCGAACACGCGATCTCGATGATGCTCTCCCTGGTCCGGAAGATCCCGCAGGCGACGGCGTCGATGAAGGCCGGCAAGTGGGAGAAGAGCAAATTTACCGGGCATGAGCTGCTGAACAAGACCCTCGGCGTCATCGGGATCGGCCGCGTCGGCAGCATCGTCGCCGACCGCGCCCAGGGGCTCAAGATGAAGGTCCTCGCCTACGATCCCTTCATCTCTCCGGAGGCGGCGGAGAAGGCGGGATTCACCCTCGCCTCGCTGGACGAGATCTTCCGGACGGCCGATTTCATCACGGTCCACACCCCGCTGACGAAGGAGACCCGGGGGCTGATCAACGCGGCGGCCTTCGCAAAGATGAAGAAGGACGCCTGCGTGATCAACTGCGCCCGGGGCGGAATCATCGACGAGCAGGATCTCTATGACGCCCTCGTCTCCGGCCGGATCGCCGGCGCCGCCCTCGACGTCTTCGTGGAGGAGCCGACGAAGAACATGGCGCTCGTCGCCCTGGACAACGTTATCTGCACCCCCCACCTCGGCGCCTCGACGGACGAAGCGCAGATCAACGTGGCGATCGCCGTCGCCGAGCAGATCAGCGCCTACTTGACAACGGGCGAAATCAAGGGCGCCGTGAACTTCCCGTCGGTGAGCGCCGAGATCCTCGCCGTCATCCGCCCCTACCTGACCCTGGCGGAGAAGCTCGGCAAGTTCGAGGCCCAGCTCGTCTCCGGGGGAATCCAGGAGGTGGCCGTCGAATACAGCGGGGAGATCCTCAACTACAACGTCGCGCCGATCACCATTTCGCTGCTCAAGGGGTTGCTTACCCCGATTCTCAACGAGGGGGTGAACTACATCAACGCCCCCTTCGTCGCCAAGGAACGGGGCATCCGGGTGGTCGAGGCGAGGAGCAGCGAGGTAAAGGACTACACCAGCATGATCTCCGTGACGGTCAAAACCGCGAAGGAAAAAACCTTTGCCGCCGGCGCCATCTTCGGGCGGCGAGATTTGCGGATCGTCCGGATCAACAAATTCACGGTTGAGGTGATCCCGGAGGGACGGATGCTCGTCCTGTACAACAACGACAAGCCGGGCGTCATCGGCAACATCGGCACAACCCTCGGCCAGAACGGGGTCAATATCGCGCGCCTCCACCTGAGCCGCGAGCAGGTCGACGGTCAGGCCATGGTCGTTCTCGGCACCGATAGCGTGGTTTCTCCGGAGCTCCTCGACAAATTGCGGAAGCTGCCGAATATGATCTCGGTCACAGAACTGGAGATGTAAACATTTTTGGAGAATCGTTATGGCAAACGTGGTTGTGGTCGGAACCCAGTGGGGTGACGAGGGAAAAGGGAAGGTAGTCGATATTTATGCGGAACATGCCGATGTGATCGCCCGGTTCCAGGGGGGCAACAACGCCGGTCATACCCTGGTCGTCGGGGGAAAAAAGACCATCCTGCACCTCATCCCCTCTGGCATTCTCCATGGGGGCAAGATCTGCATCATCGGCAACGGCGTTGTCGTGGATCCGCAGGTCCTGATCGGGGAGCTGGACAGTCTCCGGGAGCGGGGCCTGCTTCCCGACAATACCCCGCTCTTCCTCAGCGAGAAGGCGCACGTCATCATGCCCTACCACCGGCGGATCGACGTTGCCCGGGAATCGCACGGCGTAGGCAAGAAGATCGGCACGACCGGCCGGGGCATCGGACCGGCTTACGAGGACAAGATCGCGCGGATCGGCATCCGTGTCTGCGATCTCCTCGACGAAGAGGTCTTCCGGGAAAAGCTGGATCGGAACGTGGAGGAGAAGAACTTCTACTTGACGAAGCTCTTCGGGGAAGAACCGATCGACGGCGCGGCGATTCGGGAAGAGTACCGGGTCTATGCCGACCGCATCCGGCCTTACGCGGCCGACTGTTCCCTCCTCCTGCAAAGGGAGATCGCGAAGGGGAAGAAGGTCCTCTTCGAGGGCGCCCAGGGGTCTCACCTCGACATCGACCACGGCACCTTTCCCTATGTCACCTCCTCCAACACCGTCGCCGGGAACGCCGCCTGCGGGACCGGCGTGGGACCGCAGGCCATCCGGTCGGTGGTCGGGATCTGCAAGGCCTACACGACGCGGGTGGGGGAAGGCCCCTTTTTGACGGAGCTCCACGACGAAACGGGGGACAGGCTCCAGCAGGTCGGGCAGGAATTCGGGGCAACGACGGGCCGCAAGCGCCGCTGCGGCTGGCTCGACATGGTCCTGGTCCGCCATGCCGTCCGCATCTCCGGCATCACCGGGATCGCCCTGACCAAACTCGACGTCCTGACCGGGATTGAAAAGCTGAAGATCTGCACCAGCTACCGGACGGAGAAGGAGGAGTTCACCGAATCCGTTCCCGCCAACCTGCGCCTCCTCGCGCATTGCCGGCCCGGCTACGAGGAGTTGGACGGCTGGACGGAGGATATCCGTGGGGCAAAGCAGATCGAGGACCTCCCCCGGAACACCCGGCGCTATATCGAACGGCTGGAGACCCTGGCCGGCGTCCGGATGGTCCTCGTCTCTGTGGGCCCGGATCGGGACGAAACGATCAGCCTCGCCGACCCCTTCGCGGACTGAGGGGACGGCGGAAATCACGTCGGCGCTTCAGATTAGCGCTTGACAAGGGGACACCGTTCCTGTTAGGAGGTTCGGCTCAAAATCCAAGGGTCGTTAGCTCAGTCCGGTAGAGCAGCGGACTTTTAATCCGTTGGTCACGGGTCCGATTCCCGTACGACCCACCAAACAAAATAAATGGGTTACAGATGAAAGTCTGTAGCCCCTTTTTCTTTTTGCTACCCTATTGCTACCCCTTTTATCCATTTCTTATGATCACCGATGAGCGTTGACAGGCTTTACCAGAATGTTGAGTTCACCTACAACAATTCAGTGATGGGCAGTTGTCAGAATCAAGGATTACTGATGAAAAGAGAGTAACGGCGCGGCTCACCTTTAGCTGGATTTATCGGCGAACAGGTGGAGCCGCTTCTTATGTCAATGCTCATTCTCTCCTAACAGAAGAATAATCTTATTGTGCAGGTTCACGCCCTTCAAGCAAAATGCTTTCAGCGCTTCATTCAACGAACTGACCTCATTGAATTCAAAGAAGAGCTTATGCATTATTCTATTTCTTTCTTTACTCAGATCGCGTAATTCCTCTGAGATTTCATTAGCGGGGAGAATCAGATCAAGGTACAAGGTCAATCGGTAGAAACTGTTTTCTTCCTCAGCGCATTTTGTAAGCGTAGAATCACATACACCTGACCCTGCTCCAAATCCCCTGATGGCAATTCTCAGGAATATTTCTAAGAGTTGAAATATTATAATTGAAGCTTCCAAACAATGCCCGGTTTTTATTGAATCAAGAGCCCTTGCCTGTAATTCCGAGCCGTAGTCTATGTTAGGATATTGTTTCATTTGCTGTTCATTTCTTACAGATAACGACTGCATGGATGGTTGGACATGGCTATTTTCCTAAAATGGAGAGAAGGCTTTGCCGGTCGGCCCGAATCTTCTTTGCCAACTCAAATGCCATTCTTTTCTTTTGCAATTCGTCTGCTTTCTTTGAAACTTCTCCACTGTTGGCAGCCATTCCCCATTCAACGGTGGACTCTACTTGAACTGTGTAACGTCCAACTTCGCTTGATGACTTATTCATTATTGCTAGCGCTTCGTGTGTCCCAGTCAAACTGGGGCCGACAACAGTTCCGGCAAGTCCCAAGGTTAACCCAGTTATAAAACCTGCTGCTGCTCCCGAACCCTTCCAACCACCTGTAATTGTCATTCTCATGACCGCGTCAACCAAATCACCCTCGCGATATGGATAGATTATAGATTCAAAGAGCCGCATCTCATTCCATTCCTTAAGCATACCAGGCCCATAGTAAGTTGATGGGGAGTTATCAGCGAACATAACCCCGACTTTTAATGGTATTGGAGCTTCAAGCGTATACACAGGTAAGTCAGGAATACGCTGCCACGCACAGCCCGATACCAACGAAAAAATCAGTGCAAGAAGAAAGACTCGATACTTAAGCATAAACACCTCCTTTTGTTAATGATCCTGACGTACCCAACCCATGTTTATCTGGATCGGCATAAAATCTCCGTGAACCAATCATCTTTAATAAAAAACCCCGCTCTTTTGTAAGAAACGGGGGTTTTGTCAGCCAGTCCATATTTCCCTCCGGCATGATTATACGGGATGGAACTTTGTCAACTGCCTTTATGTTTTGATTTTCATTATCACGATTTTCATTTGAAATCTATAATATAAAGAAAAATATCAGCATATTTGTTTCAGGAAGAAGTGAGAGGTTTGCATAACTCCGATTTTCCCCGGATCGCTCATCGATGACCTCCCTCGCGACATAGCCGACGAGGAGACCGCACCGAATTTTTCGGGTGAGTGATTCGTAAAAAAATTGCATGAGAAATTTTGAAATAAATCATAATAAATATTCAATATTGCTTGACATATCATCGTATTTTTGCCATATTCCAGCCATCAAATTTCTTACCGGAGGGGATATGGGATACAAACAAATCGATCAGAACATGACATTCGCCGAAGTATCGCTTCTGAGATCCATGGAACATAACCGCAGCCTCGAGAGGTTGGAAAAGATCAACCAGGTCATCAACTGGTCGCAGGTGGAAGAAATTCTGATGGCTCATTATACCGTCGGGACCAGCCGTGAAGGCGCCGACGCCTATTCTCCACTGATGCTCCTGAGAGGGCTTCTCCTGGAGAAGTGGTACCGGATCGATTCCGACCCGGAGCTGGAAAACCAGATCAACGACCGGATCTCCTTCAAGAAGTTCATGGGGTTGTCCTTCGATCAGCATTCACCCGATCATTCAACCTTTTCCCGGTTTCGGGGTCGTCTTTCCAAAGAGGCAATGAACCTGATTAACAGCGTCGTCCTTCAGCAGTTCTCCCGGAAGGGGCTTGTCATCAACGAGGGGGTTGCCGTGGACGCCCGCCTGGTTCAATCCGCCAGCCATCCTATCAGCAACGAGGAGATCAAAAAGCAACGAGAAAAGAGAGAGACCCCGGAGGGTAAGCTGGACAAGAACGGTAATCTCCTTAAGTTTTCTCGTGATCTGGATTCTGACTGGGTCGTCAAAAAAGGTGTTATGCATTACGGCTTCAATGAGCACGCATCCGTGGATACGAATTACGGATTTGTCCTTGCTACTGAACTGACTCCAGCATCGGTTCATGACAGCACCTATCTCCCTTTCTGTGTCACCGCCAGTTTCCATACCGAAGGCCCGATCAAGAAAGTCTACGCCGATAAGGGGTATTATGGCGAACCCAACAGCGGGTTCCTCCACATGAACGGTATCGCAGACGGCATCATGAGGAGGGATACAAGATCAACAAAACTGACCGATTATGAGAAAGAGCGGAACAAAGGGATCTCGAAGAAGCGTTACATCGTGGAGCAATACTTCGGGTTAAGCCACCTGCATAGTCATGCGTTTCGCGCCCGGTTTACCAGGATTGTCAAAAACGCACTGGATGGTCTTTTCAGACAAATGGCCTTCAATCTGTTCCGAGGGGGTAGAATCCTCGGAACGGTGTAAATATAGGGAAAGGTCTGCCCGGACGTGGAGCAGCGGGCGGATCAGCCATGAAACCGCTCCCGTAACAGAGTATTTTGAGGTGAACGGTGTCGCCATAACGGAAAAGTTGATCAACATCTGCCGGTGATATCCTCTACCAAGTCCCGATTTTTTGAAAAGTCGGGCAGAAAAAAGGACCCTATCCAAATTTTGGAAAATTCAAACATCTCGAAGTGTAGCCGGTATATTTTTCACGATCTGCCCCTCACCATCTGCGCTCAAAACAGTTGCTGCCATTCCCTGATCGAAGGGGGCCTACCAAAAAGATAACAGCAATATTTTGAGCCTAAAATCGACGACCGCATCGAGCCGCGTGTCTTTTCGTCGTCTTAATGAAAAAGTCTTGTCTACAGCGAAGATTCCCTTTGTAGTGACCCCGGTATAAAGCAAAATCTATCAAATCATTTTCGGAAAGGATTTTTTTGACGATCGGGGCGTAGTCAGCCATTTCGGGATTCGGTCTTGATGACTTCCTGCCATTTTCCGAATAGATGAATGGGAATGTCGATCGTGCCGGGCTCGTCAAGCAGGCCATTTGCCTGGAGCAATTCAGGAATTACGATTTTCAGCTTTTGCATGAGATGCTCCATCGTATCCGCTTCCGTGATCAACCCCGGGACATCGTCGCTGGAGGCAACCCAGACCTGAGCTTCCTCATCCCAGAACGCTTCCACTCGGATATCTTTGCCTAGCATGTTTTCACCATTCTGTTTCATGGAAATGAAGGCCGTTTTTCATGGGCTAAGCTACTTCTAACCTGGTTTGGCTGCCTATGTCAAGGCGCCGATGATCCGTTCCTGGTCGGCTTCCGACTGTTCCCGGAATTCTCCCGGAATTCTGTGTCTGAATCAGGATGGGCCAGGGAGGTGTTTATAGATGTCTTTTCTGTGGCCGATCTTTGCCACCAGGATCACAAGGGTGTCATCATGAATTTCATAAATGATGCGGTAATCTCCCACCCTTATTTTATGAAACTTGTTGTTTCCCTTCATTTTTGTTATAGCCGGGTCCGGCAGATTTTCAGCGAGGGCGTCGATTTTCCTCTTTATTCGTATCAATTCCTTTTGGGGAAGTGTTCTCAGACTCTTTTCGACAGCGGGTCTAAACTTTATTGTGTATGCCACTTTAGAGACCCAATTTTTTCCAGAACTGCTCGGCGGGGATGTCCTCACCCTGCTCTTTAATTGCCTTAATGGCATCGGCAATATCTATACGGTCTTCTAATTCCTGAAGCAGCTTGAGTTCGTCCATTGCGACCAGAGCGGCAATCTCCTCGCCTCTTCTGGTCAGAATGATAGATTCTTTCCCAAAAGATACACGGTTAACAATATTAGAAAAGTTTTTTCTGGCGTCTGCCGTGGATATTTTTGTGGTCATCGCAGCATCCCCTGTGTACGTTATGGACAAATAGTACAATAGGGCAGATAGCATGTCAAGCGGAGAGCTTTATCTTAGGGAATTACTCCTGAAATTCGGAAAATCGTCATTCCTGCGAAAGCAAGAATCCAATCCTTTCAAGACCTTCTGGATTCCCGCTTTCGCGGGAATGACAAAGTGGGGGTATTTTTCAAAGGTCTCGCTGCACCACTTGGAGGTTTCCTTTCAACCAAGATTACTTATGCATTCAAACAGTATACTTAATTCCCGGAATCCACCGGTATTCACCTGTTTTCCTTCCTGTTTCCCTTCTCCCACTCCCAGGCCGTCCGGATGATGAACTCTAGGTCGTCGTGGCGGGGCGCCCAGCCGGTCTTGTTTCTGAGGCGTGCACTGTCGGCGATCAGCGCCGGGGGATCTCCGGCCCGGCGATCCGTCTCCAGGACGGGGAAGTCGATCCCCGTAACGCGTTTGGCCGCCGCGACCACCTCCTTGACTGAGAAACCGTGGCCGTAGCCGCAGTTCATGACGTCGGAGCCGTTGCCGGCCATCAGGTGCTCCAGCGCCCGGACGTGGACGTCCGCGAGGTCGTTCACGTGGATGTAATCCCGGATGCAGGTGCCGTCGGGCGTGGGATAATCGGTGCCGTAGATGGAGAGACTTTCGTATTCCCCTTTGGCCGTCTTGAGGGCGCGAGTGATGAGGTGGGTGGCTTCGGCGTAGGCCTGGCCGATGCGGCATTCCGGATCGGCCCCGGCGACGTTGAAGTACCTGAGAGCGATATAGCAAAAGGGTCGGGCCTTCGCCAGATCCCGCAGGATGCCCTCCACCATCACCTTGGAGGCGCCGTAGGGGTTGATGGGAGAGAGCGGGGCCGTCTCGGAGACGGGGATCGTCTCGGGGATGCCGTAGACGGCGGCCGTCGAGGAATAGACGAGGTTACGGACGCCGCAGCGGTCCATCGCCGCGAGGAGGTTTAGGGTGTTGGCGACGTTGTTTCCGTAGTAGTTCAGGGGCTCGCGGACGGATTCCTCCACCTGGATGGAGGCGGCGAAATGGATGACCGCCTCGGGCCGGAATGCTGCGAGGGTGGCCTCCAGGAAGGGCGCATTGGCAAGATCCCCTTGGACGAGCCGGCCGTAGAGGACGGCCCAGGAGTGGCCGGTACTCAGGTTGTCGTAGACGAGGATCTCATGGCCCAGCGACCCCAGCGCCTTGACGACATGGCTGCCGATGTAGCCGGCGCCTCCTGTGACAAATATCCTCATCTTGAAAATCTACCGTTGTTCAAAGGTCTCTCTGCTGGATGCCTTTATTCCGCTGGGGTGATGCTGGGGAAGGATGGGGATGGAAAAGCGATGGGGCTGTAATGGGAGAGTTTGCTTCCCCCGACGCTTCGCTCGGGGCTTTGATTGCTCGCAATGACAGGCTATGGGGACAGCTCCGCCCTCTCGATTACACAACGAGAGCTTTGCAGAACTCCGA
>PLLC01000108.1 GCA_003141195.1 Syntrophaceae bacterium
CAGCATCTGCTGTTCCCCGCCGCTGAGATGGCCCGCCTCTTGATCCTTCCTGGCCTTCAGGATCGGAAAGTGAGCAAACACATGGTCCATGTCATCCTTGACCCCCTTCCTGTCCCTCCGGGTATAGGCGCCCATCATGATATTTTCCAGCACGGACAGCTCCGGGAAAACCTCCCGGCCTTCCGGAACGTAACTGATGCCCATGCGGACAATCTCGTCCGTTTTCTTACGGTCGATGCGTTCGCCCAAGAATTCGATGGCGCCCTTTTCCGGCTGCTCCTCCTTCAGATCATAGAGGAGGCGCATGATGGTCTTCAAGGTTGTCGATTTCCCCGCCCCGTTGGACCCCAGCAAAGCCACAATGTCACCCTGCTTCACCTCGAAAGAGATACCGTGGAGCGCCCGGATCAGATCATACCAGGTTTCAATATTGTTCACTTTCAGCATCCGTGCTCCTCCCCCAGATACGCCCTGATGACCTCCGGGTGGCTCTGGACCTCCTTCGCCGTCCCCTCGATGATCTTCTCCCCCTGGTTCATGGCCAGTATCCGGTCGGAAATGCCCATGATCATGTTCATATCGTGCTCGATCAAAAGGATTGTCACCCGATAGTCGGCCTGGATGTCCTTGATCCAGATATTTAGGTCCTCTTTCTCCTCGGTATTCATACCGGCAGAGGGTTCATCCAGCAGGAGTATCTTGGGTTCCAGGGCGAGGGCGCGACCCAGTTCCACCAGTTTTCGTTTGCCGTAGGGGAGGCTGGCCACATAGTTGTTCCGTACCGATTGCAGGTCCAGAAAATCGATGATCTTCTCGACGATCTCCCGGTTCCGGATCTCTTCCCGGGCGGCCCGGGAGCCCCGCCCCCAGAGGAAGGCGCCGGAAAATACACCCGTCTTCATGTGGATGTGTCTCCCGAGCAGGAGGTTGTCCATGACGGTGGCGTTGGAGAAGAGCTCGATGTTCTGAAAGGTGCGGGCCACCCCCTTGCGGGCGATGCGATCCGGGGAGAGGCCCACGAGCTCTTCGCCGTCGCAGAGGATCCGGCCGCTGTCCGGTTTATAGATGCCGCTGATCATGTTGTATATGGTGGTCTTGCCGGAACCGTTGGGCCCTATGATCGAAAAGATCGAATTCTTCTCCACGCCGAAGCTGATGTTGTTGACCGCCTTCAATCCGCCGAAGCTGATGCTCAGATTTTCAACCCTGAAATGATCCATTGCCGGAGATTCCATTCCTAATTTCTTTTGAATCCGGGAAAACAGGACGGTACAACCGGGGGCAGTCCTTAAACCCGATGCCGAACAAGGGCTGCCCCCGGGACGATTACTTCTTCCACGTGGCCAAATCGTTTGCCGTCCAACCCTGCAGCTCGATGTAGCTTCCATTGGGACCGCATTTCTGGATCACAACCGAATCCGATCCCTGATGCTGCTTTTCCGTGAAGCTGATCTTCGGACCGATGGTCTGGTAATCCTTGATGGCGTTTAACGCCTTCAGGACCGCCTCGGTGCTCAAGTTTCGCCCTGCCTTCTTCAGGGCCTCCACGATGGGATCGGCGAAGAGGATACCGGCGGAATAGAAGGTTCCCCAACGCTCTTCCGGCGAGAGCCTCTTGGCCGCTTCTTTGTATTTGACCATCAGCGGATTCTTGGAATCCGGGATCTCGCCAAAGTTGCCCGTGATGACCCCCTCCCAGAGCCCTCCGGAGATCTTGTGCATCAGCGGATAATCGGAAAGGGTGTTGGAGGAGACCCACTGGGGCTTGTAGCCGACGTTTGCAGCGGTCTTCAGCGCGATGACGGCCGTCGTCGGGTTGACGTACATCAGGACCGCCTCCGCCCCGGAGCTCTTGAGGCGGAGGATCTGGGAGGCGAGATCCTTTTCCGTGGGCTCCACCGGAATCTCGGCCGCGAGAGACATCTTGTAGGTGTCCAGACGCTGCTTGAGGCCGTCGAAGCCGTTTTTCCCATAGGAGTCGTTCTGATAGAGAATCCCGATCTTCTTGAGCTTCAGGGTTTCGACGATGTACTTCGTCAGCACACTGGCCTCGTCCTCATAGAGGGGATAGACGCTGAAGAGATAAGGCTGGACGGGGAAGACATACTCCTTGACGGAGGTGGCCGGTCCTACCCAGATCACCTTATTCTGGGCCAGATAGTCCTTCACGGCAAGACCGCCGGCCGCGGAAACGCCGCCGACAAAGGCGAATACGCCCTGACGCTCCACCAGTTCCTTCACCACGGCCGCGGTCTGGGCGGGGTTATACATGTCATCCCGGATGAAATATTTGATTTTCCGGCCGTAGATGCCCCCCTCTTCATTGACGACATCAAAAAGCAATTTGCTTCCCCGGGCCACCGATCCCCAGGGCGCCGCGGGTCCGGTCTGCGGCCCCCACTGGCCGATACGAATTTCGTTATCATCAAAACCCGCAAGAGTGGCCGCCGGTGCTGCATTGGCGATCAACAAGACAGCCAGTACCGCAATCAATAAAATAAGTACTTTCTTTCTGAATATCATGGCATCCTCCTTTTTAATGACCATCTGGTTTCGTGGGAAAAACAGTAGCGAGCATTTTTTAGGGATTAAAATAATGGCCGCTTCTCCGTCCAAACCCGGAAGCGGAGGCCCCTCCATCACCGTCTCGCCCGGTAATACAATGCCTCGAGTACCCCTCTCCTCCTTTCCGCAATCAAAGTGAAGTCACCATTGGCCTCAGTCTTCCTTAAATCCGTTACACTTTTTTTACGAAATGTTTGGCAAAAAGTCCGCTCGGTCGCAGACAGAGGACAAGAATGATCACAATAAAGGCCACAATAGGTTTCCAATGGGGAAAGTAGTAACCGAAGAAGTTCTCGATCAATCCCATGAGACCGCCGCCGATGATCACCCCGGGGATGCTCATGAGTCCCCCCAGGACGGCTGCGGCGAAGGCGCGCAGGAAGGGTTCCATCATGAAGGCAGGGTCCAGGGTGGCCCGGGACGCAAAAAACATCCCCGCGATGGCGCCGATCAGCGAGCTGAATCCCCAGGCAAAGGAAAACACTCGCTCGGTACGGATACCCATGATCTTGGCGGCATGCTTGTTTTGCTGGGTTGCCCGCATGGCCACTCCCAACTTGCTGTACTTGAAGAATAGATAAAGAAACAACATGATACAGGTGGTCACGGCAAACACGGCTATGGCCCAGTTGTTGATGATCATCCCTTTTACGGGCTCATAGGTGACGGAGGGATCCAGCGGCAGCGAAAAATATTTCTGTTCCGCCCCCCATTTCCAACCGGCCAGCCCCACCAAGAACATCTCCGCCCCGAGGGTAATGACGATCATCCCCAGGATAGTGGGATGCTTGGCGGGACGCAGAAACAGATATTCGATCAGTATCCCCAACAGGATCGAAAACACCATGGTGATAAGAAAGGCCAACCAGAAAGGATATCGGTAAACGGACAAGATATGAAAAGCAACGAATGAAGAAAACATGGCCATTTCGCCTTGGGCAAAATTGACCACCTCGGAAGTCTTGTAGATGATCACCACCGCCGTTGCAAAAAGACCGTAACAGGCGCCAATCGCCAGCCCTTCCACCAAAAGCTGTCCTACCGGCATCTTCAATCACCTTTCCCAATCAAGTGTTCCGTTTTGAGTGTTCCGCTTTGAGTTTTCAACCCAAAACTCAGCCATTCCATTTCCTGCCTCCGCAGCCCTCCCTCAGAAAGGCCATGTCATCCAGTACTTCTTCATGCGAATCCAGACGCCGAACATGCCGAGCGGCTCAAAAATGATGATCCCGATCATGATGAGCCCGATGGCCATACTGCTGATATTTTCGAGGCCAACCATGGTAAACCATTGTTTTGATACGGCAACCATGAGGGCGCCGAAATAAGGAATCTCGGCGATGTTTTTCAAGAGGTCGTATTGGAGGTAAGTGATTAGGGTTGCGCCCAAAATACCCCCCAGGATGGTGCCCAACCCGCCAACCACCACCATCACGAGAAAGATGATCGACAGGATCATATTAAAGGTAAAGGGATCAAAGAATCCCAGGACGAAGCCAAACAGTCCCCCGGCGATACCTGCATAAAAGGCGCTTACGGCAAAGGCCAGGGTCTTGTAAATGGTCAAATTCACGCCGATCACCTCCGCGGCGATGTCGCTGTCCTTGATTGCCACAAAGGACCGTCCAACCCTGGTTTTTAGAATATTTCTCGCGCCGACCACCATGATGATCGTCATGATCAATATCAGGTAGTACTTCTGGAAGTCGGTTTTCAGGATCCAACTGATCCCCAGTTGTTTGATCCCCAGATCCAGTGGCGGCGCCTTGATGCCCATTCGGCCGCCAAACGCATCCACACCCCCGATGATATGCATGATGGTCAGCCCGAAGCCCATGGAGACGATCGCCAGGTAGGGTCCTTCCAGACGCAACGCGGGCAGCCCGAGAATAAAGCCGAAAAAAGCCGCAATAAAGGCGGCAATCAGGATGGCGAACACGAAAGGGATCTGAAGCAGGGTCATCAACAGAACCGTCCCATAGGCGCCGATGGCAAAAAAACCGGCATGGCCGAGGGAGATCTGGCCGGTGGAGCCCACGAGAATGTTTAAACCCACGGCCAATATGACATGGACCATGATAATATTAAGAAGATAAACGTAGTAGTTGGGAGTATAAAGCGGAATGGTAAACAGAACCAGCAGCAGTGCGACCGTCCATGCAAGAACCACCCCGCTCTGAAAGAGCTGAATGTCCTCATAGTAGTCGCGTTTCATATCCATGATGTCACCTCAACAGGAAGAATATGTTTGTCCTTGGTTCTGCACTTCCGCGGGGATGGGTTCGCTCGCCGATTTCGGTCCGCCTCAGGCGGGCGATCCGGAGCAGGCATTCAAATTTTGCATCGGGCAGCGCCGTATCGCCAACCCGGGGGAAACCGGTCGCCCGATAAGACCGGCAAAAGCCAAATGAAGCCCCGTCGGTAAAAAACAAATTGGAATACCTTGTATTTTTCGCTGCATGGAAGAGCGATTTCCACTTTGGGGGCGCTCCTCGGGTGCGTTCGATGTTTCCGGTACTTTTATAAGATCTTTCTGGATGGCCGGGTCATATCCGCCTGCAGCAGCCGAAATGAACCCGACTGGAATGGAATGCACCGCCATGCGCAACTACCCTTGATAAAGCGCGAGTTTTCTAACAATCTTTCCCGACACTGTCAAGAATTATTTCCCCTGTTTTCGCCTTGACACGTATGGGTCATCCCACTATATACTCATCGTGTGGACGTGGTCGAAAGGATCCCGGACCTCAATTCTGATGCCCTCTTGGGCCGAAGTTTGGTGTGGGCCTTGGGAAAAAGGACGGTCTTGTACCGATTACGAATTCTTCCATTTTGAGAGGGTTGCCATGCTGAGCAGAACCATCATCGATCACCTCCAGCAGAGGGTCGGCGCCGGAAACGTTTACCATGAGAGAGAAGATCTCCTCGTTTACGGTTACGACGCCACACCGGAAATCGCAGGACTTCCGGAGGTGGCCGTCTTCCCGGAGAACCGGGAAGGATTGCAGGCCGCCCTGGAGGTCAGCCGGCAGGAGGGGCTTGCCGTCACCCCCCGCGGCGCGGCGACCGGGCTTTCCGGGGGCAGCATTCCTTTCCAGGGAGGCATGGTCCTCGGCCTCACCCGGATGAACCGCATCCTGGAGATCGATGAGGAGAACCTGACCGCCACTGCCGAAGCGGGCGTGATCACGGTCGATCTTTTCAACGCCGCGGCGGCCCGGGGTCTTTTCTACCCGCCCGACCCTGGATCCCAGAACGTATCGACACTCGGCGGCAATGTCGCGGAGAACGCGGGCGGCCTCCGAGGTCTCAAATACGGCGTCACCCGAAACTATGTGATGGCCCTCTCCGGCCTCCTGTACGACGGCACGGAGTTTATCGCCGGGAACAAATGCGTCAAGGATGTGGCCGGCTACTCCCTGCGGGATCTGCTGGTCGGCAGCGAGGGAACCCTCGGAATCATCACCGAAGTGACGGTCCGTCTCATCAACCCGCCGCAGGACAAGCGGACGCTTCTCGCCTATTTCCGGGATATCCGGACCGCCGGCGAGGCGGTTTCCAGAATCATCGCCGCGCGGATCATCCCCGCGACCCTCGAGATCATGGACAAAACGACGATCAACTGCGTGGAGGACTACGCCGGGATCGGCCTCCCCCGCGAGATGGGGGCGCTCCTGCTGATCGAGGTGGACGGCCACCCCGCGGTCGTTGCCGATGAGGCGGAGGGCGTACGGAAAATTCTCGAGAAGGTCCGGGCGGACGTGATTCGCCAGGCCGCAAACGCCGAGGAGGCCGCCCAGCTCACCGCCGCGCGGCGAACCGCCCTTTCGGCGGTGGCCCGCGTGTCGCCGACCACCATCCTCGAGGACGCCACCATTCCCCGGAGCCGCCTCGCCGAGACCTTCGCCGAGATCGAACGGCTCAAGGAGAAATATGCTATCCACGTCGCCACCTTCGGCCACGCCGGCGACGGCAACCTCCACCCCACGGCGGTGACCGACGAACGTAATCATCAGGAGATTGAAAAGGTCCACGCCTTCTTCTCCGATCTCTACGAAAAGGTGCTTTCCATGGGGGGCACCGTCTCCGGCGAACACGGGATCGGCATCGCCAAGAAGGGCTACCTCCTGCGTCAGTTCGGCGAGGGGGGCATGGGGGTCATGCGCCGAATCAAGGACGCCTTTGACCCGGGCGGCCGCCTCAATCCGGGAAAGATCTTCCTGGAAGGCGCTTCTTCCCCGGACGTCCGGATTCAGGGAGGCGTCCATGACTGAGACCTCCCCCACGGGCAATTTCCATCCGGATGACGCCCCGGCTTATGAATCCATTCTCCAGTGCATGCGCTGCGGCTTCTGTCTCGCGGTCTGCCCCACCTACGCCTTGACGAACCGGGAAAGGTCCAGCCCTCGGGGTCGGGCGGCCCTCGCCCGCGCCGTCGCCGAAGGGAAGCTGGAATTCACCCCCGCCGTCCGGGACGAGGCCTTCCTCTGTCTCGACTGCAAGGCCTGCTCGACAGCCTGTCCATCGGGCGTCCGCGTTGGAACGATCATGGAGTTCTGCCGGAGCCAGGCGCAGATTTTCCACCCCCCTTCCCTTCCTGCCGGGATGCTGCGGGATTTTATCCTGAAGCGGATGCTCCCCTCGCCCGCGCTGATGGAAACCTCCATGCTTCCCGCCCGGCTCTACCAAAGGCTCGGCCTCCAGTGGGCGGTCCGCCGTCTCGGGATCAACCGGTTCCTGCCCGGCGTCCTCGACAAGATGGAAGGAATCCTCCCGACCCTCGGCCCACCACTACGGACGGAAATCCCGCAGTTTATCCCTGCCCAGGGTAAAAAACGGGGCCGCGTTGCCTTCTTCCTCGGCTGCGCCATGAGCCTGGTCTTCCCCGATGTGTCGCGGTGGACGGCGCGCATCCTCTCCCAGCAGGGATTTGATGTCGTCACCCCGAAGGAGGTCAAGTGCTGCGGGGCGCCTCATCTGGCCGAAGGGGATCGCGAAACCGCCCGCCGTCTCGCGCTGATCAACATCGACCTATTTCTCGCCCTGAACGCCGACTATATCGTGACCGACTGCGCCGGCTGCGGCTGCGCGCTCAAGGAATACGAGGAGATTCTCGAGGATCGGGCCGATCATGAAAGGCTCCGCCTCTTCCGTTCAAAGATCCGCGACATCTCCGAATTCCTTGCGGAGGTGGGCATCCGGACCGAAGAGCTTCGGCCGGTACCGCTCAGCGTCACGTATCACGAACCCTGTCACCTCGTGCACGGCCAGGGCCTTTCCGGTCCTCCGCGCCAGGTCATCCGGGCGATTCCCGGGGTCGAACTGCGGGAGATGAAGGAATCCAATTGGTGCTGCGGCATGGCAGGCTCCTTCGCGATCAAGGAGCTGGAGACGAGCCGCAGGATTCTCGAACGGAAACTCGCCAATGTCCGGGCCACCGGCGCCGACGCCCTCGTGACGGCCAATCCCGGCTGCCACCTTCAACTCGCCTGGGGTGTCCGTGAGCTCGGCATGAAACAGCCCGTCCTGCATGTCGTGGAGCTCCTGGGACGCTCCCTCCCCGCATGACCGACCTGAACCCGAAAAGAACGGTCTCCTGGAAACCACCCGCCGACGCCGGAGAGAAATTCCGGGAACTGCTCGCAATCATCGCCAGGCTGCGAGGACCGGACGGTTGTCCCTGGGACCGGGCGCAACAGAAGGGGGATATCGGCCGTTATCTCATCGAGGAGGCCTATGAGGTCCTCGAGGCCCTGGAGGGATCCTCGCCGGAGAACGTACAGGAGGAACTCGGCGATCTCCTGTTCCAGATCCTCTTCCTCGCCCGGATGGCGGAGGAGGCGGGGGAATTCAACATCGCCGATGTTCTCAAGGAAATCAGCGCCAAGATGATCCGGCGTCATCCGCATGTCTTCGGCGACGCCACAGTCGCGAGCGTCGAGGAGGTCCGCACAAACTGGGAACGGATCAAGGCGGAGGTGGAACACAAGGGAGATAAGGGGTCCCCCCTCTGCGACGGCATCCCCCGTTCCCTCCCCACACTGGCGCGGGCGCAGCGGATCACCGCCCGGGCCGCGGAGGCTGGTTTCGACTGGCGCGACACCGCCGGCGTTCTGAACAAGGTCGAGGAGGAACTAGCCGAGTTCCGCGCCGCGCTGGAAACGAAAGACCCGGAACGGATGAAGGAGGAGGCGGGGGACCTCCTGTTTACGCTGGTCAACCTCTGCCGGTTTGCCCGAGTGGATGCGGAGGCGGCGCTCCGCGCTTCGCTGCGGAAATTCACCGACCGTTTTTCCCATATCGAACGGAAGCTTGCAGCACAGGGGAAAACCCCCAAAGACTCCTCCATCGCCGAGATGGATCGGATCTGGGAGGAAGCCAAGAAACTCGAAGGGAGATCCCGAACCATATGAAATATTTTTTCTGCGTTCTAGGGATGGTCTTCGTCATCGAGGGCCTCCCCTATTTCACCTTTCCCGACAAGATCAAGACCTACCTGCTCAGGTTGACGGAGATCCCTGCTGCGACGCTCCGGATCCTGGGCGCCGTCGCCGTCACCCTCGGCCTCCTCCTCGTCTATTTAGGAACCAAGTGACGCCCGTGAAAGACGCCGGTAAAAATATCAATTTTCGTTGACTTTCCATCCCGTTTCTGATTATGTGCCGCAGTTTTCGCGGGGATGGAGTTTTGCTTTCAGATGAAGCTGGAAGAATTCGCATACGACTTGCCGGAAGAACTGATCGCCCAGGAACCGGCGGCGGTCCGGGATCAGTCTCGGATGATGGTGGTTCACCGGAAGACAGGTGAGATCGAGATCCGGACATTCCGGGATCTTCCGGAGTACTTTGGCGAAGGGGATGTCTTTGTGATCAACGACTCCCGCGTATTTCCGGCGCGCCTGATCGGCCGGAAGGAGACCGGGGGCTTGATCGAGATCCTCCTCCTGACACGACAACCGGGTGTGTTACCGGGGGAGACCTGGAAGGTCCTGCTCCGCCCCGCCAAGCGGATCGAAATCGGGATGACGGTCACGTTCGCCACCGGCTGCCGGGCCCGGATCGTCCGGCGGCTGTCGGAGAAGCAGTGGCTACTGGAATTCCGGACGGACATCCCGTTCGATGATTTTCTCGCCCGGTTCGGGAGGGCGCCGCTGCCTCCCTACATCAAGCGGAAGAGGGATCAGGCGCGGTCGCAGCAGGATCTGGAGCGGTACCAGACTGTCTATGCGCGCGTGAAGGGTTCCGTGGCGGCGCCGACGGCGGGACTCCATTTTACGGAAAAGGTGCTCGATCATCTGCGAAGCCGAGCGGTGGGGATCGCCCCCATCACGCTCCATGTCGGCTACGGCACCTTCCTCCCCATCGAAACGGAGAGGGTGGAGGACCACGTCATGGAAGAAGAGCATTACACAATCGGCGGGGAGACAGCCAGCATGGTCAACGGGGCGAAACAGGTCATCGCCGTGGGGACGACCTCGACCCGCGTCCTCGAATCCGTCGCCGATGACGAAGGGAAAATCCTGCCGGTTTCCGGCTCGACACGCCTCTACCTGTATCCGGGTTACCGTTTCCGGCGGGTCGATGCGCTGCTGACGAACTTCCACCTCCCGAAATCGTCCCTGTTTCTGCTGGTGTGCGCCTTCGCCGGACCGGAACGAATGCAGGAGGCCTACCGGTTCGCTATCGAAAAACAGTTCCGTTTCTACAGTTACGGGGACTGCATGCTGATCCTTTAGGCAAAATGAATATGGAATTTACAAGGATCGCAAAAGACCCCGGCTGCGGGGCCAGGGTGGGAACAATCGGGACGCCGCACGGCGAGGTCCGGACGCCGGCCTTCATGCCGGTCGGCACGCAGGCCGCCGTGAAGACGCTGACGCCCGAACAGGTCCGCGGCCTCGGCGCGGATATTATTCTCGGCAACACCTACCATCTCTATCTGAGGCCGGGACACCGCCTGATTGCCGATTTGGGAGGGCTGCACCGGTTCATGAACTGGCCCGGCCCCATTCTGACCGACAGCGGGGGATTTCAGATCTACAGCCTCGGCGCCCTCCGGCGGATGGCGGAGGAGGGAGCGACTTTTCAGTCCCATATCGACGGTTCGAACCATTTCCTCAGTCCGGAGACAGCCGTGGAGATCCAGGAGGCGCTCGGCAGCGATATCATGATGTGCCTCGACGAGTGCATCGCGTATCCCGCCACCCGGGAAGAGGTCGAACGGGCGCTCGCCAGGACCGCCCGCTGGGCGGGGCGCTGCAAGAAAAGCAGAAAGAGCCGGGAGCAGGCCCTCTTCGGGATCATCCAGGGCGGCGTCTATCCGGACCTCCGCCGGCGGGGAACAGAGGAGATGACGGCAATCGGTTTTGACGGTTACGCCATCGGGGGGCTCAGCGTCGGGGAACCCAAGGGGCTGATGCTGGAAAACCTGGCGGCGACCGCCCCGCTCCTCCCGGAAGACCGCCCGCGCTACCTGATGGGCGTCGGAACCCCCGAGGATCTCGTCGATGGGGTCTTCCACGGAATCGACATGTTTGACTGCGTGATGCCGACCCGAAGCGCCCGGAACGGATTGTTGTTTACAAACGGAGAAAATGTTGTTATAAAAAACGCCCGTTACCGGGAGGATGCCTCGCCCCTTGACAGCGAATGTGATTGTTATACCTGTCAAAATTACTCGCGGGCGTACCTGCGGCACCTGTTTGTGGCCGGGGAGATCCTGGCGATGGTGCTCAATACGGTCCACAACCTCCGGTATTATCTGCATCTGATGGAGCGGATCCGGGAGGCGATCCGGGAGGGCCGGTATCCGGGGTTCCGGGACCGTTTTCTCCGGGAGCGGAAGGCCAAAGATACCGACGGTTGCTCCGAAGCGGAGATCGGGTGAAAATGAAACCAAAACATTTCAATCAATAATAAAGGGGAGGGTTTTACGTTGATGAATTCAGCTTATGCAATGGGTCTTCCCGGGGGGGGAGGCGGCGGCGTCGCCGGCGGTGATTTCAGCTTCATCATCATGATGGCGGTTCTTTTCGGCATCTTTTACTTTCTCCTGATCCGGCCGCAGCAGAAAAAACAGAAGGATATCAAGGAAATGATAGCACATCTGGCCCATGGGGATCTGGTGATGACCTCCGGCGGCATTCAGGGAAAGGTTGTGGCGCTGACGGATACGGTCGTAACCATCGAGATTGCCGACAAGGTCAAGATCAAGGTTGCCCGAAACTTCATCGGCGCCGTACTGCAGAAGGCGCCATAGGTATGAATTTGATGATATAAATCAGCATTGAAGCGTCACGTTTGAAAGGGGTAAACCATGTTTAAAAGCATCAGAATCAGGGCCGCCGTCACGATCGTCCTCTGTCTGGCCGCGCTCGTCTATCTGGCGCCTTCCCTGACGTCCGATCTTCCAGACACATGGAAGAAATACCTCCCGACGGACCGGATCCATCTTGGACTCGATCTGCAGGGAGGGATGCATCTTGTGTTGGAGGTGGAAACCGCCAAGGCGGTGGAAAGCACCCTGGATCGGACCGCGAACGACCTGAAGGAAAATCTAATGGAAAACCGGGTCCGATTCAAAATCCACGAGCGGACCCAAGACAGGAACGTCACCTTTGAATTTCCTGATGCCGCCTCGCGGGACGCCTTCGACAAGATTCTCCATAACCAGTATCCAGATCTGGAAGCCGCCTCCTCGGAGATGGTGGAAGGCAAGGGGCTGGTCTCCCTGAAGATCAAGGACAAGCGCGCCGCCGAGATCAAGAAGATGGCGGTGGAACAGAGCCTGGAGACGATCCGGAACCGGGTCGATCAGTTCGGCATCTCCGAGCCGGAGATTATCCCCCAGGGGACAGACCGGATCATCGTCCAGCTCCCCGGAGTCAAGGATCCAGCCCGGGCCAAGAACCTGATCGGCCGGACGGCCATGCTGGAATTCAAACTCGTCGACGAGGACCACAGCCTTGAAGAGGCCCTCAAAGGAAACGTTCCCGAAGGAAGCGCTGTCGCCTATGAATCCCGGATGGACCGTGATTCTGGTCGGCGGTCGGAAATCCCCCTTCTGCTCAAGAGCAGGACGCTCATGACCGGCGACGCCCTGGAGAGTGCCAAGGTCCAGATCGGCGACCGCTTCGGCCAGCCGCACGTCTCCCTCAAGTTCAACGCCCAGGGGTCGAAGGACTTCGACCGGATCACCGCGGAGAACGTAAAGAAACGGCTGGCGATCATCTTGGATGGCGTCATCCATTCGGCCCCGGTGATACAGGAGCGAATTTCCGGCGGCCAGGCCCAGATCACCGGCTCCTTCACGATGGAGGAGGCGACCGACTTGGCCATTGTGCTTCGCGCCGGTGCGCTGCCCGCTCCGGTCGACATTCTCGAGGAGCGGACGGTCGGTCCGTCCCTCGGCCAGGATTCCATCGACAAAGGGACCTGGGCCAGCATCATCTCCGGAATTCTGGTTATTCTCTTTATGATCTTCTACTACCGGATGAGCGGCATCGTCGCCGACGTGGCGCTTGTGATGAACATGCTACTCCTGTTTGGCGTCATGGTCGCCTTCAAGGCAACGCTGACGCTGCCCGGCATCGCCGGCATCGCTCTGACGATCGGCATGGCGGTGGACGCCAACGTGCTGATCAATGAACGGATCCGTGAAGAGCTTCGCCTGGGGAAAACGCCGCGGGCGGCCATCGAGGCCGGTTACACGAAGGCCTTTCTGACCATCTTCGACTCCAACGTGACCACGCTGGTGGCGGCGCTGTTCCTCTTCGGATTCGGAACCGGACCGGTCAAGGGGTTCGCCGTAACACTGACGATCGGCATCGTGGTCAGCATGTTCACAGCCATCTTCGTCACGCGGATCTTCTTCGACCACTTCATTTGGAATCGCAAAATCGAGAGAATCAGCATTTAGGGGCGGATGGGGCCTGACCGCGCCGGGACAAGACGTCGCCTTTTTTTTTTAGGAGAATTCAATGGAAATCATCAAAGCGGACACCCATTTTGATTTCGTCAGGATGATGAAACCCAACCTCATCATGTCGCTGGCCGTCATCATTATCGGCATCGCCTCACTGATCTGGCATGGAGGACCCAATTACGGCATCGATTTCGCGGGCGGCACCCTGATCCAGATCAAATTCCAAAACGAGACCCATACGGACAAGATCCGGGCCGCCTTCAAATCGCTCGGCTTCGAAGACAGCATCATCCAGGATTACGGTCCGAAGGAGGTCATCGTCCGGACGGCCGAATCCGGAACCGATGCCAAGGGGCTCACATCGCGCGTCGAGGAGGGACTGAGCGCCGCCTTCGGCAAGGGGGCCTATGAAGTCCGGCGAATCGAGATCGTCGGACCCAAGGTCGGCAAAGACCTGACACGCAAGGCGATTCTGGCGATTATCTTCTCCTGGATCGGAATCCTGATCTATGTCGGGGTGAGGTTCGAGTTCCGCTATGCGCTGGGCGGGATCATCGCGCTGATTCATGACGTGCTGGTGGCGATTACCTTTCTCTCCCTCTTCAACAAGGAATTCGACCTGAACATCGTGGCGGCGCTCCTGACGATCATCGGGTATTCCATCAACGACACGATCGTCATCTTCGACCGGATCCGTGAAAATGTACGCAAGAATATCAGGCAGTCGCTCGTTGAAGTCATCAATGCGAGCGTGAACCAGACCCTCAGCCGGACGATCCTGACAGTCTTGACGGTTTTAATTGTGTTGATCGTTCTTTTCATTTTCGGGGGACCCGTGATCCATGATCTCACCTTCACGCTTCTGGTGGGCACGATCACCGGTTGCTATTCAAGCATCTTCATCGCAAGCCCGATCGTGCTTCTGTTCGAAAAGATCAAGCCGTCGGGGCTGAAGAGGAAAAAATAGCGTTGACCCCCTTGGAGATCGGAGGACTGACTCTGTTCATCCTGGTGCTTCTGTTCGGCGCCTTCTCCGTCCTCTTCGGCCTTCCGGGGACCGTCATCATCCTGATCGATGCCGCACTGTATGCGGCCGTCACGGGATTTGAAAGGATCGGGTTCAAGATCCTCGTTACCCTGCTGATCCTTTCGATTCTCGCAGAGCTGGCCGATTTCGCCGTCGGAATGGCGGGCGCCGTCAAGTTCGGCGCCTCCCGGAAGGCGTTCTGGGCCTCCGTCATCGGCGGACTGATCGGGGCCGTCCTCATGATGCCATTTCTTCTGGGACTCGGCGCGATCGCCGGGGCGTTCCTCGGCGGGTTCGCCGGCATCCTGATCGTCGAGCTGCTCCGCCAGAACCGCCTGAAACCCGCGATCCGAGCCGCCTGGGGGGCAATCCTGGGACGGGCCGCAGGGATATGCGTGAAGGGGATCTTCGCCCTGATCATGGTCGTCATCACGTTGACCAGCGTTTACAACTAAGGAAACCCCATGAGCAAACCGAAATCGAAACTGCAGGAATACATCGAGGCGATCATCCTGGCCATCCTGATCGCCTTCTTTATCCGGACCTTCGTGATCCAGGCCTACAAGATCCCCTCCGGCTCCATGAAGCCGACGCTTCAGATCGGCGACCATATCCTCGTGAGCAAATTCAACTACGGGGTCAAGCTGCCCCTGATCCGCTCAACTCTCATTCCGGTTGGGACGCACAAACGGGGTGATATCGTGGTTTTCATCTATCCCGAAGACCGGTCGAAGGATTTCATCAAGCGCCTCATCGGCCTCCCCGGCGACACGATCGAGATCCGGAACAAGCAGATCATCCTGAACGGCCTCCCCTGGAGCGACTCTCACGGGGTCTATGTGGACAACCTGATCATCCCCGGATCGATTCAGCCCCGCGACAACTTTGGACCGGTCACGGTTCCGGAAGGTTCCCTCTTCGTCATGGGCGACAACCGGGACGAGAGTTACGACAGCCGCTTCTGGGGGTTTGTCCCGATGAAAGAAGTCCTGGGCAAGGCGCTGATCATCTACTGGTCCTGGAACCAGGAGGATCACGGCGTCCGCTGGAATCGTATCGGATCGATTCTGCACTGAAATAGGGATGGTGACCCGCCATCACAAAGGATACTCGAATCCCCGTTCGCCCCTCTTTACCCAAGGGGGGCGAACGGGGATTTTGGTAAATGCATTGTATGAGCTATTGGTTATATAATTACTTTCCGGTAAAATATCAGACATTGCCCATGAAGAAGCCGTGACCGTTGCGCGGCTTTTTTCGTCGTATCTGCATTCAGATCAGTGCGAAGACGAGCATCGCCAGCGAAAGGAAGGTGAGGACCGCGACGGTCAGCCAGGAGAGGATGTTCATGATGGGACCGTTCTTGTATTTCCCCATGATTCGCCGGTCGTTGACCAGCAGAAGCATGAAGACAAGGATGATGGGGAGGATCGCCCCGTTGACGACCTGGGAGTAGAACATGATCCGGATCAGCGGCATGTCGGGCAGGAGGATGATTCCCGCGCCGAGGAGAACCATCAGAGAGTAGAGGCCGTAGAACTGAGGGGCCTCCAGGAACTTGCAGTTCAGGCTGGATTCCCACCCAAAGGCCTCGCAGATCGTGTAAGAGGTCGAAATCGGCAGGATGGAGGCGGCAAACAGCGAGGCGTTCAGGAGGCCGAATGCGAAAAGCCAGGAACAGTATTCCCCGGCAAGCGGCGCCAGCGCCTGGGCGGCGTCCTTGGCGCTTTCGATCCGGACGCCGTTCTGGAAGAGCGTCACGGCGCAGAGCATGATGATGAAGAAGGCAACCACATTGACCATGACCGACCCGAAGATCACATCCATCCGGGTGTACGGGTAGTCCTCCGCCTTGAGACCCTTGTCCACCACGGAAGACTGGAGGTAGAACTGCATCCAGGGGGCGATCGTCGTCCCGATCACGCCCACGGTCATCGTCAGAAAGCCCGAGTCCATCCGGATCGTCGGTTTCAGAAAGGAAGAGCCGATCGCCCCCCAGTCGGGCCTGCCCATGAAGCCGGAGACGATGTAGGAGAGATAGAAGACGCAGGCCACGAGAAAGACCTTCTCCACGGACTTGTAATTCCCCTTGACCACGAGCCACCAGACAAAAGCGGCGCTGAACGGCACGGAGATGTATCGGCTGATGCCGAAAATCTCCAGGCTCGCTGCGACGCCGGCAAATTCGGAAATCGTGTTCCCCAGATTGGCCAGAAACAGGACGATCATCAGGTAAAAGGTGATGCGCGCCCCGAACCGCTCGCGGATCAGGTCGGAGAGCCCCTTGCCCGAAACCACTCCCATCCGGGCGCACATCTCCTGGATGATGATCAGGGCCGCCGTGATCGGGATGAGGGTCCACAGGAGGGTGAGGCCATATTCGGCGCCGGCCAGGGAATAGGTCGTGATGCCGCCGGCGTCGTTGTCGACGTTGGAGGTGATGATCCCCGGTCCGATCAGCGCAAAGAAGAGCCCGAGCGAGCGCCAGTACTTCCTGACGGCCAGGGATTGCCAGAATCTGCGGATGCCTCCGGAAAGGGAATCAACCATGGTCTTATGCCGCCTTCCTCATCCATCGTCGTCCTACCGGCCCAATTTCGGCGCCACCACTTCGAGGAGATTCTTGAACAGGATGACTCCCTTCAGGCGGCTTTCGTCATCAACGACCGGCATGGCCATGATGCCGTACTTGGCAAAATCGTCGGCGATCCGGCCCTTCTTCTCCTCGATGTTCACCGAAATCACCCGCGTATCCATGAGCTCCGAGAGAATAGTCGCCGGAGGCGCCACGAGGAGATCCCGCAGGGTGAGCACCCCGAGGATATGCTCCTCGCCGTCCAGGACATAGAGGTAATAGATCAGATCCATATCCTCGGCTTCAAGCCGGATCTTCTCCATCGCCTCCCCCGCCGTCACGGCGGGTCCGAAACTGAGGAAAGAGGTGGTCATCAGCCCTCCGGCATTTTCCTCCGGATGGGCAAGGAGTTCCTTCATATCCTCCGCCGCGTCCTTCTCCATCTCCTTGAGGATCCCTTCCGCCCTGTCCTTGGGAAGATCGCCCAGCAGGTCGGCCGCCTCGGAGAGGGACATCTCCTCGATGATATCGGAGGCGTTCGCTGTCGACAGGCCCTCAATCAGGCTCACCTGGATTTTCGGATCGGTCTCTTCCAGAGTTTCCGCGGCCGTTTCCACATCGAGAGAACGGAAGACGGCGGATCGCTGGTGGATATCGAGATCCTCTATGATGTCTGCCAGATCCGCCGGGTGGAGCTGGGCGAGGCGGTTCTGGGCGATGGTCAGCCGCAGCAGATCCGGCGAGGAGAGGGGCTGCACGAACTTCCAGGCAATCAATTGATCCGCCATGACGTAGTCGAAAAGTTTTTGGAGGAGAAAACCTATGAGCTTCTTCAGCCCGACGCGCCGCAAGAGACCGTGGAAGCCGACATCCACATGGACCAGGTAAAGGATCTTGTTCGCCTGGAGAAACTGCAGGTCGTTGACCCGCCGGATTTTCGCACCGTCCGTATCGACCACCTGCTTGTCCAGAAGGGTATCCTTCAAGAGGAGCTCGCCGGAACGGGGAACCGGTTCCCGGAAATCCTCCGGCCGGAGGGGATGGGCCACCAGCGTCCCGTTGACCGCCGCGATCTTTCTCCAGGGGAAGAGGACGTTTTTTTTATTCCCTTTCAGGCGCAGGAGGATATCTATGACCGGAGGGTATATCTCCCCGATGTTCCCGGTCAGGTCGAGGACCCTGCCGATGGGACGGCCTTCGGAATCAACGATTTTTCTGCCCAGGAGTTCGCTTAAAAACAAAAACACCTGAGGTTCAGGGTTCACCGCCATGATCATCGCCTCCAGGCCAGGCTGCCTATAACACCAATCGCGATATTTCAACAACTTTTTTCAGCACCATATTTGGGCTTGACACTTCCCGTTTTTATAGTGTAAGAACAAGTCTGCAATCGGTGGCGGTCAACCCTTTTAATTGAATCCCGCGAGATTGAAAAGGGACGGTCCATGAAAAATTTTATCTCCTGTAAGTTTGGTCTTCAAGCCTTCACCCGTCGGGGGGAGGCTTTTTTTGTGATTTACTGAACATCGAAAGAGGGAACCCATGGAGAAGAAAAAGATCGTCATGGATGCGGAGGGAATCGACCGTTCCCTGACGCGCATCGCCTATGAGATCCTGGAAAAGAACAAGGGGGTTGAGGAACTGGTTCTCGTTGGAATCCGAACCGGAGGGGTTTTTCTCGCGGAGCGACTGCGCCGGAAGATCTTTGAAATCGAGGGAAGGGAGGTCCCCCTGGGGATCCTCGACATCACCCTCTACCGGGACGACCTGCAGACCTCCCACCGAAAACCGAGGCTGGGAAAGACGGACATCCCCTTCTCGCTAAACGGGAAAAAGGTCGTTCTCGTGGACGATGTCCTTTTTACCGGACGGACGATCCGAGCGGCCATGGACGCCCTGATCGACTTCGGCCGGCCGAAGCTGATCCAGCTTACCGTCCTGATCGACCGTGGCCACCGCGAACTGCCCATTCGGGCGGACTTTGTCGGCAAGAACCTCCCCTCATCGCTGTGGGAGGCGGTCAGCGTCATCCTGACGGAGAAGAATGGCATGGACGAGGTGGTCGTCGAGTTAAATGCATAAGGAAAACCGGATTTCGTCTGTTCCGTTTTTCCCTGAATCACCGCCCCGGGGAAATCCTGTCCTGCGGGAGCGATCCCGATCATGCGAGGTTTGACTATGAAACTGAACCGGAAAGACATCCTCGGCATCCAGGAACTCTCCGTGGAGGAGATCAATCTGATCCTCGACACGGCGGATTCCTTCATCGAGATCTCCACGCGGGAGATCAAGAAGGTCCCCACCCTCCGCGGGAAGACCATCATCAATCTCTTCTATGAGGCCAGCACCCGGACGCGGACCTCCTTCGAGATCGCCGGCAAACGGCTGAGCGCGGATACGATCAACATCTCCGCGTCAACGAGCAGCGTCGTCAAGGGGGAAACCCTGATCGACACGGCGAAAAACCTGGAGGCGATGAACCCGGACGTCATCGTGATCCGCCACAGCGCCGCCGGGGCCCCGCATATGCTCGCCGGGCTGCTCCGGCAGTCGATCATCAACGCGGGCGATGGGGCGCATGAACACCCGACCCAGGCGCTGCTGGACATGATGACGATCCGGGCGAAAAAAGGGGGAATCGCCGGGCTGAAGGTGGCCATCGTCGGCGACATCGCCCACAGCCGCGTCGCCCGCTCCAATATCCATGGACTGACAAAGATGGGGGCCGCCGTCTTTGTGGCAGGCCCGGCAACGATGATCCCCCGTGACATCGAGAAGATGGGGGTCGTCGTCCATACGCGCATCGAGGAGGCGATCCGGGAGGCGGATATCATCATGATGCTCCGTATCCAGACGGAACGGGAAAAACAGAACCTCTTTCCGTCCTTGCGGGAATACGCCCAGTATTTCTCCCTCAACCGCAAGAACATCGGCCTGGCCCGGAAGGACGTTCTCGTCATGCATCCGGGACCGATGAACCGCGGGGTGGAGATCTCCCCGGATATCGCCGACGGCCCCCATTCAATCATTCTCGATCAGGTCACGAACGGCGTGGCCGTCCGGATGGCCCTTCTATATCTGCTGACAGGAGGCAACTCATGAATTTATTGCTGAAAGGCGGCAGGGTGGTGGACCCCTTCCGGAAAGCGGATGGGGTTGGATACCTGATGATTGAAAATGGAAAGATTGCCGGAAGCGGCAGGGAGCTGCACCGCGCCGGAAAGGGCGGAGGAAAGGGTGCGCCCCCCGACATGGAGGTCCTGGATCTCCGGGGAAAGATCGTTGTCCCCGGCCTGATCGACATGCACACCCATCTGCGGGAACCGGGATTCGAATACAAGGAGACGATCGCCTCCGGAAGTGAGGCGGCCGTGTCGGGCGGCTTCACTTCCATCGCCTGCATGCCCAACACAAACCCCGTGAACGACAACCGGTCCGTCACCGAATTCATCCGGAGAAAGTCTGCGGAATGCGGCCTGGCGAACGTCTATCCCATCGCGACGATCAGCCGGAAGTCGGAGGGTAAGAGACTCTCCGAGTTCTGGGATCTAAAGGATGCTGGCGCTGTCGGTTTTTCCGATGACGGCAAACCGGTCATGAACGCCGCCCTGATGCGCCGGGCGCTCGAATATGCCTCCTCCCTAAGTATGCCGATCATCGCGCACTGCGAGGACCGGAACCTTTCCGCGGACGGGATGATGCACGAGGGTTTCGTCTCCACCGAAATCGGCCTCCCCGGCATCCCCGGGGTCGCGGAAGACGTCATGGTTGCCCGGGATATCCTCCTCGCCGAATTCACGGGGGCGCCCCTGCACATCGCCCATGTCAGCACCGCCGGGGCGGTCCGCCTGATCCGCGAGGCCAAAGCCCGCGGGGTACGGGTTACTGCAGAGACGGCGCCCCATTACTTTACGCTGACCGATGAGGCCGTCCGCACGTTCGACACCGCAACGAAGGTCTACCCGCCCCTTCGCGGCGCGGAGGATCGCGCGGCTATCCGGGAGGGGCTCCGCGACGGCACCATCGATGTGATCGCAAGCGACCATGCGCCCCACGCCCGGACAGACAAAGAGGTCGAATTCGACTATGCCGCAAGCGGCCTCACGGGTCTGGAGACCTCCCTGGCCCTCTCGCTCCGCCTGGTGGAGGAAGGGATTCTCACGCTTCCGGATCTGATCGAAAAGATGACCGTCAATGCCGCCCGAATCCTCCGCATCCCGAAGGGGACCCTCGCCGACGGCGCCGACGCCGATATCACCGTCATCGACCCGGAGAGAGAATGGACCGTCGATCGCGAACTTTTCCGTTCCAGGGGGAAGAACACCCCCTTTCACAACTGGACCCTGAAGGGAAAGGCGGTCCTGACGATCGTCGGCGGCGGGATTCGCTGTCGCGATTGCTGACATGATCCAGGCAAGGACACCACAGCAGACGGAGGCCATTGTTCTGCGGGTCATTGATTACGGTGAATCCGACCGGATCGTCACCTTCTGCACCGCGGACTTCGGGAAGATCCGGGGAATCGCCAAAGGGGCCAGAAGAAGCCGGAAACGGTTCGTAAACGCCCTGGAGCCCTTTTCCTGCTCCCGGATTCACTTTTCGCGGAGGGGACCGGAGAGCTTGGCCCTGATCGAGGGGTGCGACATCCTCTCGCATTTTCCCGGCATCCGCGCCGATCTGGAAAAAACGCTGGCCGCTTCCTGCCTGATCGATCTCACGGATCAGTTCACGCCGGAAGACAAGAAGAACGAGGCTTCTTTTTTCCTTCTGCGGGATTTTCTTCGGCTCCTGGAAGGGACCGCCATGACGGAGGCGCTCCTGCGCTTCTTCGAGATCCGCCTCCTCCGGATCTCCGGATACGACCCGGTTTTGGACCACTGTCTCTGCTGCAAAACGCCAATCGGAAAACAGGCGGCCTACCGTTTCGACGCCGCAAAAGGCGGTCTGACCTGCAACGGCTGCGGGCCCGGAAATCCGGACGCCATCTCCGTCTCCCTCGGGACGATCCGGACGTTGCTGCTGGGACGCGAGATGGAGATCGGCCGTCTGGGCCGCCTGCTCCTGTCGGGTCAGTCCGCGGACGAAAGCCGGCGTCTTCTCGCCCATTTCATCCGCCACATCCTCGGACGGGAGCTGAAATCGGTTCACGTCCTGAATGAAATCCGCCGTCTGCGAACCTGAACGGCCGCGATTTCGTATTGACATGCGCCGGGCGCCGTGTTAAGAACCTCCCCGTAAAAACATTCATGATATCAAGAAATAACATGTTTTGACCTACAGGAGGAGATGTGACCTTTCAGGAATTGATCTTCGCCCTCGAGCGGTACTGGGCGGAGCAGGGGTGCGTCATCCAGCAGCCCTACGACATCGAGGTCGGCGCCGGCACCTTCAATCCGGCCACATTTCTGCGGGCCCTGGGACCGGAACCCTGGAACGTGGCCTATGTGGAACCCTCCCGGAGACCCACGGACGGCCGCTACGGCGAAAACCCGAACCGGCTTCAGCACTACTATCAGTACCAGGTGATCATGAAGCCGTCGCCACTCAACATCCAGGATCTCTACCTCGATTCCCTGAAGAGCTTCGGCATCGACCCCCTGGACCACGACATCCGCTTTGTGGAAGACGACTGGGAATCGCCCACCGTCGGCGCCTGGGGACTCGGCTGGGAGGTGTGGCTCGACGGGATGGAAATCTCCCAGTTTACCTACTTCCAGCAGGTCGGGGGGTTCGATCTTCACCCCGTCAGCGCGGAACTGACCTACGGCACCGAACGGATCGCCATGTACATTCAGGGGATCGGAAACGTCTATGATCTCGAATGGACAAAGGGGATCAAATACGGCGACATCCACCACCAGAGCGAGGTGGAGTGGTCCGTTTACAATTTCGAGATCGCGGACATCCCCCAGCTTAGGCAACGCTTCGACATGTACGAAGCCGAAGGGATCCGGACGGCGGAAAAGGGCCTCGTCCTGCCGACCTACGACCATTGTCTCAAATGTTCCCACACCTTCAACCTGCTGAACGCCCGGGGGGCGATCAGCGTGGCCGAGCGGATGAACTACATCGGCCGGGTGCGGAACCTGGCCCGCCTGAGCGCCGAGGGTTATCTCCGTCAAAGGGAGGCGATGGGCTACCCCCTGTTGAACCGGAAATAGCGCGCTGAGGAAGAGAGGCCCTCTTTCCCCGAACCGATTTTGTAACGACTCAGGAGCCAGACACTGCTTCTATTCTGAATTCTGACTCCTGAGCAGTTACCCGATATCATCACAATGGGAGAACATTCATGGGCAAGGAACTGCTCTTGGAAATCGGCACCGAAGAGATCCCTGCTGCATTTCTGCCAAAGGCGCTCCAGGACATGGAGGAGATCGCCCGCAGGGAACTGGCGGCAAACCGGATCTTTCACGGGGAGATCCGGACGATGGGAACGCCCCGCCGGCTATTTCTGGCGGCAGTACAGGTTGCCGAACGGCAGGAAGATCAGGTGATCGAGAAGCTGGGCCCTGCCACGAGGGTCGCCTTCGACGAACAGGGAAACCCCTCCCGGGCAGCCGTCGGCTTCGCCAGAGGCCAGGGGATCGACGTTACCGTGCTGGACACGGTAACCACGGAAAAGGGGGAGTACCTCTGCGCCCGGAAGAAGATCATCGGCGAGGCGACGGAGGGCCTCCTCCCGGCAATCCTGACGAAGGTCATCACCGAAATCCCCTTCCGGAAATCGATGCGCTGGTCCGACCAGGAGTTCCGCTTTGCAAGACCGATCCACTGGATCCTCGCCCTCTACGACGGCCGGATCGTCCCGTTCCGGATCGCAAATGTCGAAAGCGGCAGCACCAGCCGCGGCCACCGGTTCATGGGTCCCGACTCATTCCCGGTCGAAAATCTGGAGGGATACCTCGCCGGGACGCGCAACCGTTTCGTGGTCGTCGATCCGGTCGAGCGAAAGGAAATTATCCGCGAGGAGACCCGGAAGGCGGCGGCAACCGTCGGCGGCCGAGTCCTCCCGTCCGAGGAACTTCTCAAAACGGTGACCTTTCTCACCGAGTACCCGACGGTCGTCTGCGGGAATTTTGACCGGGAATACCTGAAACTTCCGCAGGAGGTCCTCATCACCACGATGATCCACCACCAGAAATATTTTCCGGTAGTGGATGGAAAAGGCGCGCTCCTCCCCCACTTCCTCACGATCAACAACACCCTGGCCCGCGATCCTTCGGTCGTGAAGAGGGGAAACGAGAAGGTGATCCGCGCCCGCCTCTCCGATGCGCGGTTCTTCTTCGAGGCGGACCGTAAGATCCCCCTCGATCGGCGCGTGGAGGACCTCAGGAAGGTCGTCTTCCATACCCTTCTCGGAACATCCTATGAAAAGGTCATGCGTTTCCGGAAACTTGCGGCCTGGATCGCCGGCCGGATCGATCCGAACCTTGCGGGCAGGGTGGACCGAGCCGCGCTGCTCGCGAAGGCCGATCTGGATACCCAGATGGTCGGCGAATTCGCCGAACTGCAGGGCATCATGGGTCGGGAATACGCCCTTCTCGCCGGCGAGGATCGCGTTGTGGCAAAGGCCATTTATGAGCATTACCTGCCCACGGCGGCGGGCAGAGAGCTGCCTGAAACCGACGAAGGGGCCATCGTCAGCATTGCCGACAAGACGGACACGATCTGCGGCTTCTTCGGCGTCGGCCTGATCCCGACGGGGACCGCCGATCCCTATGCCTTGCGCCGCCAAGCGCTCGGCATCATCAACATCATCCTTGCGAAACACTATTCCCTGTCCATGTACGCACTGATCGATGAAAGCCTCGCCATCCTCGGGCCGCTGCTGAAACGTTCCCCCGACGAAACCAAAGGCGCCGTGCTGGAATTCTTTAAGGGCCGCTTCGAAAACCAGCTCATCTCGCAGGGCCATCCCTATGACGTCGTCGACGCCATCCTGGCCACCGGCATTGACAACCTGGTTGTGGCATACGAAAAGATCCGGGCGATGGCGGCCTTCAAGTCCCATCCGGATTTTCAGCCGCTCGCCATCGCCTTCAAGCGGGTGGTCAACATCATCCGCGGTTTCCAAAACGGCGTCGTCGATCCGGCCCTGTTTTCGGGCACGGAAGAGAAGAATCTCCACGAGGCCTTCCTGAAGATCCGCGAGACGGTCTTGACGCACATCTCCGGGGGGAATTATCCCCACGTCCTCGTCGATCTGGCCCGACTCCGGGAACCGGTAGATGCCTTTTTCGAGACGGTTCTTGTAATGGCGGAAGATGAAAAGATCCGCTTCAATCGGCTTTCCCTGTTGGAGGAGATTTCCACTCTCTTCCACGATGTCGCCGATTTTTCAAGAATTGTTACGGAGTCGCAGGGATGACCGGACGGGGACAGATTTGAAATCTGTCCCCCATTCACCATTTTATCTGGAGATATACGAAAACCGCGAAGGCGGAGAGACAGAGTCGCAGAAAAAATTCATATTGAATTATTTTCCTTTCTGATTTAGCGTCAGCGCCGTATGCATTCGATCAGGGTACGGCTGACGGCGTCCGGAGATTCCTCAGTGTCGTGAAAAACGGAGACAGCTATGATAGACCCGCTCAAGAACAAAGAGGTTACGGAACTCGAGGAAAAGCTCCAAATTCGCAAGGCCCTTCTGGACATCACCAACCGGATCCACGCCGCACAGAACATCAAGCAGATTCTCGTCGATCTGAAAGACGGGATACTGAACCTCTTCAACGCCCATTCGATCACCATCTATGTGGTGGACCGGCCGCGCAACGAAATCTATTCCATGTTTCTCATCGGCGCCCAGGTCAAGGAGATACGGGTTCCCATCAACAACAAGAGCATCGCCGGATACGTGGCGAACACGGGAAATGTCATCAACATCACCGACGCCTATGACATCGAGGAACTTAAAAAAATCGACAAGGATCTGACCTTTGACCTGAGCTGGGACAAAAAGACCGGTTTCCGGACGAAGCAGATCCTCGCCGCCCCGATTTTCCACAACAAGACGCTTATGGGGGTTGTCCAGATCCTCAACAAGAAAGCCGGACCCGGTAAATTTTCCGAGGTTGAAAGAGGGTTTCTCCAGGAGATCTCGGACGTCCTCGGTGTCGCATTCTTCAACCAGGAACGTTATGTCCGGCGGCGGAAGACCCGTTTCGACCATCTGATCAGCCGCGATCTTCTCAAGGAGGAAGATCTGGACAGCGCCTGGGAAGAGTCGCGCGAGGCGAAGGAAAACATCGAAAATTTCCTGATGAGAAAGTACAAGATCAGCCGGGAGGAGATCGGGCAATCCTTCGAGGAGTTCTTCCGCTGCAAATTCATCCCCTTCACGGACAGAATCCTCATCCCGGGCGATCTGCTCATCAACCTGAAGAGGGACTATCTCTGCCGGGAACTGTGGGTCCCGCTGGAAAAAAAGGACGGCATCATCCGCATCATCGTGGATGATCCGAACAACATTCTGAAACGGGACATGATCGAAAACCTCTTGAAGACCAAGGCGGTCCGCTACGACGTCTCCCTTCCGGACGATATCATCAAATTCATTAACCACTTCTATCAGTCCCCCGAAGACGAGTCATCCATTACCGATATCCTCGGCAAACTGGATGAGGAGGAGCAGCCGCCGCAGGAGGAGGAGGGAGATGTTGTCACCGAGTCGGACAGCGTGATCATGCAGCTCGTCAACAAGATCATCCTCGAAGCGCAGGCCAAACGCGCCTCGGACATCCACATCGAACCCAACGTCGGGAAAAAGAACGTCGAGGTCCGCTACCGGGTCGACGGCGACTGCGCCATCTATCAGACGCTCCCCTACAGCTACCGCGCGGCGGTCATCTCGCGCATCAAGATCATGTCGAACCTCGACATCACCATCCGGCGCCTCCCCCAGGACGGGAAGATCAAGTTCAAGAAACCGGGCGGCGAGGAGATCGAGCTCCGCGTGGCCACCATCCCGACCCAGGGAGGGGTGGAGGATGTGGTGATGCGGATCCTGGCCACGGCCGGGGATACTTTGCCGCTCACCGCGATGGGGATGTCGGCCCGCAATTTCCGGGAACTTCGGGCCATCCTGGACAAGCCCTACGGGATGGTCCTCGTCGTCGGCCCCACCGGCTCCGGCAAGACGACCACCCTGCACGCCGCCCTCCACGAGATCAACACACCGGACAAGAAGATCTGGACGGCCGAGGATCCCGTGGAAATCACCCAGTACGGGCTCCGCCAGGTTCAGGTCCAGTCGAAGATCGGCTTCGACTTCGCCGCCGCCATGCGCGCCTTCCTCCGAGCGGATCCGGACGTGATCATGGTGGGCGAGATGCGCGATTTTGAAACGGCCAAGACCGGCGTCGAGGCGTCGCTGACGGGCCATCTCGTTTTCAGCACGCTCCACACAAACAGCGCCCCGGAAACCATCGTCCGCCTCCTGGACATGGGGATCGACCCGCTCAATTTCGCCGATGCTCTCCTCGGCATCCTCGCCCAGCGTCTCGTCCGGACCCTCTGCAAGAAGTGCAAGGAGGCCTACCATCCCGATCGCAATGAATACGATGATATCGTGCAGAGTTACGGCGAGGAGCCGTTCCTGAAACTGAACATCCCCTACGACGACAAGTTCACGCTATTCAAGCCGAAAGGGTGCGACATCTGCGGCAATACAGGATACAAGGGTCGAATGGGGATCCACGAGCTCATCGTTGCCTCGGACGGCATCAAACGGCTCATTCAGAAGCACGCGTCGGTCGAAGAGATGCGGGATCTGGCGATGGAGGAAGGGATGACGACCCTGCTGCAGGACGGAATCTACAAATCAATCCAGGGCGTAACCGACTTCAAACAGGTCCGCAGGGTCTGCATCAAGTAATCCGGACTCCTTACTCCAGCCTCTGTTTCCAGCCGCTGAGACGCTGCAGTGCATCGAGCGGTGTCAGGTTCACCGGATCGATGCCCCGGATCTCCTCAAGGATCTCATCACCTTCTCCGGAAAACAAGCTGAGCTGATTCGCATTCTTCCGGTCCGCCCTTCGGCCCCGGGCGATCTTCGGCATCCCGGCCTCGTCGAGCTCCCCCTTCTCCAGGTTGCGGAGGATCTCCTTCGCCCGGGCGATCACCTCGGCCGGAACCCCGGCGAGCCTCGCCACCTGGATTCCGTAACTCCGGTTGGTCCCCCCCTCCATGATCTTCCGGAGAAAGATGATCTTCTCCCCCCACTCCCGGACGGCGATGTTGAAATTCCGGACCCCTTCCTTCGTGACGGCAAGCTCCGTGAGCTCGTGATAGTGAGTGGCGAAGAGGGTCCGGGCGCCGAGCGACGGGGCGTCGTGGATGTATTCCGCCGTCGCCCAGGCGATGCTGAGGCCGTCGAAGGTGCTCGTTCCCCGCCCGACCTCATCCAGGATGATGAGGCTGCGTTTCGTCGCATGGCGGAGAATGTCCGCCACCTCGTTCATCTCCACCATGAAGGTGCTCTGCCCCCGCGCCAGGCTGTCCGCCGCGCCGATGCGGGTAAAGATCCGGTCGACCACCCCGATCCGCGCCCGGGACGCGGGGACGAAACTCCCCATCTGGGCCATGAGAACGATCAGGGCCACCTGCCGGATGCAGGTCGATTTCCCGGCCATGTTGGGCCCGGTAATGATCAGAAAGCGGTTTTTCTCCAGATCGAGAAGAACGTCATTGGGGACGAAACCGGCTCCGCCGGCGAAGCGCTCGACGACCGGATGACGGCCCTCTGTGATCACGATAGCATCCTCATCGTCGACCACGGGACAGCAGTAGTTGTACCGTTCGGCCACCTCGGCGAGCGACGCGACGGCATCCAGATCGGCAATTCGGGCCGCCGTCCCCTGGATCCGGCGGATCTCGCCCGAAATCCGGCCCCGGATTTCAATAAAGAGATCGTACTCCCTGGCCTGCCGCCGCTCCTCCGCGTGCAGGACGGTCTCCTCGTATCCTTTCAATTCTTCGTTGATGTACCGCTCCGCGTTGACCAGGGTCTGCTTCCGGATATAGTCCGCGGGAACCAGACGGGCGTTCGCCTTCGTGACCTCGATGTAATATCCGAAGACGCTGTTGAACCCGACCTTCAAGGAGTGAATGCCGGTCCGCTGCCGCTCCTTCTCCTCCAGGGCGGCAATCCACTTCCTGCCGTCCCGCATGATCGTGATCAGGTGATCCAACTCCGGATCATACCCCTCCCGGATGATCCCCCCCTCGCGGATCGTGAGCGGCGGATCATCCACGATCGCGCCTTCGATCAGCCCCCGGAGGTCCGGCATCTCGTCGATTCCGTCACGGATCGCGCGCAAGAGAGGGGCTTCGCACCCGGCGATGGCGTCGCGGAGCCCCGGCAGGGCCTGAATTGACGTCCGGAGCGCGGTGAGATCCCGGCCGTTGGCGAGCCCCACGGCGATCCGGCTTCCGAGACGCTCCAGATCGTAAACGGATTTCAGAATCCCCCGGAGCGACTCCCGTAGGAGGTGACCCTCCCGGATCTCGGAAACGGCGGCCAGCCTCTCCCGAATCCGGAGCGGATCGCGAAGGGGGTGGTTCAACCACCAGCGGAGTCTCCTCCCCCCGAGAGAGGTCACCGTCTCGTCGAGGACGTGAAAGAGAGACCCGCTCTTCTTCCCCTCGGCGATCGTGGCGAAGAGTTCGAGGTTCCGTTTGGCGACCTCGTCTAACAGCAGATGGGCGCCGCTTTCATACCAGGTCAGCTCGTTGATGTGGCAGAGGCGGTCCTTCTGCGTTTCCGTCATGTAGGCAAGAACGGCGCCGGCCGCAGCCGTCATCGCCGGATGGGATTCAAGGGCCATTCCCGACAGCTTTTCCTCCGGGAAATGGTCGCGCAGGAGGGCTTCTGCCGCCGCCGGATCGAAACGGTCCGGAGAGAGGCGGTTGATCCGACAGCGCTCCCCTTCCCCGGCAAAGGTCCGGATCAGGTCGCCGTCGCAAAGGTCCTCCGCAATGAGAAGTTCGCGGATCGCAAGTCCGGACGTCTGTACAAGGAAAAATTCGCGGTCGTCCGTCTCAGTGACGCGGAATTCCCCCGTGGAAATGTCGACAAAGGCCAGGGCGAAGCGGCTCTCCCGGACGACCAGGGCTGCAAGAAAGTTATTCTCCTTGGCATTGAGGTTCTCTGTGTCGAGGACGAGGCCGGGGGTGACCACGCGGATCACCTCGCGCTTCACCACCCCCTTGGCGAGTTTCGGATCCTCCATCTGCTCGCAGACGGCCACCTTGAACCCTTTTTCGATGAGCTTCGCAATGTAGGCGGAGGCCGCATGGTAAGGAAAACCGCAAAGGGGGATGGCATCTTCTTTGTTCTTGTTTCGCGACGTCAGCGTGATCTCGAGGACCCGGGAGGCGGTCACGGCATCCTCGAAGAACATTTCATAGAAGTCGCCCATCCGGAAGAAGAGGATGCAGTCGGGGTAGCGCTCCTTCACTTCCACGTACTGGCGCATGGCCGGGCTCAGGTCGTTCACTCCCATCGGCCCCGCCTCTGTTTCAGATCGATGTACGCCGTCCGTTCCACCTTTCCCTTTCCACCAATGAAGAGATTCAGGAGCCAGCTCGCCGCGCCGATGATCAAGGCGCCGACAACGGCGGTCCAGAATCCCCGGACATCGAATCCGGGAATGACGGCGGAGACGATCAGGAGCATCAGGGCGTTGATCACAAAGGTGAAAAGCCCGAGGGTCAGGATGTTGACGGGCAGCGTCAGCAGGATGAGGAGGGGGCGGAAAACCGCGTTGAGGACCCCGAGGAGCGCCGCAGCGAGAAAGGCGGGGAAAAGACCGCTCACGCGGATTCCGTCCAGGAGCCAGGAGGCCATTAGAACGGCCGCCGTCAGCACCAGCCAGCGCAAAAGGACACCCCTCATCGCGATCCTCCGATGATGGATTGAGAGTCGAAGGCCTTGAACCTCTCTTTTCCGGCGCCGCAGACCGGGCAGGTCTCCGGCAGGACGCCGTCCGCAATGTAGCCGCAGACCAGGCAGACGTGGTAGGTCGTCTCCCTCTCCTCCAAGAGGTGGTTCATCGCCTCCTTGTAGAGTTTCGCATGCGTCTCTTCGACATCCCGGCTCTGGCTGAAATGGAGCACCGCGGCCCGGTTTCCCTCCGCCTCGGCCTCCTTGACGAATTGGTTGTACGCGACCTCCGCCACCCCCTGCTCCGACTGGAAGCTTTCCGCCAGGTTTTCCTCCGTCGTTTTGATCTCCTTCAGGACCCGGAGCGCCCTTGCTCCGTGGATCTCTTCGGACCATGCAATCACCCGGAAGAGCTTCGCCATCTGCGGATACCCCTCCTCTTCCGCCTTTTCCGCGAACACCTTCAAGCGCAGGGCCGCCTTGGCCTCACCCGTATAGGCCTGCTGCAACGCATCCCTCGTTCCCCCCATGACGATTCCCTCCCGATCCGAAAGTGACGGACAGCGCCGCCGTCTATTCCGGCGCGAACTCATCCTTGGCGGCGCCGCAAATCGGGCAGATCCAATCTTCGGGAAGTTTTTCAAAGGGTACACCTTGTCCGACCCCCGCATCGGGATCGCCCACCTCCGGGTCATAGACATAACCACAGATACCGCATACGTATTTTCCCATGATCTTCCCTCCTCTTAAAATGAATTGGCCGTTTTGACGGGAATCTTCCCGCATTTACCACCCATTCTCTCCGCTTCTGCCGTCCCTTCACAGGCGGCTCCGGACCTTCTCCGCCATCGTTTTCCCGAGTTCATAACAGCGGGCGAGGACCTCGGCGTCCGGCACGTTCTTCACGCGGATCCCCTCCTCCGCCATCTCGACCTTCATATCCGCCAAGATCTCCTCGATCTCCTTCACTGCCTCCCCGCTCCAGCCGTAGGATCCGAAAGCGGCGCCGATGAGGTTCCTCGGCTTCAATCCCTTGAGATAGGTCAGGATGTCCGCCATGTTCGGGAGCAGGTGGTTGTTGAGCGTCGGCGAACCGACGGCGAGCGCCCCGGCGCCCAGAAGTTCATAGACGACATCGCTCCGGTGCACCTCGTCCATCGACATGAGCTTGACGCGCAGCCCTCCCGCCGCGAGCCCTTCGCTGACCGCCCTGGCCATCCTTTCCGTGCTGTGCCACATCGTCGCATAGACAACGACCGCCTTCGCCTCCGGCTTCTGGGCGGCCCATTTCGCATAGCTCCCGATGATCCCCCCGGTCTCTTTCCGCCAGATCGGCCCATGGTCCGGGGCGATGGTCCGGAAGGAGAGGCCCGCGGTGGTCACTCTTTTGATGAGCTTCAGAACCAATGGCGAGTACGGCAGGATGATGTTCGCATAGTAGGTCGCCGCCTCGTAGGCCAGTACCGCCGGGTCGCACTCGTCGGCGAACCGCTCCAGGGAGGCTAAATGCATCCCGAAGGCATCCTGGGAAAAGAGGAGTTGCTCCTCGTTCAGATAGGAAAACATACTGTCTGGCCAGTGGAGCATCCGGGTCTCCAGGAACGTGAGGGAGCGATTGCCGAGGCTGAGCGTCTCCCCGTCCTGGACGGCCGTGATCTCCCGGTCGAGAGGAAAGAGCTCCTTGAGGGTTTTCGCACCCACGGCGGAGGCGAATACCTTCTTTGGGTTCACCGCCGCAACCACCTCCGGGAGGGACCCGGAGTGGTCCATCTCCGAGTGGTTGGAGACGATGTAGTTGATCTTTTCCGGATCGACGACGGAGGCGATGCGGGCCATCATCTCCTCCCGGAAGGGGGCCTTCACCGTATCGATCAGCGTGATCTTGTCCGCGAGGATCAGATAGGCGTTGTAGGTGCTCCCCCGCCTCGTCTGATAACCGTGAAAATCACGGATATTCCAGTCGATGGCGCCGACCCACCAGACATCCTCCGTCACCGGAACCGCCTTGAATGTGTTCTTCATCGTTTCACCCCTTTCGTCAGAATTCGCTAATATTTTCCAGCCCTGTCCGGTTAGGTTCTCGCAGATTTTGTTCCTCCCCTATCAAAGGGGAGGGATAATTTTTTGTGGCAGAACTACCGACTAATCCCACCCTAAACCTCCCTCTGAGGGAGAGGGGATTTCAGGGCGACGGCCGCCTGGCCGATCGCGAAGGCGTGGAGGTTGGCCTCCACACGCGCGGCCGGCATCCATTCCCGGATCACCGTCTCAAAAAGTTCCCGGTCAATAGGAAGAACGCCCAGACCCGAGACGGCGCCGATCATGACGATGTTTCCCAGGATGGGATTCCCCAGACGGATCGCCTCCTCCGTCGCGGCGAGAAAACGGGCCTCCGCCGCGAGCGCCGCGACCGTCTCCCGGATTTTCCCCTCCGACGGATATTCATCCTCGCCGGTGATCACGCCAACGGGGTAGATCGCGCGCAGGTTCACCAGGACTTTCACGGACGGGTTCCCGTAATCCGCAAGAACACGGATCGCCTCGATCGGTTCGAGGGCGACGATCAGATTGGCCATCCCTTTGGGAATCTGCGGACTCCAGACCGCCGTCGGCGAGACCCGGATGTGGCTCATGACCGAGCCGCCCCGCTGCGACATTCCGAAGGTCTCCCCAATCGTCACCCGGAACCCCTTCCGAACCAGCATATTCGACAACACCCGGGAGGCCATCACATTTCCCTGCCCCCCGACGCCCGTAATCACGATATTGTAAGGATCTTTCGTCAGATGCTCGGTCATTACTTCGCCGCCTCCTCGCTCCGGATCGCCCCGGCAGGGCAGATCCCGGCGCAGAACCCGCAACCGGCGCAGATCACCTCGTCGATCTCGGCCTTTTTCCTCTCCCGGTTCCAGAGGAGCCCCGGGCACCTGAAGATCCGCGTGCAGAGGCGGTTGCAGCCGCAGGCCTCTCCCCGGCAGAGCGCCTCGTCCACCCGCACGAGGAACCTCTTCTTCACTTTCTTCTCCGGGGAGAGGGCGCAGGATTGCTTCAGGATGAGGACCTTCACCCCCGGCTCTTCCAACAGGCGGTTCAGTGTCACCCTTGTTCCAATCAGATCGAAGGGGTCCCCAATCGTCACCGGAACACCCATCGCCCCGCAGAGGGCGGCGATATCGACCTTCGGGGAGGCCTCCCCCATGGCGTTCACATCGAGTCCCGGGTGGGACTGAAATCCCGTCATCGCCGTTCCGCTGTTGTCGAGGGCGATAAAGGTGATGTCTGCGTTCTGGTGGACGGCGTTGATCAGGGCGGGGATGGCCGCGTGGTAGAAGGTCGAATCCCCGCAGACGGCCAGCACCGGCTGCTCCATGCCGAACGGCCCCAATTTGCCGAACCCGGAGGCGATGCCTGTCCCCGACCCCATCGCGTGAAGCGTTTTTGCCGTATGGAAACCGGCCGCGGGGAAGAGGGAGGCCATCGCATAGCAGCCGATGTCCCCGCAGACAAATCCGCCGCGGTGGTCGCGCTGGAGCGCCTCGCGGATGCCCCAGAAAGAGGCGCGGTGGGGACAGCCGGGGCAGAAGGTCTGCTCGCGTTTTGGCAGAGCGGCCGTGAGCGCCCGGAGCTTCTCTCTGTATTCCGCGGGAATTGCGGGCGGGTCGATCCCCAGGATCTGGCCGACGGCGGCGGCCACAAGGTCCGGATTCAGTTCCCCGACCATCGGGAGGGTTCCGTCGTTCTTCCCGTAAAAGGTCTTGATCCCGATCTCCCGCGCCTGCTCCGCGGCGAGGATCTTGACCTGGTCTTCGAGAAACGGGAGCACCTCCTCGACGATCAGGACCTTCTCGGTCCTACGCAGATGCCTTTTCAGAAGCGCCGGAGGCAGCGGCCACGTCGTCCCGAGCTTGAGGATGCCCGCGCGACCCTCCGCGCGGAGGAGCGATATGGCCTCCCGGCTGTAGAGCGTGCAGGCGCTGCTCGTGATGATGAGGAGCTCCGGCGTCTCCGGTCCTTCATAGGTATTGAAGGGACTATCCTCGAAGAGCGCAGCCGCCTTCCGGAGTTTTTCCTGCTGGAGACGGTGCTTCTGAATCACCGGGGCGCTGGTCACCGGTCCGCGGTCGGGATCGGAAACCGGTCCGTCGCAGAGGAATTGCGCCTTTGCCGTCACGGCCGGCAGGGGTCCCAGGACAACGTTTCCGCTTGCGTGCGACATCCGGGTCACGCTGCGGACCATGACAACGTTCCGAATCGCCTCCGAAAGGTCAAAGGCCCAGCGGGTCATCTCCTTCGCCTCCCAAAAGTCCGCCGGTTCAAGAAGCGGGATCTCCATGAGCCGCGCGAAATGGCGGGATTCCCCCTCGTTGACGCTGGAGAGGGCCCCGGGATCGTCGCAGGAGACGAGAATCATCCCGCCCCGCGTTCCAGACCCGGTCAGGTGGAGCAAAAAATCGGAGGCAACGTTGACTCCGTTCTGCTTCATGACGCAGAGGGAGCGGAGTCCCGCAAAGGAGGCCGCCGCAGCGACCTCCATGGCCACCTTCTCGTTGGTGGACCACTCCACATAGAGCTTCCCCGCCTCCGAAAAGCGCGAGAGCGTCTCGATAATCTCCGAAGAAGGGGTGCCGGGATAGCCGGCGGCAACCCGCACCCCGGCCTCCAGGGCGCCGCGGGCGATGGACTCGTTCCCCATCAGCAAAACTTCGGCCCCTTCCTTCTGTTCGCGATCCATGGACATCCGGTTCCTCCACGTTTGCCGTCTACCGTTGATGAACTCGAAAAGTCTGCTTTCACCTCGGATTGTCATTCCCGCGAAAGCGAAAATCCGGTCATATTGAACAGTTTATCATTCCCACGCTCCGGCGTGGGAATGATGACTTACGCCATTTCCACGTTCCCTTCGCTCGTTCGAGCACGGCGAAACCTCCCGTCGCTGATCCTGCGAGTGTCTCACCCCGCCTGCCCAGTCCGCTCGGCGGTATTGCCCCGCCCGGCAAGCCAGATCGCCGCCGTCCTTTTCTTCCCCAAGGAGGCCGCCTTCAATTTCTCCAAATTCCCCGGCGGTGTCGCACGGAATTCGAGAACCCCCAGGCGGCGGGCCAGCTCCAGGAGATCCATTCCCCGTTCCGTCCGGACAATCACCTGGTTCCAGGAGCGCGCCGTCTCCCAGCCCTCCGGAAGCCTGGCCGACCCCACCGAGAGGTCGCTGAATTCCGCCGTCATGTCTCCACAGGTGCGGCAGGACTCCCGGACGCAGGGGTCGACCTCGTCGAGCGAGATCCGGATGGTTTCTCCGGTCGTGTAAACCTCAAGGGTATGATAACAGCTGGGCGGGATATCCATCCCCGTCACCCGGGCGAGATCCGTTTTTTTCTTCAGCAGAGCGGCAAGTTTTTGCCAGGATAGAGCCCAACCGCAGAAGAGCCCGACGACGAGATGGAGCTTTTCAATGCCGTTTTCGGCGGCAGACACCGGCTGTGTGCGCATCTTGGCGAGGGCCAGCGCCTGGCAGGGCGTGGCCACGACGCCGATCTTCGCCGCATTCCCCAGGCAAACCCGGTTGAATTCGGCCACAGTGGGTGAAACGACGAAACGGCTACTTCCCTGCATTCCGGCCGCTTCCGGGTCGCGGACCGTGATGCTGCGGGGGAGAATCCCCTCCCCTTCCCCCGCGAGGATGGCCGTATCGATGAGGCCCTCCCGAAGGGCAAGCGCCATGAGCGCGGTCACGGTTCCGCCGTGCTGCGCCCGTCGCCGGACGCCCTCATCCGTCGCCCGGGTGATGAAAAATCCCTTCACCGCCCCGAGTTCGGGGGTGCAAACGGTTTCATTATAGAGCCTGCTCCGCAGGGCGGCCAGGTCTGTAGGCGTCCGCGGGCAGGCGGCATAACACCGTCCCTGGGCAAGGTCGCAGGCATGGAGGACCACCGTCCGGTCGTGATAGACGGTCTGATAGGGGCAGAGGCCGACGCAGGCGCCGCAACCCGTGCAAAGACCGGCGCCGAGGACCTGTTCATCGAGCTCCTTCTGCCCTCCCTTGCCGCTTTCCTGCTCCGCCGGATCTGATTCCCAATCCCGCATGATGCCGCTCCACCTCCGCCGTTCCGATATCCGGATATGGCTCCTTCTTCCCGATTGATCGGTTGCATTCTAACACGAGCTGCCGTTTTTCTGTCAACCCAAAATCACGGAAAAAAGATAATGAAGATTCTTCGATTTTTTATGCAAGACACATGTTGACAAAGGTCTTCTCTTATATTATGAAGTCCCTCCAATAACCGATATTCCCCAGTAGCTCAGTCGGTAGAGCAGATGGCTGTTAACCATCGGGTCCGTGGTTCGAGTCCGCGCTGGGGAGCCAAAATTCAATCCGCCAACTTCGGCGGTGCTTGTTTAACGCGAGACCCCGTGGGATGACCCCCTCGGGGTCTTGTCGTTTCCACCGCATTCGCGCCCACTTACGGCGTTCCGCACATCCCTCGTGACTCTCCATTTCGACGCGCTCCGCCTGGGATCCGGGTGCAACCGTGGGGGTTGCGCGCGCTCACCGAAAATGTCCTCTCCGAATTCTCCCGTTCTCCGTTTTTCGAGTCGCCTTGTTTAACAGCCCGGTTGCATCCGGGCACCCGCTTCGACGTTTCGAACTCCTCTCCGGTAGGTATCCGCCGGAAGCCGGACCAGGCGCGTCCGGCGAAAGCGGATTACCAGACAGCGGAATCGGCCGTGAGAACGGAGACCGTTGTGGGTGCCGACGACATCGCCTTCGGGTGGTGTCGGGCGGGCTCCAACGGCCCCTCTCGACGGCCAGTTCATCCCGCCCCGGCGGCATCCACGGCGGTCCCCCTCCGCGGCCTCCCGCAAAGGAGGACCGGATGCAGGCCAACGAACACGTCCCAGTCTCGCTTGACGAGGTGATATCGGAGATCGCAACGAATCCTGGCCCGAGGCTACATGCGCCACCGCAACGGCCGCCGACTCGCCCCCGATTCGGATCGCCGGGCGGTGCATGTGACGAAAGTCGAAGAATCTGAGGCGTTTACGGAGAAACGCCTTGATTCTTCGGCCCACCGAAGTCTTCATTCATTCACGATTTAACGCCTCCGATACTGCGGCGCGGACGGACCGCCCGCCGGGAGCGAAGCCCCTGAACCAAGGAGGTTTCGGATGGAAGCAACGACTTATCAAGAGGTCCAGGGGCTCTCCCGGATGACCGTCGGAGAACTCCGGGAGAAGCACCTCGATGTCTTCGGCGAGGAGACCCACTCCTACCACAAGGAGGTCCTGCGCAAGCGCATCGCCTGGCGGCTCCAAGCCCTGGCCGAGGGCGACCTTTCGGAGCGGGCACTGCCTTTACCGCCGCGTCCTGGTTCCGGTAAGTATCTCTGGGCAGGCCTCCTGGGCATGGGTATACGTTAGCGACCCCAATGGCCGGGGTTTGAGACCCCTCCTGAGCGGAACTTGGCCTGAAGGAACCCGGTAGTTTGCCAGCGGCAAACTGAATCCTCGCATGCAGGAGATTTCCGAAGATCCGGAATTCCGTCGTTTATTTTGTTGTTTGTCCTTGACTGAATATGGCCATTTATGTATATTTCTATCCGGTATCGTTGGTGTTCGTAGGCATCTGACCGACCTGCCTGCCATGACACATTCGATACAGGGAGAACCTGGCTAAAAGGAATAAAATGAAATGACTGCTGAAGAACGATGGGTTGGGGTCGAGGATGTCGCCAAGCATCTCGGCGTCAACAAGGACTCCGTGTATCGATGGATAGAGAAGATGGGTTTGCCGGCCCATCGTGTCGGACGGCTTTTCCGGTTCAAGATTTCGGAAGTCGACGAATGGGTCCGCGCTGGTGGAGTGAGTGAGGCGAGCGCTCCATCTTCTACGGAAAAGAAAACTGATGAATAGGCCAATTAGCAAGACAAACCCGTCTGAGAGAACTGCCGCTAAGGTCGAGAGCGACCTTCGAAGGAAGAGCGCGATCACCGCGGCACCGCCATACAGCAGCAAAATTATCAAGGCAGGAGCTCTTCTTCCTGACACAAAAGCGCTTCTGTCCGCATGGGACCCAGCATTGTCCGTCAGTGAAAATCTCCAACACGTGCATCGCCAGAACCTATTAGGTAAGACCTCACGGTCGCGGGCCGAGGATATCCTTGCGATTTTCCGGCAACGATATCTGGCTGAAGAAACCGTTGCTCGGGCTTTGGCGACCATTGTGAGACGTCAGTCCAACGGTAACACCCTTGATCGGATTCTTTATTTCCACGCAGTGCGCGCCGACTCGCTCTTGCACGATGTAGTGATTGAGCTTCTGGCGCCAAACTGGGCACGGGGCGCCATGGAAATAGATGCCCTGGAAATTGAGTCGGCATTGATAAAATGGGTTGAGGAAGGGAAGACTTCAGGCACCTGGGGTGATTCTACTGTACGACGGGTCACACAAGGAGTGCTCTCAACCCTCCGCGATTTCGGCGTCCTGCAAGGCGTAGTCAACAAACGTATCGCTCCAGCCTACTTGTCCGTACAAGCTTTTGCTTACATCGCTTTTTACTTGAGACAGCACCAACCTTCGGGAACCAAACTGCTTGACCTGGTTGATTGGAAGCTGTTCTTCCTGCCCCATGAGGGAGTGGAGCGGTTTTTTCTGGAAGCGCATCAGCATGGACTGCTTGAGTACCACGTTGCGGGCAGCGTCACTCGCTTGACGTTTCCTGGAGGCCGCGGCATTGTCCGAGGTCTGGGTGCGTGAGATGGGCCGCCGCGCTTTGATGCTGGAAGCCCATCACACCACGCACATCGAGGGATCGCGCCTGACCCTGGAGCAGGCCGAGCGATTGTTGGAGGGGAACCCGGTTCCCGAGGCCGACCCCGACGACGTGCGGGAGCTGTTGAACTACAGGAAGGCGTTCGAGTTCGTCTCCGAGTACCTCGAAGGCGGTGGCCCGATCACCGAGGGGCTGGTCCGGGAAATCCACAAACGGCTGGTGGAAGGTGTCCGGGGCGGGTCCGCGGCTCCGGGCGAGTACCGGAAAATCCAGAACTACGTGGTGAACTCCGTCACCGGCGAGACGGTTTACACGCCGCCCCCGGCGCACGATGTCCCGATCATGATGGCGGAGCTGGTGGACTGGCTCAACCGCGAACAGGAGGTTCATCCCGTGCTGGTGAGCGGCATCTCCCAGTTCCAGTTCGTGCATGTCCACCCGTTCCTGGACGGCAACGGCCGGTCGTCCCGGCTACTCTCCACCCTGTGCCTCTATCGGGCAGGATACGACTTCAAGCGGCTGTTCACGATCAGCGAGTACTACGACCGGAACCGGCCCTCCTTCTACCGGGCCATTCAGAGCGTCCGCGAGAACGGAATGGACATGACCGGTTGGCTGGAGTTCTTCGTTGAAGGACTGACCACCCAGCTTGCAGAGGTCAGGGAGCGCGGGGAGCAGGCCATCCGCCGGGATGTGCTCATCAAGGAACACGGCCTTTCGGATCGCCAGACCAAGGCCCTCGGACACATCTTGGAACACGGCAGCCTGACCATCCAGGAATTCGAGCATTTCTTTCCCGAGGTCAACCGCCGGTCTCTGCAGCGCGACCTGAAGGCCATGGTGGATATGGGGCTGTTGGTTTCAGAGGGGGCGACCAACAAGCTCGTTTACCGGATGAAAAAGACGGGGTGAACTTGCGACAATCTTGCGACACAACTTACGACAAGCTCACGACTCGACTTGCGACATCCACATTGAGTAGAGTAGTTGGGAAATCGAGATTGACGCCGCTTCCGGTTCATCGGGAACTGCTCGCTCTTTGATAACTCATTGAATATCGAAGGCTTATAGGTTGACGACCGGATGGAGAATGGTTATGAAGAGGGTTGCACTCGGGGAGCCAGACATTCGGGGCTGCAAACCATTCGGTTTTGCAGCCCTTTTCATATTCACTTTTAGAAGGTTCCGTATCACGCGGGAAACGTCCGGAAGGCCTTCCCGACCCCCGGAACCACTTGTTTGCAAGAATCGTTCGTGAAGAGACGATGGTCGTTTCTTCAACCGCACACCATATCAGGAGGGAACATCATGAAAGATTGCGTAATCGTATCGGCCTGCCGGACCGCCGTCGGCGCCTTCGGCGGAACGCTCCGGGACCTCAACTGCGCTTCACTCGGCAGCGTCGTCATGAAGGAGGCCGTGAAGCGGGCCGGGATCGACGCCGGGCTCATCGACGACGTCCGCTTCGGCTGCTGCATGGAGCCGGTGGACGCCCTGAACGTCACCCGGGTCGCCGCCCTGATGGCGGGCATTCCGGAGACCGTCACGGCGGTCACGGTGAACCGGGTCTGCATCTCCGGGATGGAGGCCGTCGTCTCCGGCATGGCGATGATCCAGGCTGGCATGGCGGATATCATCCTCGCCGGCGGGATGGAGCACATGTCGGGGATCGCCTATTCCGTCCCCGCGGCCCGGTGGGGCTGCCGATTCCAGGACCAGGTCTTCGTGGACGACATCGTCCACGGCCTCCATGCGGGGTCGCACCTCCTCCCCGGTCTGGAGAAAGGCCCGGTGAAGGAGGGCGGCGTCGTCGAGCTTTTCCGGGGAAAGCCTTACATCATGGGGGTCACCGCCGAGCTTATCGCCCAGATGTACAACCTCAGCCGGGAGGAGATCGACGCGGTCGCCCTGCGTAGCCACAACAACGCCGAGAGGGCCACCCAGGACGGGGATTTCCGGGAGGAGATTGTTCCCGTGGAGATCCCCCAGCGGAAAGGAAAACCGCCCTTGATCTTTTCGAAAGACGAACATTTCCGCCCCGGTTTGACGGCAGCCGACCTCGCGGTCCTTCCCGCCGCATTCGTTCCCAAAACCGGCAAGGTCACGGCGGGGAACTCCTCCGGCGTGAACGACGGGGCGAGCGCCATAATCATCATGTCCGCCGAAAAGGCGAAGGAGTTGGGGCTGAAACCCCTCGCCCGGATCAGGGCGATCGGCCGCGGCGGCTGTCATCCTTCCGTCATGGGGCTGAGCCCCGTCCCGTCCGTCCGGAACCTTCTCCAGAGGTCCGGTCTCAAGCTCGCCGACTTCGAACTGATCGAGGTGAACGAGGCCTTCGCCGCCCAGTATTTGGGCTGTGAGCGGGAGCTGGGCCTCAACCGCGAGATCGTCAACGTCAACGGCTCAGGCGTCGGTCTCGGCCACCCCGTCGGTTCCACGGGTTGCCGGATCATGGTCACCCTCCTCCATGCGATGAAGAAACGGGGGAAGACCCTCGGCATGGCGACGCTCTGCGGCGGCGGCGGCGTATCGCTGGCCACCATCCTGGAGATGTGCTGATCGGAAAACGCCTCAACCGGATGATTTCTCTTCATCCGGACGGTTATTTCATGACGTCCGCAGGGGGATGCCGCGCTTTTTCACCTTTCGCGCCGGGACCCGTCGGCGACGGCGTTTCCGTCCCCATCTCCCCGCCCCTCGAACCATCCGCGGCATCCGGGTTGGCGGCATCGCCCGTTGAAGGCAGCGGCGGCGATCCGTTACCTGCCAATTCGTTTAGCATCTGCTCATATTCGGGGATAACGATCCCCCGGCGGACCATGATCCGGTAGACCGCCTCCGTCCGGCTCTCCACATACCGGCCTCCCCCCACGGGGTGGTAGCGGAGTGGGCCGGGCAGGACCACGGCGAGCGCCGCCGCCTCGCGCGCCGTCAGGGCGCCTGCCCCCTTCCCGAAGTAATGGCGGGCGGCCGCCTCAATGCCGAAGATCCCGTCCCCCCACTCCGCAACATTCAGGTAGAGCTCGATGATCCGCCTCTTGGAGAGGTTCCGCTCCAGGCGCCAGGTCAGAATCGCCTCCTTCAGTTTCCGGACGGGGTTCTTCGCCGAAGTGAGATAGAGGTTCTTCGCAAGCTGCTGGCTGATTGTGCTCCCCCCCGCCCTGAAGCGCCTTTTCTGGAGGTCCTTCTCGATCGCCTTCTGGATCGCCTCGAAATCGAATCCCTCATGAGACCAGAACTTGTCGTCTTCGGCAATAATAACCGCCTTGACGGCATAAGGGGAGATCCCTGAGAGCGGCATCCACACCTGCCGGATACGTCTGTGGAGACCGGCCTTCTCCCACTGCCGCTCCCGGTACTCCATGAAAGCGGTTTTCGTGGGACGTTCCCGCTTCAGCCGGGAGACGTCCGGATAGACCAGATAAAGCGCGATATTCAACAAGAGGGCCGCCGCCAGTACAATTGCGGCGCGCCGGGTCCACTTTTTCCACATATTCCACAATCCTTAAACCGGCCTTGTCCATGCCGCCGGATGCCCGGGAACATACCCCATTTTTCACGCCTTGGAAAGCGGAAGACGGACAACCATCCGTGAAAATGCATGTAAAACAGGCTTCCCTATAAAATTGGGGTTGACTTCCGGTATCAATTCCGATAAAGGGCACTACAGTTCCCGTGTACAGCTTGTCATCCATTGGCCTAATCTGTGCACCGTTCCAGCAGTGAGAGAGCTCCCGAATACCCATTAGGAGGCACTTCATGATGAGACGGCGGATTTTCCTATGGATGGGACTCGGCGTCCTGTTCACGACCTTACTCCTTTGCGGGAATGCCCTGGCAAAGGAGACGTATTCGGTTCAGCCCGGCGACACCCTCTTTGGGATCGCCGCGAAGAACGGCGTTACCCCCAACGCGTTGAAGGCGGCCAACCACCTGAAAGGCAGCGGCCTCCAGGCGCATCAGATCCTCATCATCCCCCTCAAAAAAGTTAATAACACCGTAAAATTAAAGCCGTTCTCCGTTCCCCGGGTAGAGGTCTACACGGTGAAGAAAGGGGACACGCTCGTTGGCATCGCCCGGAAGACAGGGATTTCCGTCGCCGAGCTTCGGGAACTCAACCCGATCCGCGGGAACACCCTGAAGGTTGGGCAACGGCTCGCCCTGAAGAAAAAAACAGATCGCGAGGACGAGGCCGCCGCGTCGCCTTCGGAATACACGAAGAAAGAAATCAAACCGGAGGTGGGGGAGGAAGAAGAGGCGGACGACAACGTCCTCACCCAGGAAGAGGCGTGGGCGGAGATCGAGAGACAAAAGGAGGACAATGCTGCGCTCCTCGGCAAGTGGAGCAGTCCCGACGAACCGAAGCTGCTCGTCAAGGTGGCGATGGGTTTCCTCGGCGCCCCCTACCGCATGGGAGGCTCCTCAGTCACGGGAGTCGACTGTTCTGGATTCGTGAAGAAGATCTATCAGTTCTTCAACATTGACCTCCCCCGGACGGCCCTCGAGCAGTCCCATGTTGGAATGCGTGTTGCAAGGCACGAACTGGCCGAGGGGGATCTCCTCTTTTTCAATACGAGAAAGACCGTCGGTCACGTCGGGATCTACATCGGCAACAATGAATTCGTCCACGCATCCTCGCGAAAAAAGGGGGTCCGTGTGGACAACCTCAATACGCCCTATTACGACCGGCGTTTCATCCGGGCCGTCCGCCTCAAGGGAAACAATGGCGGCCTGTAGATCTCCGGCGGAAATCTTCCGGTCGATTCACGGGAAGAACCCCCTATGGATCGCGAAGGCTTTGTGGATTTTTTTCGCGATTCTCCAGTTGCTGGCGACCGCCGCCAACCTCCCTGTTCATCTTCGTACTCGGTCTGGTCGCCTTTTCCTTCAGCACGGTCGGCGGCCTTCTGCTCGCCAAAGTCATGAACCTCTTCCTGAAGGAGAAGATCAATCCGCTGATCGGATCGGCTGGCGTCTCGGCGGTGCCCATGGCCGCCCGGGTCTCCCAGGTCGTGGCCTGCGCGGGGAACAAGCACAATTTCATCCTGATGCATGCCATGGGTCCCAATGTGGCGGGCGTGATCGGGACGGCTCTCGCCGCCGGGCTGTTCTAAACATGCTGAAATAGAGACCGAAGGGAAATCCGTGGGGGATCATCCTCAAGCATCACCGTTCAGCACACATCAGGAAACCTATGGATTCTCTCAACGCCATCCATCCCCGGGCGGAAACCGTACGATCGAAAACGGGGCGGCAGGGAAAAGGGGGACACGATGCGGCATCATGTCCCCCTATAAACAAAAAAGGAGGACATTATGTTTCAGAGATCTCTTGGCCTTTTGGCCGTAACTGCCGCATTTCTCGTCCTCGGCGGCTGCGTCGCCAAGAGCGACTATCTCCGAAAACAGGCCGAGGCCGATGCCCTGAGCCGGGATGTGGCGACGCTGACCATGGAGAACCAGGGTCTCCAGCAGAGAATCAGCAGTCTCCAGGAAAACATCAGAGGGCTTCAGGAGGAAATCAGCGGTCTTCATGCCGCAAATGAGAATCTCACCGCCGAGCGGAACGGTCTCAACACCCGCCTGGACACACTCAGGGAGGAGACAAGCCGGACCATCGAGGAGCAGCGGAACCGGAATACCGAACTGGAAGGCGACAAGCAGATGCTCGGGGAAAGCATTGCCCTGCTGAAGAAGTCGAAAGAGGCGGAAGTAAAGACGGTGAGCAAGACCTACGAAGAGCTCCTCACCGAGATGAAGGGCGAGATCGAACAGGGACAGATCGCCATCACCGAGCTCCAAGGCAAGCTGACGGTGGATGTCTTGGACAAGATCCTCTTCGACTCCGGCCAGGCGGAGGTCAAACCGGATGGGTTGGCCGTCCTGAAGCGGGTCGTCGAGATCCTGATGACCGTGATGGACAAGGTGATCCGCATCGAAGGACACACGGACAACATTCCCATCGCGGGGGCTCTCGCAAAGAGGTATCCTACGAACTGGGAGCTCTCCGCGGCGCGGGCGATCAATGTCACCCGCTATCTGGAAAAGGAGGGGATCGATCCCACCATCCTGACGGCGGCGGCCTTCGGGGAATACCAGCCGGTCGCCGAAAATGACACCCCCGAGGGGCGGGCGAAGAACCGGCGGATCGCGATCATCCTTCTGCCGATGAAATAATCCATTCCCAACATTCCCGATCACACCGGCGGATGTGAGGACCTGAGGCAGGTTATCATGATATCCATCCGGCGTATGGCAAAATTTCGCTGTATGTCTGGAACAAAACGGAATCAGAGAGTGGACGCATGACGGCAAAACCCAACATCCGGGACATGTCCCTGGAAGAGATCGAGGCCCTGATCGCCAGCCTCGGCAAGGACAAATACCGAGCCCGGCAGATCATGAAATGGCTCTACACGGGCGGGGCGACCTCTTTCGCGGAGATGACGACCCTTGCGCGGGAGTTTCGCACCCGGGTGGAGGGGCTCACCCGCATCTTCGAACCCGCAATCGACCGGATCCAGACTTCACAGGACGGGACGAAGAAGGTCCTCTTCCGCCTCGAGGACGATCTCTTCATCGAGAGTGTCCTCATCCCCGGCAGGAACCACTGGACCGCCTGCATCTCAACCCAGGCGGGCTGCGCGATGGGCTGCCGATTCTGCCTGACCGGAAGGCAGGGGCTCAGGCGGAACCTCTTCCCCTCCGAGATCACCGGTCAGATGACGATGCTCCGGCGCCATACGCCCGAGGGGCCGGAGATCAAGAACATTGTCCTGATGGGGATGGGGGAGCCGCTCGCGAACTACGACCATACCCTGAAGGCGATCCGGATCCTCACCTCCGATCACGGCCTGGGCTTCTCCAGCCGGAAGGTCACCGTCTCCACCTGTGGCATTGCCCCGCGGATCGTACAACTGGGAAAAGACGTCTGCGTCAACCTCGCCATCTCGCTCAACGCCCCCGACGACCGGCGGCGGGACGAGCTGATGCCGGTGAACCGGAAATACCCGCTGGCGGAGCTGCTCAGGGCCTGCAGCAACTACCCCATGCCGGGGCGGAGGATGCTGACCTTCGAGTACATCCTCATGGCGGGCGTCAACGATTCCCCAACCGATGCGGAGAAGCTGGCCCGGCTGCTCCGGGGCCTCCACTGCAAATTGAACCTCATCGTCTTCAACGAGTTTCCGGGCTCTGACTACCGGATGCCGACCCCAGAGCAGGTCTCGGCCTTTCAGCAGATCCTGCTCGACCATCATTACACGGCCATCCTCCGCGCGAGTCACGGCCGGGACATCCTCGCCGCCTGCGGCCAGTTAAGCGGTCAGGCCGCCTCCGGTGATTCAACTCCGGCCGGAGGATAAGGGGAACGACCGGTATGGGCGGCCTACTTCTTCTCCACGGGCTTCTTTTTCGCATCCGCCTCGGCTATGCGTCTCTTCGTTTCAACGATGAAGTAATTTACCTTGTAATCGAGGCCGACATTTGCATAGTCCCGCGCGATCTTTTCAAACCGGTGCAGCGCCGCCTGGTACTTCTTGATGTTGAAGTAGAATTCTCCCACGGAGAACTCCTGCTCGCCCATGGTCTTCCTGCAATCCCGGATCATCTTCTCGGCCATGAAGGAGAATTTGCTGCCGGGAAAGCGGACCATGAGCCGCTCGAATTCTTTGACCGCCTTGAAGGTCTCCGACTGATCGCGGTCGATCGTTGTGATCTCGTTGAAGTGGCACATCCCGATCTGATACATCACGTAGGGAAGGTTCTCGTTCGTCGGATGGAGATTCAGAAATTCGCTGTAGGCCAGCTCGGCTTCGGGATACTGCTTTCCGCTGAAAAAGGCGTCGGCGATTCCCACCTCCGCCATGATGGCGAGCGAACTCAGGGGATACTCCTCCTTGACCCGCTGGAAAAGTTCTACGGACCTCTTGTAACCCCCTTTCTGATACTCCTCCAGACCTTGCTGGTAGAGACCCTCCGGGGTCGTACGGGCCATTTCCACCTTCTTCGCCCAAGGCAGCCACATCTTGCAGCCCGAGAGCAGAAAAACGACCGTTAGGAGCACCAGAAATACTCTATTATTGCGCACCATGATCACCTTCCATTGCCTTACAGGGCCTTGCGGATGAACGTCTCCAGGCGTTCCTTCGGGACCAGGCCGATCAGGGTGTCGAGGACCTTCCCCTCCTTGAAGAGAATCAGGGTCGGGATGCTCATCACACCATAGGTCTCGGCCGTTTTCGGATGGTCGTCGATGTTGACCTTCGCTACCTTGAGCTGATCGCGGTACTGGACGGCCAGCGCCTCTACTGTGGGACCGATGGCCTTGCAGGGACCGCACCAGGGCGCCCAGAAATCGACCAGGGCGGGCCTGTCCGCCTGGAGGACCTCTTCTGCAAAATTGTCGTCACCGACGTGCACCAGCGTTTCTTCTCCCATACGATGGCCTCCTTTCTGCGAATTTCGGATGATACTATCGCACAGACGGACAAACGATGTCAATTCAAAACGGCAGTTCCCGTTCGTTCCGGAAGATGGGGCCGGTTTTGACAGACGCCGGACGATCTGCTATAAGCCCGCCATCACCCATTTTACCCCTTGAAAAGGAGAGCGCATGAAACCGCTGGGAATCATCTCGGGAACACTCCTGTTGCAGGGAAAAGGAATTTTTGCGGATCTGCGTGAAGAAACGGTCGAAACGGATTTCGGCCGGGCGATGGTCTTCTGCACTGCCGACATCGTTTTCATCGCCCGTCACGGGACGGACCCCCGCCGCCACATCCTGCCGCACCTCATCAACCACCGGGCAAACCTGACGGCGCTGAAGAAACTGGGGGTGCGGGAAATCCTCGGCATCCATTCGACCGGCGCCCTGAAACGCCGTCTGAAGCCGGGGCTTCTCGTCGTCCCGGAAGATTACGTCCTGCTCGGGGCGGGACCGACGGTCGTCCGGGAAAAGGCGACGCATATCGTACCGGTTCTGAGCGCGGAGGTCCGGCGGAAATGGTTGGAGGCGGCCCGCGACTGCGCCCTCGATTGCATTGACGGCGGGATCTACTGGCAGACCGCCGGCCCCCGCCTCGAAACGCGGGCGGAGATTGCAATGATCTCCCGGTTCGCCGACCTCGTCGGGATGACGATGGCGAGCGAGGCGGTCATCGCCCAGGAGTTGGAGATTCCCTACGCCTCTCTCTGCTCGGTGGACAATTTCGCCCACGGCCTGGAGGAGAAGGCGCTGACGATGGAGAAGGTCCTCTGGCACGCCCGGCATAACGCCGAGGCGATCCTCCGGATCCTGACGCGGTATATCGAGCGGGACGCCCGGGCAGCTGAACGGGCCTGAATTAGAAGGCCCCGAGCTGGCAGGGTTTGATTCGGATCATGAGCGTCTCGCAGGCGGAGGAGACTTCCATTCTCGCGACCTTGCGCTCCGCGGCGATCTCCCAGGCGGCCTTGCAGGGGAGTCTTCCATCGGCGAGACGCCCGCGGATGGCCGCTTCAAGATCCGGGGCGACCGCCGCCGCCGGATGGACGGCCTTTCCTTCGGGATAGCCGAAGAGGCCGAGCTGGCAGCGGCCGATGCGCAGCTCCAATAGATCCAGCGTCCGGCCGATTTCCGCAAGCGGAACGCCAAGCGCTGCACCGATCCGCTCGGCCTCGGCGCAGGCGAGTTCACCTTCCGCAGCCTTTTCCCGGACCGCCCCGGCAATTCTCTCATCCGGACTCCCGCCCGGCGCATGCTTGGTGGCATAGCGCCCCGCATCCTTGTGTGTCATGGTCTCATCCTCAATATTTCATATAGTGAAAAGGCTCTATCGCCGAAAGCGCCTCGGCATCCAGGGTCTGAAACCCGTTCTTCTCGAGAAGAGCCTCGGCCTTCTCAATCTGGTCCACGCTGACTACAAAAACCGCCTTCCTGTGGCCTTCCAGGACAAAACCGTAGGCATTGTTGATGTTGACATTCTCCGTTAGAAGAAGCTGGGTGAGCCGGTCCAGACCACCCGGCTGGTCGGGAATGACGACGGCCAGGACCCGGCTCAGCGAAACGGTCATGCCGGCCTTCGTCAGGGCATCCTCGGCGCGCGCAGGGTCATCGACGATCAGGTGGATTACGCCGAAGGTGTCGGACGTGGATATCGTTGTCGCCCGGATATTGATCTTCTCCTTTGCCAGCACCCGCGTCACGGCCGCCAGCCGCCCCGGTTTGTTTTCCGCAAAAATCGAAAGTTGATAGGAAATCATCTTAAACCCCCTGTCTCTCCGATAAAGTCCTGGAAATCGTGATCCGCCCGCTTCGTCCCTAATCCTTCCGGTTGTCGATGACCCTCTTCGCCTTCCCCTCGCTCTGCGGGAGGCTGTCAGGTTCCACCAGATCGACCCTCGGCGTGATCAGGATGTCGCTTTTGAGTTCCTCCACGATCCGCCGCCGCAGGGCCTCCAACTGCCGTAGATCGCCGCCGAAGAACTCCTTCTGAACCTCCACCTTGACGGTCATCGAATCGTTGTAGTCCGCCCGGTCGAGGATGATGACGAAGTTGGTCCCGACGCCGGGGATCTCCATGAGCTTCTTCTCAATCTGAATCGGGAAGATGTTCACCCCCTTCAGGATCATCATGTCGTCGGTCCGCCCCTTGATCCGCTCGATCCGCCGGTGGGTCCGTCCGCAGGGACAGGGGCCGGGGATGATCCGGGTGAGGTCCATCGTCCGGTAGCGGAGGATCGGCATCCCCTCCCGGAGAAGCGTCGTTGTGACCAGTTCCCCCTCCTCCCCGTCGGGAACGGGCTTCAGCGTCATGGGATCGATGATCTCCACGATGTAGTTGTCCTCCCAGATGTGCATCCCGTCCTGCTCCGGGCACTCGAAAGCCATGCCGGGGCCGTTCATCTCGGAGAGGCCGTAGGAGTTGAAGGCCCTGAAGCCGTAGAGATCCTCGATCTTCCGGCGCATCTTCTCCGAGTGGGGTTCGGCGCCGAGGAAGGCAAGCCGAAGCTTCGTATCCCGCCGGGGATCGACGCCGACCTCCGTGAAGACCGTCGAGAGGTGGAGGGCGTAGCTGGGAATGATGTGGATGGCCGTGGTCTCGAAGTCCCGCATGAGCTGGATCTGACGCTTGCTGTTCCCCGCCCCGGCGGGGATCACGAGCGCCCCGATCTTCTCCGCGCCATAGTGAAAGCCGAGCCCGCCGGTGAAGAGGCCGTAGGTCATCATGTTCTGGAAGACATCGGAGCGTCTCATGCCGGCCATGTACATGCAGCGGGCGAGGAGATTCGTCCAGGCCCCGATGTCACGGGTCGTATGAAAGATTACCGTGGCTCGGCCGGTCGTCCCCGATGAGGAGTGCATCCGGATCAGTTCGTCGCGGGAGCAGGCGAGAAAACCGTAGGGCCAGTTCTCGCGGAGATCGTCTTTCGTGGTCAGCGGCAGTTTTTCAACATCGGCATCCGTCCGGATCCCGCCGATATCCAGGCCCATCTCCGCGAAACGCTTCCCGTAATGGACGGATTTCTTCGCCCGCTCCAGGGTTTCCCGGAGCCGCACCGCCTGCAATCGCTCCAGTTGTTCCCGGTCCATCGTCTCGATCTCTTTTTCCCAGTACATGCCGCGCCTCCGCTGTTTATTGGATGATCTTTTTCTACAACGGCCGCCCTATTTTATCAAGGCAAACTTGCTCGACGTAAAGCGGCAAATGTTAATAAACTACCCCGCCGCAAGCAGCGGGGTATTGGATGTCATTCCGTGCTTGACACGGAATCCAGTTTCCTTTCCTGGATTCCCGCTTTCGCGGGAATGACGTTAGCGAGGCAAGCCTCGGGGAATGGACCCGAAGAGATTCAAAGTCCGGAGATGTGATGACGCCGGGCATTGCCGGCGCGGGTGAGCAGCGCCAAAAGGTAATGAAGTTCAAGGTCCCAATTGGAATCAGGTCCGTACCCGGATCGATTCGGTCCTACGGTTTACGGGTGCCCTGCACCACCGGATAGCCGGGCCGCCCGGTTTTCATCCAGTTGACGATGTTCATGGCGGCTTTGCGGCGCAGTTCGATTTCGGCCTCCATCGAATAAAAAGCCGCATGGGGACTCAGGATAACGCGCTGGTCATTCAGCAGGGGCGATGCTGCATCAATAGGCTCTATCGGCAATACATCCAGGCCGACGGCGGCCAGTTTGTGCTGTCCCAGTGCGCTCACCAGCGCATTCACATCGATCACCGCACCGCACGCCGTATTGACCATATAGGACCCGGGCTTCATTTTGCTAAGCAAGACTTCGCCGACCAGGCCGCGGGTTCGGGATTTATTGCTTCCGATTTCTCACTTCACGATTTAAACACCACAAAGGTTCCTCTCCTTTGAGGACTCTTGCCACTTCTTCCGCGGCCATCCGCTGCAGATCCACCGCCGATTCTGCAGAATACCACGCCATATGGGGTGTTATGATGACGTTCGGAAGGCTTAAAAGAGGATGATCGGGGTCCGGAGGTTCCTTTTCCATGACATCCAGCGCTGCCCCGGCCAGCCACCCTTCTTGAAGCGCCCGATAAAGCCCGTCCTCATCCACAAGCGGGCCGCGCGCGGTGTTGATAAAAATGGCTCCTCGTTTCATTTGCTTGAAACGCTCATAGGAAAACATATGATATGTCTCTGCGGTATGAGGTACGTGGACCGAAACAAAATCACTCTCCTTGAGCAACTGTTCGAAAGATGTTCTTTCGACCCCATGGGACTTGAAAACACTTTCAGAAATAAAAGGATCGTACCCAAGGATTTTGATTTTCCACGGAGCAAGCTTTTGCGCAACCATCCGTGCAATATTGCCGAATCCGGTAAGGCCCAGCGTTTTCCCCTGAATGCGATAGATGGGGCGTCCAAGGTTCCAGTCCCATCGACCCTTCTTCACCGTCTCGCTCATGGCGGGTATTTTTCTGATGGAACTGAAAAAAAGTCCCACAACATGATCCGAGACCTCGTGAATGCCGTAGGTGGGAACGTTGCACACCATAATGCCCGCTTTTGTTGCCGCGGGAACGTTGATGGTGTCCACACCGATTCCATAACGGATAATAATCTTGCAGTTTTCCAGAGCCTCGATGACTTTCGGCGTCAGTTTCGCATACTGGTTCAGCAGTGCATCGGCGTCCCTGGCCAGGGCAATTACGGCGTCTTCATCCTTGCACTGCCCGGCAACAAACTCGACGCCGATAGCATCGAAAACCTTCCGCTCCTGATCCAAATCCGGATATTCATAGTCGGTGACCACAACTTTATAGGGTTTCTTCATCGCAGCACTCCCATTGTGAATAGTTATTAAATTCATTCGAGGCATTGTAAATCCCCACCATGATCTCCGGCAAAATGCCGGCCGTGGCCGCCATACACCCTTTGCCGCCGACCGTCAGACATACGAAAAGGGTCTCCTCCCTTCCCGTCAAAAAATTCATCTGACCTTAAAATAACGCCTGTCAGAAGTTCACCACCGGTCTGATCTCCTCCTCCGGATAGATCTGGCCGGGCTTGGGAGGCATGGAATTGTACACCCAGTCGATGTCCACGCACCCGAGGGTGATCCCCCGGTAGCGCCTGAATCCCGTGAATGTTCCCCGGACCAGTACATCTTCCATGGCCATGGTCAGACCGAACACCGCAAGCGGCATTCCCCGCTTCAGGTTCTTCAGCTCCGGCCTGAAGGCCAGCGGGGAGAAGACAAACCGCCGGCTGTCCGAGGCCTGACACTGGATGATCGGTATGATCGCGGGAAAGGAGTCATCGCCGATATAGCAGAGAAACTTCAGCGTGTCGAGTCTTGTGAACAGGGCTTGGGCCCAGGGTTTCAGGATCCGGTCTTTCCCGCTGTTCCGGGCGGCGGATTTCGCAGCCCGGGTGAGCAGTGCGGCGATGGCGATCCTGGCGAGGGGAAGCCTTTCCCCGCCGAAGGTCTCCGCGAGATCCAGGTAGTGGACCGTGTGGATGCCGAAGTAGGCATTATAGCGGAACATGGGCTTGTTGTTGAACATCTCGAAGTCTTCGCCATTCCGCAGTTCATGGGTCCAGACGGCCTTTCCGCGCCAGAGGCGCCTGTCAAGGGTCATGATCAGGAACCCTGTCCTGGGATTGCTTTTTACGTGCTCCTTGCTCTTCCCCTCCGAAAATTGGCCCCAGATCAGCCGGGTGGGTGTCTTTGCCTGCAGCGCGGTGATCAGGGTGATGTGGGGCAGTCCTTCCGGGTTTACCGTGGCGATCAGCCCCACCTTTGCCTCGGGTTCGAACTGCTTCATGTCCTCTTCGGTGAATCGGCTATATACATTCATTTTTCAACCCCTGTCCCCGTTATGACTCCGGAAAAGACCGCGCCCCGGATGACGTTTGCCCTTCAAGCCTCACTGCGGACTTCTCTGCTCATGGGTCCGCTGATATGAATGATGCCGGGATCCACCCCCGAGCCGGCGGCCGCGGCGGCGAGGCTGTTCGCCTCTGCTTCCGACATAAGGGAACAGTTCCGGAATCCCCAGTCGATGCCCAGGCCGTCGTACTTGTCGATGCACAGGTTGTTGAAGGTGCAGAGCTCCCACCTTCCCGTCAGGGACCCCAGATGTTCCCGGATGAACTCCCCGATCCGCTTCAGGTTCCCGGCGGTCGCGGTGCAGTCCGGGATGAGGGGGGTGCGTATCCAGAGTTTCCGCGGCAGGCCGCACTCCCACATGAAACGGGCCAGGGATTTCAGGTTTTCGAGAATCCGTGCATTCGTGGTCCCGGTAAACTGTCTATGTTTCTCCGAATCTGCCTCCTTGAGATCGTACAGGACGAGGTCTGTGTGGGGAAGGAGCGCCTCCAGCGTCTCCCAGGAGCACTGGCCGCAGGTGTCGAGCGCGGTGTAGACGCCGTGGCGCTTGAGGGAGGAAAGGAGGGCCTTTGCAAAGGCCGGCTGCATGGCGGGCTCTCCGCCCGAGAGCGTCACCCCGCCGCCGGACTTCTCGAAGTACATCCTGTCCTTCAGGAGCTCGCGTACCAGGTCATCGACCCCGAGCTCTTCGCCGTAGATCGCAAGCGCCGTGGTGGGACAGGCCTGTGAACAGACATCACAAAGGGAACACCCGGCCCGGTTGATGATGATGCCGTCGTCCGTTGCCGTGAGCGCGCCTGCCGTGCACACCGGCACACAGGAAAGGCAGCCGATGCATTTCGATTTCACCCAGTGGATCTGGCGCTTCTCCGAGATGCTCTCCGGGTTGTGGCACCAGACGCAGCTCAAGGGACAGCCCTTGAAGAAGACCGTGCTTCGGATGCCCGGGCCGTCTTCCGTGGACATCCGCTGGATTCGGAGGATCGTGCCCTTCCGTTTCTCAATGTCTTCGCTGATACGCATTCCCCGGACCTTAACAGGCTGTTGAAAAACGCCCATCTGCTGCGTTTCCCTCATCCTTCGCCGTTCAACGTACCAGGCAGTACGCCTCACGGCTCAGGATTTCGGGGGCCTTGTATCTGGGCATTTTTGAACAGCCTGTTAAAAAGCTTTTTCAACATCCTGTTAGAGCGAGTCGTGGCTGATCCTGGCGATCACCTCATCCTGGAGCTCTCGGCCGATGCTCGTGAAGTAGGCATTATAGCCCGTGATCCGCACCAGCAGCGATTGGTACTCTTCAGGCCGCCTCTGGGCATCCTTCAGCATCTCCGCATCCAGCATATTGATCTGCAGGCAGCTTCCCCCGTTTTCCGCATACCCCTTGAGGAAGGCCTTGAACTTTGCCTTGTGTTCCTTGTCTCTCAGCAGCGAGGGATTGATCGTGATGGTGTGGCTTGCGCCGTTCGGCAGGCAGTTGCAGTACCCCTCGAAGTCGCCTTTGCCGTCGCCGGCCTTGCCCCCCATAACCTTGCCCACGGAGTTGGCGTTTGCCGTCGGGCCGTTGATGTCCGCGCCGTTGCTGGGACAGATGGCGTTGGAGAGGAACCTCCCCTTGGGTCTCCCGTCCGGACTCGCGGGCAGAATAAACCCGTCGCCCACCCAGTAGTTCCAACTGAGCATCCCTGGTCTGAACCGGCGGTTTGTGGAAATGGTTCGATATTTCCAGGTCTCGTCGCACCAGAGATCCATCACCTTCCCGGCCATTTCATCGGCCTCGTCGTCGTCCCGGCCGTATTTCGGGGCCTTGAATCGGACCTTTGCCTGAAGGACCTCAAACCCCTGCCAGTTTGCCTTCAGCGCCGTCAGAAGGTCGCTTAGGGTGCATTCCCGCCTGTCGAAGACCAGGTACTTGATCGCAAGCAAGGAATCGACGGTGGTAGCGAAGGTTACCGCTTCGAGCGTCGTGAAATTTAGCTCCGCCCCGCCCTGGGTGATGTCAAGCCCCTTGGCCGCACAGCCCTTGACAAGGCACGACAGGTACGGCGTGGGGCAGAATCGGGCGCGGATGGATTCGGATTCCTCGTAGAGTGCTGCACAGCGCCTGATGATATCCCGGGTCTGTACGGCATAGGCTTTCCAGAAGTCATCCCACGCATGATATTCCGTCGCATCCCCGGTGGCCGGTCCGTCCTGCCGGATCTTCTCGCGCTTGAGCGTGATCGGGTCCACGAATTCGTTCAGATCTCTGCCGTTGTTGAGCGCCAGCTCCACCGCCTTGAGCAGGTTGAGATTGTTGTCCACGGTTCCGGACCGGTCGTTTCCCACCATGGTGTTCTCCAGGCAGCCCACGGGCGCATATTCGTGGACATTGCCTTCATGGATCAGGCGCTCGACGTGCGCCTTGGTCGCCTCCTGCATCATACCGGCCATGGACCGCTCGTCGAAATTGAGCAGAAAGGGGGCGCCCTGGCTGGTAGAAATCATCTCCACAACCCGGTCGAGCAGCTCGTCAGGGCTGTTCCGATGCAGTCTGACATTGGGCTTGGGCTCGAGGATGGGCGACATCTCGTCAATGACCTCCAGGATCGCGTAAGTCAGGTCGTTGGTCATGTCCCTGCCGCCCTCTCCCCTGCCGGAGAGCGTAATGAGCTGGCCGTAGCCTGCCGTGATACCGTTTTTGCCGATGCGGATCATGGCATCGTAAGCGGTGTTGGCGTGGATCCAGAGGCATTTCAGGATCTCCTTGCCGAACTCCCTCTCCATGCCGTGTGCGAGGGAATGCTGCCAGTAGGGATAGAGGTACTGGTCGATCCGGCCGAAAGAAACGCCCGGACCGGGGTAGTTCTCATCGCTCATGACCAGCATGTGGGTGAGCCAGAGCGCCTGCACGGCCTCCCAGAAGGTCTGCACCGGCTCCCCGGGAACGCGACGCAGGTTCACGACCATCTGCCGGAGCTCGTCCCCGCGGACGGGGTCCTTCTCCACGGATGCGAGCATTTCACAGTGGGCGGCATACTTGCCCGCAAGCTCACCGGGCATGGCGGCAGCGACCATCATCGCCCTGAGCTGTGCGCCCCTGGGGCCCGCCTGATCCCCGCTGCCGAGAATGTCGTAGTGGCCGGCAATCTCTTCCCGGATTCCCCTCCAGCCGATCCGGAGCGCCCTCTCATAACCGGGGATCAGGTGGCCGCTTGTGGCCCCCGCGTTGCCGTAACCGTGGTCGTGGAACCACTTCATCCGGGCTCTGGCCCCTTTCTTGCCGTAGATGAGCCGGTCGCGATCCTCTGCCTCCTTCTTGGTCCAGCACTTGGAGGTCTGGATGTTGAAACGCCCGCCGGCAATGAGATCGCCGGGGAGGATCTCCTGTGGAACGTGGTTCACCATGACCTCTTTGACGAACCATGCCTTGCGCTCGGGGAGGCTCCATGCCCAGAAATCGGGATGGAGCGTAACCTCCCTTGCCGTCTGCTGCATGGAGGACCGGAAGGTCTGGAGGAAGGGATAGGTCTCGGGCACAATGTAGAAGGTCATCTCGTCAAACTGGATATCCCAGGAAGTTCCCGTGGTCCAGGAGGTAAACTCGTTGTTCCACGCACGTCTTGCCCCCGTGAAGTAGTAATCCCTGAGCCAGACGATCCTCCCGGAGAGATTTTTCGGTTCCTTGATCCGGTGCATGCTCTGTGCGGCGGCAACCATGCTCATACCTTCCTCCATTTCAACGGATACCTTTCCGTGCCGATTCCAACTGTACATTTATAGCATCAATACGGATATGCATGTCAAGCCGTGTTTTATTGAGATCGAGGGGTTACAACTTACCGATCGCCGCCGCCGGAGATCCGCGACATCTTCCGGAGGCAAAATATAATTGACACCCATTCCGATATTACCTATATATCCACGGTCTGAACGGGGATTATTTCAACAACGGATTTGAAAGGTTTTCAAGCATGAACATCATCGTTTCCGGATCACTGGCCTATGACCGAATCATGGATTTCCCGGGATACTTCTCGGATCACATCCTGCCGGATAAAATTCATGCTTTGAACGTCTGTTTCCAGGTAAACGGCATGAAGGAAAAATATGGCGGCACCGCAGGCAATATTGCCTATGCGCTCACCCTGTTGGGTGAAAAACCCGTCATCTCCGCCACGATCGGCCATGATTATCAAAGGTACTTCGCATGGCTCACAAAAAACGGGATCTCTACGGAAAACATCAAAATCATCGATGACGAATTCACGGCTGGCGCCTATATCACCACCGATCTGGCCGACAACCAGATCACCGGATTCAACCCCGGGGCCATGAAATATTCATCCGCCTTGGACTTCGACAAACTTCATCCCCAAGAAACCATGGTTGTCGTCGCTCCCGGCAATTTTAAAGACATGGTGAATTACCCGCGCGCCTGCAAAGGGAGAGGGATCGATTATATCTTTGATCCCGGACAATCCTTGCCCCTGTGGGATGCAGAAGATCTGGTCCATGTCATAGAGGGGTGCCGGATCCTGATCGTCAATGATTACGAGCTGAATCTGATCATAAGCAAGACGGGATTGAAGAAGGAAGCCTTGTTGGGGCTGGCCGGGACGATCATCACCACCCGAGGAGCGTTGGGTTCACAGGTTTCCACGCTGGATCGTGAAATCGGCATTTCCCCCATCCAGGCCCGGAAGGTTGAGGACCCGACAGGCGCAGGCGATTCTTATCGGGGAGGCCTGATCAGCGGTCTGATCCGGGGCAAGGATATGGAGCAATGCGCCCGAATGGGAAGCGTATGCGCCTCCTTTGCCGTCGAGTGCTACGGCACCCAGGAATACCGTTTCACCCTGGATGAATTCAACGAGAGACTCAACAGGTGAAATGATAACCATTAATTATTACAAACGGTTATCTTTTCTGTTCCCGGCTTTTGTCTGAGGAACAGAATACGGCAGTCATTTTACGGGTTGTAAATCACCTTCTGGAATGCTTTCGGTCACATCCAGTCTGCGGGCCAGCCGTTTGTGCTCTTCAGGCGTGATCCACGACACGCGGAGATAACTGGAGATGGCGTCATCGTTCAAACCGATTCGACGGGCCTCCTGTACGGTTACCTGGTAGGCCTCGATTTCGGTCTCTCGATCCACGTAAGCTTTACTTCGATCGTAAAGATTACGCCCCTGCAGGTGTTGTTTGACATGGCACAGCTCGTGAATGATGTCCAGATACAGGAACTCATCCGAGGCGCGACGCAGGTGCGTCAGGCCAATGGTGATGGAAGCGTCGTCGTTATCTACGAACATCTCATGGGGACGGTCCACCACAAACACCTTGGTGTGCGCCATGACCCCATCGATTTCTTCCGCGTCGGCAAAGATGGCTGGCAGAATGCCATAGGTGCGAATATCCGCAAAAACTTCCGCCAGATGGTATTGTCCGGGTTCAAGCCTGCGATGGATGCGAAAAACATTTTTCATCCGGATTGCCTCACCCCACTCACGCTCCACTTCTAATTGGCGTCGGCCATGGCATATTTGGTAACCTATTTTTTTGTGGGGGAAGCATAAGCAGAACGGGTTCCTATGTCAATAAAATACCGGCCACCGAATTGCCTCAAATAAAATGGGTTCATCCGGTTTAAGCGTACTTGTCTAAAATGTCTTTTTCCCTGTTATCAATAAACCGTCAACCTCGATGGAAATTCAGGATTTTAATCTGTTATCAATAGGAGCTATTTTTTCGATAATTATGATATGGTTACTGGAAATGAAAATCTGGTTTTGCGAGATGATAGGACCAATGGATGAAAGGTTGAAATAGTGTGGCATTGCTGGGGTACAAGGCGGCAAACGGAGAAAACAAATGTCAACCTGTATATCGGGAGAAGCCGGTCTACTCAACTCAATAAAAAAAGTTTCTTACGAAAATATATGCGTAACCCGGATTGTGAGACATGATAGGGAATCCTCACGAATCCGTTGCATCACAGTCATGAATCCTGTGATCTCCTGAGCGGGAAGGCAGAAGAATGATGGAACGCGTTGTTT
>PLLC01000003.1 GCA_003141195.1 Syntrophaceae bacterium
TTTTGTTACGTATAGCAGGAAGGCATCAATAGAAATCCTATCTGCAGACTTTTCGAGATCGCTTGATCGGTGGAATCGCTGTCTACAGCTATTTATTCGCAACTTTAAGTTTGGACTTTAGGTAACGATTACCTTTTTGAAACTGACATCTCACCATTGAACCAGAAGACGATCAACAACGTCTCACCGCACACGGCAACTTTGCGTGATAAATTCCCTTTGACATACAAGACTCTTTTCCTTATCCTCAACGTACGGGAAAGCAAGTTCGACTCAAGAATTGGGAAATTCAGAACGAAGAAAAGGAAGATCAAATGATGAAGGTATTTTGGAGCAAAAGAGGTCAGAGAGGCTTTACGCTGATCGAATTGATGATCGTCATCGCGATCATCGGCATCCTGGCGGCGATCGCCATCCCGCAGTTCACCGCCTACAAGCGGAGTGGCTACAATGCCTCGGCCATGGCCGATGCAAAGAATGCCTACACGGCGGCACAGGCCTATTTCAACGACAATGCGGAAGGGGCTATCGGCTCTACGGCCGACCTGACAGCTTTCGGGTTTAACCCCACGGCCAACGTGACCACCGCGGCGGCGGGGGCAAGCAGCACCCTTGCCATCACATCTTCGCACGCCAGAGGAAGCATCACCTATTCCGTGAACAGCGCGGGTGTCATTACACCGTAACTTGGGGTAAAGAAGGTTCCAAAGAGCGGGAGCAACCTCGCCCTTTTTTTCGATCCTCGGAATATCGCACTCTATCGCCGTATACCCCAAAGACGTATCCCCCGGAACCAGGCGTCATTCATTTCCAATCGAAAGAATGTATTTCTGTTACAATCACCAAATGCTTTGTTACAGGAAGGATGCCACAAAAACCATCGCAACCCGAATCCTAATATTTTACTGGCTCATGGGCCTTTCTTCCATGAACCTTCTCATACGCCTGACAGAAGGGACATATACTGTTTTCAATCGTTTTGACAAACCTGAAGGCCATCCCCTGCTGCTTTCTTCTGGCGTGGCGACAGATTGGGCAGCTTTCGCAGATCTTCGCCATGCTTCGGTCTCTATCTGTTATCGAAAGTGCTTTCATGAATGCTTCTCAAATGAATCTTGCCGCTTATGAGAAATATTTGTACGCTAAAGATCACGATATGTCAAAGAAAAGCATTCTCAAATGCACCTTTGGATAGACAAACCATTAATTTGCATATTCACTTGCCGGGGTGATAATAAGAAGGTAAAATAATTTACTACCCTTGACTGAAATGAAGAATTATGAAACCCTTTTTCATTGAAGTGGTCAGTAACCTTTTCACCTCGCTCGGCCACTGCCGGCATTGCGACCTGCTGTTTCAGGAAAGCGGTCTCGGTCCGACGGTGCGCGAGGAAGACAGCGACGCGTATCCGCCGCAGTTTCATGAGGAATGGAAAAAGCTTCGGGAGATCCTGCAGAAACTCAGGCAGCTTTATCGTCACCGGATTGTCATTCTCCTGGTCGACGCCGACTCGCCCCTCGGCCTTTACAAGGCGCTGAGACACCGGTTCCGGAGGTACCCGACCTTCATTCTGGATAAGCAGGATGTCTATACTGGCTGGGATCTCAAGGAAATCGAGAATTTGCTGGATGCGTGCATGCAAAAGGGGCGAAAAACCGCTGCCCCGTCCTGAAGGATTACTCCGTCAAATCCATATTGAGTTTTTCCCTTCATGGATGTGCCGTTATAGAATTGGTCTACACCGGTGATCATCAGGGAAGACGGTCGGCGCCCGCCGGGATCACCGTCGTCTTGACCGCCCCGGCCTGTTCCTGACTGAAGACGATCATGAAGGGGATCTCGCCGTTCGGTGCGATCCGCTCATTGGAGACGTCGCTCCCCTGGGGGATGGAAAGTTCCCTCTGAATCTCGGCCTCCGCCATGGCGCCCAGCTCCGCATCCGTCAGGAGATTTCCGCAGGAGACGATCTTCTCCCCGAGAACGACGTCATAGGCATCGGCGATGACCAGACGGACCCGGATCCTCGCCAGGGGATAGGGCGCCTGGTTCACGGCAACCCCCTCGATGACGCGGAGGTTCCCCGTGAGGAGATTCGCCACGGAACGCTGACGGACGTCCTTGATGCGCACCGGAGCCAGGACCGTCCCACCGCTTTTCATTTCCGTGCCGATGAGATTTTCGAGGACGGGCATCCCCCGCAGCCACGGAGACGCCCACGCCAGCACCTGGGTCCGGACCTCCGGGAAGAGATAGAGATAAACCGTTCCCGCAACGATCACCATAAAAACCACCAGGGCGATCAGTTTCAGGAGCGTCCGGCCCCATCGCTTCCGCCCCGTCCCGCTCTCCGTGGCCTCCTCTTCCCCATTTGCGGCTTCTTCCTCTTTTTCCACGCCGGCGGCCGTACCACCGAGGGGTTCCTTCCCCAGATCCTCCTCCAGCCCTTCGAGCGAGGGTTCCTTCTCGAACTCAACCGCCGGTGTTTGTTCCGCACCGACCTTTGGCTGCAGAGGGATTTTCGCCTTCACCTCGGTCGGTATCGGACCTTCTACCACAGCCGGAAAGCGATCGTCCGGGGTGCGTCTGGCATTACTGATCCTTACGGAGGGGATCTCCGGTTCCGCTGCAGAGGGATCACCGGCGGTCCGTTCCTGGAAAAAGACATGCTGGCAACGGCTGCACCGCACCCAGACGCCATCCCCTTCCATTAAATTCTCGTCAAACCGGAACCGCGTTTCACACTTTCGACACTGGATAATCATACGCCCTCCCTCTCAAACGATGTCCCAAGCACGCGAACATCCGGAAGAAAACGGAATTTCTCATTATAATCGAGTCCATATCCGACCACGAAACGGTCCGGGATGGGAAAACCCACATAGTCCGCCGTGAAGGGAACCCGTCTCCTCTCCCGCTTGTCGAGAAAGGCGCAGACCCTGAGCGAGGCCGGCTGCCGCTTCCGCAGAATCTCCACCAGACGGGAAAGGGTGAGGCCGGTATCGACGATATCCTCCACGATGAGGACATCGCGTCCCGCAATCGGCGTCTCCAGATCCATGCCGATCCGGATCTCTCCCGAGCTGACGGATCCTGCGCCGTAGCTGGCCAGCCGGACGAAATCGACCCGGCACGGGACGTCGAGCGCACGGATCAGATCTGCCATGAAAATAAAGGCGCCGTTGAGGATGCCGACGATCAGCGGTTCCCTTCCTTCGTAATCCCGGGAGATCTGTCCGGCGAGTTCCCTGACCCTCCGGTCGATGACCTCCTTCGGGAAAAGGATCTCTGCCGCCGCCGCCCTCATTCCTCAACCCCGCCCCGACCCATTGATCAATGCATCGCCCTCCCGGAGAAACTTTTCCGCCGCTGTTTCATCGGACTCATTGTCATCAGTCCGAAAAGAAAGCAGTCACCCGACCGCACACTAAACGACGCCGGGCGATCTGTCAACGAAAATCAGGATAGAGGAACAAGATTGCAGATCCAGGGTAAAGATGATAATGAGGGCATGGAAATCGAGACAAATCCCTACCAATACCGGGAATTCCTGAAAGAGAATTGAACATGACCGATCCGTCCGCAACGAACCCCGGCGAGCTTTTTCTCGCCGTCGAAAGACCCAGTCGCTACACCGGGGGAGAGGTCAACGCCGTCCGGAAGGACCCTGGGAGCTGCCGCCTCCGCTTCGCCCTTGCCTTCCCCGACACCTATGAGGTCGGGATGTCCCACCTCGGACTCCAGATCCTCTACGCCGTCCTGAACGGCCTGCCGGAGGTCGCCTGCGAGCGCTGCTATGCCCCCTGGCCGGACATGGAAGGGGAGCTGCGCCGCCGCCGGCTGCCCCTCTGCTCCCTGGAGTCGCAGCGGCCGCTTCACGCCTTCGACATCGTCGGCTTCTCCCTTCAGTACGAACTCTCCTACACGAACGTTCTCATGATGCTCGACCTGGGCGGGATTCCGCTCCGCCGCGAGGAGCGGGATGAGGCGCACCCCCTGATCATCGCCGGCGGCCCTTCCGCCTTCAACCCCGCTCCGATGAGCGCCTTCATCGACGCCTTCGTCATCGGCGAGGGGGAGGAGGTGGTCGCGGAGATCGCCGACGCCGTCATGACCATCCGGCGCCGGGGCGGGAAGAGGCGGGAACAGCTCGAGGCCCTGGCCGCGCTGCGCGGGGTGTACGTTCCGGCCATCCATACCGGAAATGAAAGAATCGGAAAGCGAACGATCACCGATCCGGACGCCTGGCGCCAGCCCCTCTGCCCCGTCGTCCCCCTGATGAAGACAATCCACGACCGGGTGACCCTGGAGATCGCCAGGGGCTGCACGCGAGGTTGCCGCTTCTGCCAGGCGGGGATGGTCTGGCGGCCGGTCCGCGAACGGACGCCCGCCGTCCTCGAGGAGATGGCCGAGGCAATGCTTCGGGCGACAGGGCACGACGAGATATCCCTCCTCTCCCTGAGCTCCGGCGACTACTCCCGGATCGAGCCCCTTCTCACGACTCTCATGGACCGTTATTACGCCCGGCGGATCGCCATCGCGCTCCCGTCGCTCCGCGCCGAGACCCTCACGCCCCAGTTGATCGAAGGGATCCGGCGGGTCCGGAAGACAAACTTCACCCTCGCCCCCGAGGCGGGAACGCAGCGCCTCCGCGACGTGATCAACAAGGGGAATACGGAGAAGGAGCTCCTCGCCACGACGGAGCGGGTCTTCGCGGCCGGCTGGAAGGCGGTGAAACTCTACTTCATGCTCGGCCTTCCCGGCGAGCGGGAGGAGGACCTGGAGGGGATCGCCGAGCTCGCCCGCCGGGTCCTCCGGACGGCGAAGAACCGGGGTCAGGTTACGGTCAGCCTTTCGACCTTCGTTCCCAAGCCCCACACCCCTTTCCAGTGGCAGCGCCAGATCGGAATCGGGGAGATCGTCGACCGCCAGGAGTTCTTCAAGAGGCGCCTGAAGAACCGGAACATCAGCGTCAAATGGCATGACGCCCGGATGAGCCTCCTCGAGGGAATTTTCTCCCGCGGGGGGGAGGAGACCGGCAATCTGATTGAGACGGCTTTCCGCCTCGGCTGCCGTTTCGACGGCTGGAGCGACCGTTTCCGTTTCGACCTCTGGGAGGAGGCGCTCCGCCAGACGGGAATCGATGCCGGGGCATATCTGCGGGAACGTCCCCGTTCGGGGATCTTCCCCTGGGAGCGGATCGATTGCGGCGTCCGCCGGGATTTTCTGCTGGCCGAGGCCGAAAAGGCCGAAGCAGGCGAAGCGACGCCGGACTGCCGGACCGGATCATGCAGCGACTGCGGTGTCTGCGATCACAAGACCATCCGGGTTGTGACCGCCCCCGCGGACGCGCCGGTCGGAACCCTCGTCTCCACTTTCGCCGGCCGGGGAGATGCCGGGGGGCCGGAAAGGGCCTTCCGCCTCCGGTTCACGAAATTGGGTCCGGCGCGGTTTCTCTCCCACATGGAGCTCTCCTCAGCCCTCAGCCGGGCGATGATGCTGGGCGGGATCTTCTTCGTCTATTCCCAGGGGTTCCATCCCCACCCGCGGATCTCTTTTGCCGTGGCGACGGCCGTGGGCATGGAGAGCCGGGGCGAATTCGCGGACATCCGTATCCAGGATCCCCAAGTGGAGTTGAAAACCCTCGTGGCCCGGATCAATGCCGGTCTGCCCTCCGGCGTCGCGGTCACGGTAATGCGGGAGCTCCCGCCGCATGATTTCTCCCTCGCGAAGTTGGTCAAGGGGTTCGTTTATGATATCATTCTGCCGGAGGGAATCAGCGAGGAGAATCTGGACCGAATCGAATCCGGAATTCTCCATTTTCTCGAGGCAGAACATTTCAACGTAAACCGGGAGGCGAACGGAAAGACGGTCATCAAAGAGATCCGCCCCCTCGTGACGGATCTCGCCCTGGACCGCTCTGCCCGCCGCATCTGCCTTGCGGCACGTTTCGGTCCGGAGGGAACGGTCCGCCCCGCCGATCTTCTGACCTCACTCTTCGGCTTTTCCCCCGCGGCGGCCCGCGGGGTCCGCATTGTCAAGACGGCCACCCAACCGGCCGATTTCGTCGGACCGGCCGACCGGGAAATTTTTTCGGGGACATGATGCCGCATCGTGCTCCCGCCCCATAAATTTTCTTGACAAATGCACTTTGTTTTCGTTATGGTGCGAATTCAAAATTTTCAAGAGGGATATAAGCCATGTACGCAGTCATTAAAACGGGCGGCAAGCAGCACAGGGTCTCCGTGGGAGATGTGATCGCCATCGAAAAGATCAGCGGCGACAAAGGGGAAGCGGTCGTTTTTGACCAAGTCTTGATGGTCGAGAAAGAGGGCGACATCCGGATCGGCAGGCCCGTCGTCGAGGGCGCGAAGGTAGTCGGCGAGATCCTCGTCCAGACCCAAGGCGACAAGATTACCGTTTACAAGACGAAAAAAAGGAAGGGCTACCACAAGAAGACCGGTCACCGCCAGCAGTTGACCAGCATGAAGATCAGGGAAATATCCATTTAAGCGGAGGGTATTATGGCACACAAGAAGGGACAGGGAAGCTCCCGGAATGGAAGAGACAGCAATTCCCAGCGGCGGGGCGTCAAGGCATACGGCGGCGAGAAGATCAGCGCCGGCTCCATCATCGTTCGTCAGGTCGGCACCGTATTCCATCCCGGCAACAACGTCGGGCTGGGGAAGGACTATACCGTTTTTTCGAAGATCGACGGCTTCGTGAAATTCGAGCGACTCGATAAGAAGCGGAAGAAGATCAGCGTCTACGCCACGGCATAGGCATCTTTTCTGTTTAAATAAAGGAGGAGAACGGGAAAATGGGCGAGAACGGACGCGAAACCGGGGTAGTCAAGTAGTTTAACGACAAGACGGGATACGGCTTCATCTCCCGGGCCTCGGGAGAGGACGTGTTTGTCCATCATTCTGCCATCGTCGCGGAGGGATTCCGCAGTCTGGCCGAAGGAGACCAGGTCGAGTTCGCGATCCAGCAGGACCAGAAGGGACAGGCCGCCGCGGACGTGCGCAAGATATAGCGTACCGCTCAGGGCGGGGCAATCATCTCCAATCGATATCCTCTGAACAGGGCATCACCCCGTTGATGGGCCTGTGGATAGTAAAATTACGCGACCGCCGGTCGGTCTCTCTGTGCCTGTCAGAAAAACGGCACAACGGCTCCTTCCCTGCGGCAACCTGATGAAATTCTTTCCTTTCGCTCCCCCCGCACGAAAAAGGTATAGGCAATCCTCATGAAATTCATCGACGAGGCGAAGATTTACGTCAAGGCAGGCGACGGCGGGCGCGGTTGCGTCAGTTTCCGGCGGGAGAAGTTCGTTCCCCATGGAGGACCGGACGGCGGCGACGGCGGCCACGGGGGAGATGTCATTATCCGCGCCTCCCTGAGCCGGCGCACCCTCCTCGATCTCAAGTACCGCCAGCATCACGTGGCGAAACACGGCAGCCACGGCGAAGGGAGCAAGCGGACGGGAAAGGACTCCGAGGACGTGGAAATCGTCGTCCCGGTGGGTACGGTCGTCCGGGACGCGGAATCGGGGGAACTGCTCGTTGATCTGGCGTCCGACGGGAGCTCCTTCATCGTCGCCAAGGGCGGCATGGGAGGTCGCGGCAACGCGCGGTTCGCCACCGCTACACGCCAGACCCCGCGCTTCGCCCAGCCCGGCATTCCGGGCGAGGAGCACTGGATTACCCTCGAACTCAAGCTCCTGGCCGATGTGGGAATCGTCGGCCTCCCGAATGTCGGCAAATCGACCTTCATCTCCCGGGTCTCCGCCGCCCGTCCCAAGATCGCGGATTACCCCTTCACAACGCTCGTTCCCCATCTCGGCGTGGTCCAATACGGGGAGCACGAATCGTTCGTCATCGCCGACATCCCGGGGCTGATCGAGGGGGCGCACGAGGGGATGGGGATGGGAATGCGGTTCCTGCGCCACGTCGAGCGGACCTCAGTTCTGCTCCACATCATCGACGTCTCGCCGGAATCCCACGAGGGCGCCTGGCGGGACTACGAGCTGATCAACCGGGAGTTGGGGCTCTTCAGCCCCGCTATGCGGAAAAAACGGCAGGTCGTGGCGATCGGCAAACTCGATCTCCCCGTGACCCGGGAGAGGTGGAAGGATGCTGTTGACATCTTTGCACAAAAAGGAATAAAATTATTTGCTTTTTCGGCTGCAACGGGAGAAGGCGTTCCGGAGGTGCTCCGGGAGCTCATCGCCCTGATCCCCCCGCATCTTCCCCCGGCGGATGAAGAAAGCGTGGTAGAATTGCCGGAGGAGAGGCCATCATGACACGAAAAGAGCAGCTCGCAAACGTCCGGAAGATCCTGGTCAAGGTCGGCAGCGCCGTTCTGACGGGCGAGGACGGCCTCGACCTCAACATCATCGAGCAACTGGTGGGCGACATCGCGGCTTTGCGCGAGCGGGGCTTCCAGGTCGTCCTCGTCAGTTCCGGCGCCATCGCCTCCGGGAAGCACCGGATGGGAATCGAAGGCAAACTCAAGAGCATCCCCCAGAAGCAGGCGGCGGCCGCGATCGGCCAGGGGCGGCTAATGCGGGTCTACTCCAACGCCTTCGGGAAACACGGCCTCTTCGTCGGCCAGGTCCTCCTTACGATGAGCGATATTACCGACCGCAAGCGTTTTCTGAACATCCGCAACACCCTCTTCACCCTCATGGATTGGGGGGTGATCACGATCATCAACGAAAACGACACGGTAGCCGTCGATGAAATCAAATTCGGCGACAACGACCACCTGGCCGCGATGGTCGCCAACATCGTCGAGGCGCACCTCGTCATCAACCTGACGAGCACGGAAGGTCTCTACGACCGGAACCCGGCCGACTCCGGGAAGGCAAAACTCATCCCCCTTGTCACGGAAATCACCCCGGAGATCGAGGCCGCCGCGACCGAGGAGGCCACCCCCGTCGGGATGGGCGGCATGAAGAGCAAGGTCCAGGCCGCGAAAAAGGTCACCGCCTCCGGCATCCCATACATCATCGCCCCCGGCCGGCGCGTCGGCGTCCTCCAGGAGATCATGGATGGGAAAGAGACGGGCACCCTCTTTCTCCCGCTGGCGGAGCACCTGAACAGTCGGAAATACTGGATCGCCTTCACGCTGCGCTCCCGAGGCCGCCTCCTGATCGACGACGGGGCGAAAGAGGCCCTCATCCGGGACGGCAAGAGTCTGTTGCCTTCCGGCGTGACGCAGGTCGAGGGGGATTTCGCCCTCGGGGACCCGGTCACCTGCATGGACGCGGCGGGAAACGCCATCGCCAAGGGGCTGGTCAACTACAGCGCCGACGAGATCCGGAAGATTATGGGGCTGAAGAGCTCGCGCATCGAGCAGGTCCTGGGCTACAAGGACTACGACGAGGTGATCCACCGGGACAACCTCGCCGTCACGGCGCTACAAAGCGGAAAGTCAAAAACCTGATACGGATGATACAGTTTTTGAGGGGCTGGGGACAACGGAGAAAACAAACCGCAACCTGTCTTATGGGGAGAAACTGGCCTACTCGACTCAATCGAAACGGAGAGCCGTACCACTGTCCCGTTCGATTGAATCCTCCGAGTATCCTTGACACCCCGGCGCCATCCCCATATACTCGGCGCACCACAATCGCTTATTCTCCTTCATATTGTTGGAGAATTTCGACCTCAAAGAGGATTTCCCGAACCGGAAATCCAGGCCGGGAGACGAGGATCCGAAGAGTATGGACGGAGACTGCCGCCATGCAAAGATCGGGACGGAATATGCGCCATTTGTGGTTTTTGGCCTTGATGGCCCTGACACCCGCTGTATGGGGCGCTGATTGGAAACCCCTGCCGTCGACGGCAGCCTATCAATCACAGGTCGACCTCGACTCGGTCGGGATGTACGGCGTCTTCCTCCTGAACCGTGCGTATGTGCGCCCGCAGACGCTTGCATCGGGCAAGACCTATTCCACCATGTGCGCCCAGTATTACGTGCTCTGCAATGAGGGGAAGGTCTCGTTGGAGACGGCTCTATACTTTGGCGAAGGCGGGAAACTGACTCACATTGATTCTCGGAGAGACTGGAAGTCGAAATTTGCCGAGCCGGAGAAGGGTTCCGACATCGCTGCGGCCATGACGCAGGCTTGCGACCGGCTCGCGGGGCACACCGACAGCGGAGAGGCAGCGGTCCTGAAGAAAGCCGTGCCGGCGAAACCGGCCGTGCTGACCGTTTCGACCGGGTCGGGCATCGTGATCACCCCGAACGGGCTCATCTTGACCAACGAACATGTGGTCCGGCAATGCGACTCCCTTCAGGTCGTTCTCGGTTCCACCCGAACCGTGAGGGCCACACTGCGGGTTGCGGACGCGGCCCGGGACCTCGCGCTCCTCGCGTTGGAAGAATCCTTTCCGCTGGCGGCGCCGGTGCGGCAGGATGCGGCGCCCAGATTGGGCGAGCCGGTGGCGGTCATCGGGTACCCGCTGGTCAACGTGCTCAGCGCGCAACCCAATGTCAGTTTCGGCCACGTGAACTCGACGGTCGGGGTGAAGGGCAATCCCGCGCAGATGCAGATCGATGTCCCCGTCCAGCGGGGAAACAGCGGAGGGCCGGTGTTCGACGCGGCGGGCAATCTTATCGGCATCGTGGTCTCCAAGCTCGACGCCCTCAAACTGGCGAAAAGTACCGGAGATTTGCCGCAGAACATCAATTTCGCGATCCGCGGCGACATCGTGCGATCGTTCCTCGAAGATCAGCATGTCGATTTCACGGCTTCGTCCGCTTCCTCCAAACTGGAGAATACCGAAATCGCCAACCGCGGCACCGCGGTCACCGTGCTCGTCCGGTGCATTCGCGAACCCGCGCATCCGGCACAGGCCCCTGCAACCCCCGCGTCACCCTGACTTCAAGCATTGGTATGAATCTCGGATTTCTTTTAATTTTCAGCCTTCGGCGGGGCGGATTCCCCTGTCGTCACCGGACTGGCGTAAACGGCAATGCCCTATTGATTCCCTTGACGAATAGGGGGGGATCACCCACGCCTCGGTGACGATCGCCGCAATTAGGCCGTGCGGCGTCACATCGAAGGCGGGATTCCAGACGGAAACCCCCTTCGGCGCGGTCCGGACCCCGCCGAGACGGGTTATCGCATCCGGATTCCGTTCCTCGATGGGGATCGCGCCGCCGCCGGGAAGCGCCGGATCGATCGTGGAGAGGGGCGCCGCGACGTAAAAGGGGATTCCGTGCGCCTGCGCGAGGACGGCCAGCCCATAGGTTCCGATCTTGTTCGCCGCGACTCCGTTGGCGGCGATCCGGTCCGCCCCGACTATGACCAGGTCCACCTTTCCCTGACGCATGGCACCCGTCATGGCGTCATGCCGGGTTCCAGGTCTTCTGCGGAAACCGCATCCAGCCGAAAGAACAAACGGCGTTGGAAAACCTGGCCGCTACATCATCTACCCTGAAGGGCACAAGCAAGGACGGCAAGGATACAAAGGTCTTCTCTGCCCTGGAGTGGCTGGCTGCCATGTGTTTTCATATACCGAAAAGAGGAGAGCAGAAGGTGCGGTACTATGGATTCTGGAACACTATCAGAGACGACATTTCAAATGGTAATCCTCACTCCGATTTCAAACCGACCGTTATGTAGTTGTAAGAGAGTATCTCTGAAACTCAGTCTGGCCGTGGAAGAGATCTCCAGCAAACTAAAGGATATACTCGGAAAAGACCCGTCCCTTGTGGTCAAGGCAGACTCCTTCCATCGCTAAAAGCGCCCTCTTCATCAAGAGGCCGCCGCCGAAGCCGCCGAGCGAGCCGTCGCTCCGGACCACGCGGTGACAGGGGATAACGAGGGGGAAAGGGTTCCCGGCCAGGGCATTCCCCACGGCCCTCGCACCGCCCGGGACGCCCAAGCTTGCCGCCAAGCCGCCGTAGGTCATCACGCGGCCCCGGGGGATCTCCCCGTCCGCAAGTAGTACCTGCCTGTAAAACCCTTTCACGATTCCGAAATCCAGATCCTCCAGCGCAAAATCGACCGCCTTCCCCGACAGATAATCCCGGATCTGCATGCAGATTTCATCCCGTTTTCCCGCTCGCGGAACCGCACCGGGAAAATTCCCCCGGATCTTTCCCGTCATGGAACACTCTGTATCCGGAAGCAGGATCCGGCAGATCAGGGAACGCCCCGAACCTGCGCGCCGGACGAGACCGATCTCGCCGAATGTCCAGGGAATAAGGTCATAGGTGTAAGAAACTTTTTTCCAATCCATGATCATACCTTCCTTCCCGGCGACAGCACCGCTATTCCTGACCCGTATCGAGAAACGCACGGATACGGCGGGCGGTCTCCTCGCCGATCCCCTCGACCTGCTGGAGATCCTCAGCCGACGCCGTCCGGACCCGCCTCACGTCGCCGAAAAAAACGAGGAGCGCCTTCCTCCGCGCGGGGCCTATGCCTGGAATCCGGTCGAGGAGCGATTGTAGATCCGCTTTTTCCTTGACCTTCCGGTGGTAGGTGACGGCGAAACGATGCGCCTCGTCGCGGATCCGCTGGAGGAGGAAGAGGGCCGCGGGCCATCGCGTAAGGTAAACGGGATCCTTACGGCCGGGGAGATAGACGCGATCCTCCTCTCTTCCGGGTGTTTCCGATCTCTGCCAAGGTGCGGCGGCGGTGGGCGTTTCCGGGGTCCGGCAGGATTCGTCATCGACAGGGGCATCCGGCGGCCCGGGTTCTGCTGTAGTTTCCGTTTCCCGGGTCTCCCGGCGACGGGCAACACGCGCGCGCGCCGGTCGGTCGTCCCGTTCCTTGGCCAAACCGATCACGTCCAACCCCTCGATCCCCAGGTCCTTCAGGACGGCGAGGGCGACGCCAAGCTGCCCCTTTCCCCCGTCCACCATGATCAGATCGGGAAGGTTCTCCCGCTTTTCATAGCGCCGCTTGAGAACCTCGTACATCATCGCGTAATCATCGGCGCCCGGAACCGTCCGGATGCGGAAACGGCGGTAACCCTCCTTCGCGGGAATGCAGGCGGAAAAGGCGACCAGCGAACCGACCGCATATTTCCCGCCGATGTTGGAGATGTCGAAACACTCGATCCGCCGGGGGGCGCTGTGGAGCTTGAGTTTCTCCGCAAGCAGCCGGAGCGCCTCCTCCGAGCGTTCGGCGGCAAGGCGCGCATTCTTGAGGGCATTTTCCGCATTCCGCCCGGCGATCCCGACGAGGGCCAGAGTCTCCCCCCGTTTCGGAGAGACGAGACTAACCCCCCTCCCCTTCTTCTCCGCGAGCCACTCCGTCAGCACCTCGCCGTCCTCCAACGCCGTCGGAACGATGACCTCGTCCGGGATATCCGCGACGCCGTCGTAATACCGCAGCAGCAAGGAGGAGAGGATCTCGCCGGTCTCGGCCCGGAGGCGGATCAGGGGAAAGGTCTTTTGGCCAATCATCCGGCCGCTGCGGACGAAGAGCAACGCGATCTGCGTCAGATCCCCCTCCCGGCAGAGGCCGAAAACGTCCCGGTTCCGGCCGGTCATGGAGACGATCCGTTGCCGCTCGAGGGTCTCTTCGATGGCCGCGATCCGGTCCCGGAGGGCGGCCGCCTCCTCGAAATGAAGCTCCTCCGCCGCCTCGTTCATCCGGTTGCGGAGGCCGCCGATTAGCGCCCTCTCCCGGCCTTCGAGAAAGGCGACGCCGTCCTTTACGAGGCGATGATAGGCGGCGGGCTCGATCCGGCCGACGCAGGGGGCGGCGCAGCGCCCGATCTCGAATTCGAGGCAGGGGCGGCGGCGCGCCTTCAGCTCCCGATCTCGACAGCTTCGGAGAGGCAGGATCGTCTGGAGGAAACAGAGGGTCTCCTTTGCGGCACCGCCGGAGGGATAGGGGCCGAAATAGTGTGCGCCGTCCTTTTTCGGACGGCGCACAAGCTGAAAGCGGGGAAAGGGTTCGGACGGATCGATCCGGATGTTGTAGTAGGACTTGTCGTCCCGGAAATCGACGTTGTAGCGCGGCCGGTGCTCCTTGATCAGGTTGTTCTCAAGGATCAGCGCCTCCTTTTCCGTCCCCGTGAGGATGAACTCCAGATCCCGGATCCGGGAAACAAGGAAGGGGATCATCGCCCGCGCGTCGGTCCGGGCGAAATAGGACCGGATCCTCGCCTTCAAGTCCCGCGCCTTCCCGACGTAGAGGATCGCCCCTGTCCCGTCCTTCATCAAATAGACGCCGGGGCCGCGGGGGGCGTGCCGGATCTTCGTTTCCAGATCTCCGGTCATGGACTTCGAACCGTTACTTCCTCGTTTCCGCACCCATTTTCTTCTGCAGGGCGTCGCCGAGGGAACCGAAGGAGCTGGGGGCCTTGCCCACGTACTGCTGAAAATCCTCCAATTCCTCCGCCTTCTCTTCTTCGGCGTCCCCGACCGGCGCCAGCGAGATGCGCTTGGCTGCCCGGTCGATCTTCTCGATCTTCACCGCGATGGCCTGCCCTTCCGTCAGGACCTCGGAGGGGTGGGTGATCCGCTTCCCGCGGCCCAGTCTGGAGATGTGGATCAGGCCGTCCACGCCGGGGATCAGGGTCACAAAGGCGCCGAACTTGGTGAGGCGCGCCACGGTTCCCGTGAAGCTCGATCCCTCGGGGAACTCCGCTTCGACCCTCTCCCAGGGATCGGGGAGGTTCGACCGGAGACTGAGTGAAATCCGGTCCTGTTCCCAGTCCAGCCTCAGGATGGCCGCCTCGACCTCCTGGCCGACGGCCAGCTTTTCCGCGATATCGCCCACATGCTCCCAGGCGATCTCGGAGATGGGAATGAGCCCATGGATGCCGCCGAGATCGACGAAGGCCCCGAATTTCTGGAGGGAAACGACCGTCCCCTTCACCGTCATCCCCTCCCGGAGCGACTCTTTCAGGACTTCTTTCTGCTTTGCCCGCTCCTCCTCCAGAAGCGCCCGGTGGGAAACGACGACGTTTCGGCCCCGTTCCCCGTATTCAATGATCCGGAAGTTCAGGCGCTTCCCGATCCAGTCCGCCGGCGTCGCCACGCGGAAGAGCCCCATCTGGGAGAAGGGGCAGAACCCCCGGACTTCGCCGGCGACGCGGACCTCGAAGCCCCCCTTGACCTCCTTCTCAACTATTCCTTCCACGGGTATCCCGCTGTGCGCCGCATCCGCAAGAAATGTCCGGCTGGCTTCGCCGCTGCTGATTTTCGTCGAAAACAGTTTCTCATTGTGCTGGGACGAGAGGAAATAGGCCCGGACGGTCTCGCCTTCCTTGACCGTCACGTTCCCCTCCGCGTCGAGAAACTCCCGCCGGTCCAGATAGCCCTCGTGCTTCCCGCCCACGTCGATGAAGACCCATTCCGGGGTGATCTTCACGATCATCGCCTCCACGCGCTGGCCCGGCTTCAGCCAGCCCTGATCCATCCCGCTTTCGTCCAGCAGTTCGGCGAAACTCTTCTCGCCTTCCCCTTCTTCCATCCTCTGAATGTTTTCCTCCATGGTTCTCCTCATGCAAAAGAAAATATGATGCTTCCGTAAAAAACGGTAAAGCGTCCATCAAAATGCGCGGCATCTTGCCCCGATACCGTCGCCCTGTCAAGCGCAAATCGCCTTCCTCATCCGCCTGCCTTCGGGAAAGCGGCCGCATACATGCTTCCGGACGCTCCCCGGAGCTCGGTCAGCCGCCGGATAATCACGCCGCTCTTCCCCGCGATCTCCCCAGCGTCATATCGTTTCTCAGCGTCAGAATTCCCTTCCGGATTTCCTTCTTGTCGGTCATTTCATCCATTTTCAAATCCGACACCAATCTTTTTTTAGGTTGGTGTGCAGAGGTATCGTCAAATCGGACAAATATCAAGCCTGTTTTTCAGTCCGGCGCTCCCGCGGGGGAATCACCCCGCCGCACCGCCTACCCCTCGCCCCCCATCTCGAGCATCAGCTTCGTCAGGTCGCGGACCCGGTCCCGGAGGAGGGCCGCTTTCTCAAACTCCAGCTCTTTTGCGGCCTGCTTCATCTCCTCTTTCAGCTTCCGGATCACGACGGGAAGCTCCTTCTCGGAGGCATAGGCCGCCGCCTCTTCCGAAACGGTCTGCACGGTCACGTAATCGGCCTCATAAACAGATCCGAGGATTTGACGGATCTCCGTTTTGATGCTCTCCGGCGTGATCCCATGCTCCTCGTTGAAGCTCGCCTGCAGAAGCCGCCGCCGCCGGGTTTCGTCGAGACAGGTCCGGATCGCGGCGGTGATCGTATCGGCGTACATGATCACCTGTCCCGCCACGTTCCGCGCCGCCCGGCCGCTCGTCTGGATGAGCGAACGCGCGGAGCGAAGGAACCCCTCCTTGTCGGCGTCGAGGATCGCCACGAGGGAGACCTCCGGGATATCGAGACCCTCGCGCAGGAGGTTCACGCCGATGAGGCAGTCAAACTCTCCCATTCGGAGGTCGCGGATGATCTCCACCCGTTCCAGGGTATGGATGTCCGAATGGAGGTACTTCACCCGGACGCCCAGCTCCTCGTAGTAAGCGGTCAGGTTCTCCGCCATCCGCTTCGTCAGGGTCGTCACCAGGACGCGCTCTCCCCGTTCGGCCCGCTCCCGGATCTCGCCAAGGAGGTCGTCCACCTGGTGTGTCACCGGTTTCACGACGATCTCCGGGTCCATGAGGCCCGTCGGCCGGATGATCTGCTCCACGACCCGTCCGCCGGCCTGTTCTATTTCATAGGCCGCGGGCGTCGCGGAGACGCAGATCCGCTGGTTCGGAAAGGCGTCGAACTCCTCGAAGCGGAGCGGCCGGTTGTCGAGGGCCGACGGGAGGCGGAAGCCGTAGTTGACCAGGGTCTCCTTCCGCGCCCGGTCGCCACGATACATCCCGTTGAGCTGGGGAATCGTCGCGTGGCTCTCGTCGATGAAGATGAGGGCGTCCTTCGGAAAGTATTCCATCAGCGTCGGGGGCGGCTGGCCCGGTTTCCGGCCGGTCAGGTGGCGAGAGTAGTTCTCGATGCCCGAGCAGTAGCCCATCTCCTCCATCATCTCGATATCGAAATGGGTCCGCTGCTCCAGGCGCTGCGCCTCGAGGAGCTTGTTTTCCGCGCTCAGCTCCCGGAGCCTCTCGCCCAGTTCCTCCCGGATTGCAATAATCGCCTGCTTAAGGTTCTCCTGCGTCGTCACAAAGTGGCTGCCGGGGTAAACCGCCGTCCGCCGGAGCGTTTCCAGTTTTTTCCCCCGGAGGGGATCGACGAGGGACATCGCCTCCACCGTGTCGCCGAAGAACTCCACGCGGATCGCCTTCTCCTCCTCGTAGGGGGGGAAAATCTCGACGACGTCGCCCCGGACGCGGAAGGTCCCGCGGTGGAAATCGATGTCGTTCCGCTCGTAGTGGATCTCGATAAGGCGCGCAAGCATGGAGTCCCGCTGGATCTCCATCCCCACTTCGAGGAGGAGGAGCATCCCCTGGTAGGCCTCCGGGGAGCCGATGCCATAGATGCAGGAGACGCTGGCCACGATGATGACGTCCCGCCGCTCCAGCAGGAAGTGGGTCGCGGCGTGGCGGAGCTTGTCGATCTCCTCGTTGATCGCGGAGTCTTTCTCGATGTAGGTATCGGTACTGGGGATGTAGGCCTCGGGCTGGTAGTAGTCGTAATAGCTGACAAAGTAGGCAACGGCATTGTCCGGAAAGAGGGATTTGAACTCCCCGTAAAGCTGGGCGGCGAGGGTCTTGTTGTGGGCGATGACGAGGGCGGGCCGGTCCACGGCGGCGATCACGTTCGCCATCGTGAAGGTCTTTCCGGACCCGGTCACGCCGAGGAGAACCTGGTGCGCCTCCCCGTTCTCAAGCCCCTTGACGAGGCCGGCGATCGCCTGCGGCTGATCCCCCCGCGGCTGAAACTCGCTGACCAGACGAAACCCACCCATAAACACCCCCGAGTAATGATCCTGTCACAATTCCCGGGGGATGGCAAGGGAGCGATCGCAAACGCATCGACATCGCCGGCGGTCCATTCGTCTCCGCCGCCATCGGGGTTTGCTTTTGAGCGATTCCGGATCGGAAAGACGCGCATCCGAAGCGGGCAGTGACGGGCTGTGTGTAAAAAAGGCATTCCGGAAGGGACGCCTTTTTTTACGGAAGGATTCCCTTCTCAGGGATTACTTTGTTGCCGGTGCGGCGGGTGTCTGTTCGGCGGCGGTTGCGTGGATCTTTTTTACCTTGAAAAATTATTCCGATTCATGCATGAAGAGGCTTGACAACCGGAGGACGGCCTTTGATCCGCTGTCCTGAAGGGGCTCTTTTCGCCGTCTTTCGCTTTTCCTCTGTACAGACGAGATCGCAAACGGTCAGAAGCAACCATCCGTGCGGATTGGATGGTGGTTTGTGTCTCGCGGGACCGCCGGAAACCGGATCTTCGGTCCTCATCTTTGCCTGCGGGGATGATGCGGCGTTTGGGGACTGCCCCGTTCATGGCCGGCCATCCGGCTTTCCTGCCGGGTGACGAATGATTAAAAAACCACTGAAAAGAGAAGGGAGAAGTTGCATGCAGGCAAAAGATTCCATTGCGGTCATCACGGGGGGCGCCTCCGGACTGGGTGAGGCTTGTGTCCGGAGCCTGTCCGCCCTGGGGGCGAAGGTGGCGATCCTCGACGTCGTCGCGGAGCGGGGTGAGAAGCTGGCCGCCGAACTGGGGTCGAATGTCATCTTCGTCCACGCCGATGTGACGAGTGATGAGAGCGGCAGCGCGGCTGTGGAGAAGGCCGTGGTCGCCTTCGGGAAGATCAACGTCGCGATCAACTGCGCCGGCGTGGCCGATCCGGGGAAGATCCTCTCCAAAAAGGGACCGATGTCCCTTGCCTTTTTCAACCGGGTTATTCAGATCAACCTTGTCGGTACCTTGAACATCATCCGTCTTGCCGTGGAGCAGATGGTCAAGAACACGCCCAATGGAGAGGGGGAGAAGGGGGTCATCATAAACACCGCCTCCGTTGCCGCCTTCGACGGCCAGATCGGCCAGGCGGCCTACAGCGCCTCCAAGGCGGGGGTCGTGGGGATGACGCTGCCAATCGCGCGGGAGTGCGCGGATTACGGGATCCGTGTGATGACCATCGCTCCCGGTCTTTTCGACACCCCCATGATGGCGGGCCTTCCCGAAAGCGTCCGGGTTATGCTGGCGCAGACGGTACCCTTCCCGAAGCGCCTCGGCCGGCCGGCGGAGTATGCCGCGCTCGCCCGGCACATCATCGAGAATCCCATGCTGAACGGCGAGTGCATCCGTCTCGACGGGGCGATTCGGATGACGGCCCGATAGGGAAAAAAGGGCCTGTTATCGAAAGAATTGGGCAAAACCTGAAATCTTCAATGTATTCATGCAAAACGGGAGGACGGAACGGCTTTTTGTTTTGTCCTGCGCGCAACCGAAAGGGAGAGAGGCAAAAAAAGGTTTACTCGTGCGCTGGACTGACTATCATTGACCGCAGCTTATCAAGGAGGGAACCATGATTTTAGCGTCGCAGGAAATGATCAGGAAGTGGACGGAAGCGGGTGCCTGGGGAAACAAAACCTTCATCGATTATTTCAAGGAACATGTCCGCAAGCAGCCGGACAAGGTCTGCCTCGTCGATCCGCTGAACAAGGAGGCCCTCGTCGGCCTGAAACCGGAACGGCTCACCTACCGGGAACTGGACCGGGCCGTCGATGCCGCGGCCGAGGCGCTCATCGCCAAAGGGATCCGTAAAGACGACATCATTATGGTCCAGCTCCCCAACACCTGGGAACTAGCCATGCTCTACCTCGCCATCGCCCGGGCGGGCGCCCTGATCTCTCCCATGCCGATGCAGTGGCGCTTCCTGGAGCTCGACTTCATCGCGGGCATGACCGATGCGGCGGCCCTCATCACCGTGGAGGAATTCGGCGGCTTCCGGCACGGGGAGATGGCCCGAAAGATTCAGGCGAAACACCCGTCCGTCAAACACATCCTCACCCTCCCGGAGATCCGCGAGATGACGAAGGGCGAGCTCACCGGAAAACTGGATCAGATCCGCATCGATCCCAACGATGCCTTCACCCTCTGCTGGTCCTCCGGGACGGAGGCGGAGCCCAAGGGGTGCCCGCTCAGCCACAACAACTGGCTGTTCCAGTCCTCCCTCTGTTTCGAGTCCGCACCGATCCTTCCGGGCGACAACCTCATCACCGCCGGGCCGCTCGTCAACATGGCCTCCATCGGGACCGTCTTCGTCGAGTGGCTCAAGGGGGGCGGCAAGCTCGTCCTCCACCATCCGTTCGACGGCCCGACCTTCATCCTCCAGATGATCATGGAGGAGATCCACTACACCCTCCTCGTCCCCGCCGTCGTCAACGCCCTGCTGAAGCATCCCAAGGTGGACCAGTTCGACCTCTCCAAGGTCCGGGCGATCACGATCGGCGCGGCGCCGCCGTCGCTGTGGTCCGTCCAGGAGCTCAAGCGCCGCTGGGGGATCGAGTTCGGCAACATCTGGGGCCAGAACGAGGGGACCGGGAACATCGCCGGGCCGTTCCACATCCCCGACATGGAGATGCGGATCGACCACTTCCCGCAGTTGGGAAAGAGGGGATCGCACTGGAAACCGGAGGGCTTCCTCCGTTTCATCGACATGAAGATCGTCGATCCGTTGACAAAGGCGGAGGTGACGGAGGAGGGGAAGGTGGGCGAGCTCCTCTACCGGGGGCCGAACGTGATTCCGGGCTACTTCAAACGCCCGGACCTTACGGCGAAGGCATTCGATCAGGACGGCTTCTTTAACACGGGAGACCTCTTCCAGGTGAAGGACAACGACTGCGTCGGCTTCTTCGATCGGTCGAAAGACATCATCATCCGGGGTGGCTTCAACGTGAGCGCCCAGGAGGTGGAAAACATGGTCCTCGGCTACCCCAAGGTCCTGGATGCGGCGGCGGTGGCCATGCCCGACGAGATCCTGGGCGAGCGGACCTGCATCTATGTGGTACCGCGGCCGGGCGAGAAGGTTGAGCTTCCGGAGATCATTGCCTTCATGAAAGAAAAAGGGATCGCCGTCTATAAGATCCCTGAGCGCCTGGAGGTCGTGGAGGCCATCCCCCGGAATCCTGTGGGCAAGATATTGAAAAAGGCGCTGCGCGAGGATATCCGGAAGAAGATGAGCGCGGCCTGAGTCCGGCAGGGAAAGCGGCTTCCGGCCTCCGGCGGGGATGACCGCGCGGGGGCCGGAAACGGTCGGATCCACTTCGTGAAAGAGATCCCGAGGACGCCGGCGGGAGTGATCGTGAAAGCGGAACTGCGCAGGCGTTATGCATGAGAACTTCATATCAACCAAACAGATAAGGAGGTAGGAGATGGGTAAGGTATTCAACATGGTGGTGGATAAGTCGGGAATCGGGGTGATCACGTTTGACGTGGTCGGCGAGGCGATGAACACCTGGACGGAGGATGCCTTCATCGGCTTCGACCGGGTCATGCAGGAACTGGAGATCGCCAAGGGGATCCGCGGGATCATCTTCATCTCGGGGAAGCCGGAGAACTTTCTCGCCGGCGCCAACCTGAAGCTGATCTCCCAGATCGAAAGCGCAGAGGAGGTGCGCAGGACCCTGGATCTCTTCCACGGCTCCTTCGCCCGTCTTATCGCCCTGAAGTTTCCCTCGGTCGCGGCGATACACGGCCACTGCCTCGGCGGAGGTCTGGAATTCTCGCTCGCCTGTACGGCCCGGATCGCGAAGGAGGGGAAGAACACCCTCATCGGCCAGCCGGAGTGCAACGTGGGACTCTTCCCGGGCGGCGGGGGGACACAGCGCCTGCCCCGCCTGATCGGCTACGGCGCCTTCGAACTGATCCTGAAGGGGACGATGCTACCGGCCGCCAAGGCGTATGAAATGGGCATCGTGGACCGGCTTATTCCCGCGGAAGGCGACCTGCTTGCGTCGGCGAGGGCGCTCCTCGAAGAGGTCATCGCGGGAACGGCGAACCTGAAGCGGCCCGTCCAGGATTTCTCCCAGATCGACGCCATCGCCGAGATGGCGAAGGCCGGGATCCTCAAGGCGACCAAGGGCCGGGAGATCCCGGGGCCGATGCTTGCCCTCAAATCGATGCACGAGGGGCTGAAGCTTCCCCTGGAGCAGGGTCTGGAAGTGGAGAAGGCCAACTTCGTCGAGGTTGTCCTCTCGAAGGAGGCCAAGGGGAGCATCAATACCTTCTTCATCAAGGGGATGACGGACAAGCCGAAGGCGATGATGACGAAGGGGTTCGTCCCCAAGCCGCTCGGCAAGGCGGCGGTCCTCGGCTTCGGGACGATGGGGCGCGGGATCGTCATTGAGATCCTCCGGAACACCAAGCTTCCCGTGCTGGTGAAGGACATTCCCGAAGCGCTGGAGCCGGGCAAGGCCTTCGTCCGGAAGATTCTGGATGGAATGGCTGAGAAGAAGCGGATCAAGGAGCCCGTCGATGAGATCATGGCCCGTCTCACGGCCGTCTCGGAGTACACCGCGGCTTTCGGGGAGGCGGACATCGTCATCGAGGCGGTCTTCGAGGAGATCGGCGTCAAGAAACAGGTCTATGGGGAGCTGAGCCGGGTCGTCCGGGAGGACTGCATCGTCGCGAGCAACACCTCCTCGATCCCCATCACCTCGATGGCGCCCTTCGTGGTGAAACCGGAGCGGTTCGGGGGGCTCCACTTCTTCTCCCCCGTCTGGCTGATGCAGCTCGTCGAGGTCATCCGCGGAGAAAAGACCGCGCAGGAGACGATCGACAACCTCCTCAACTTCACAGGCCTGATCCGGAAGCGGCCGATTGTCTGCCGGGATAACGCGGGCTTCGTCGTCAATGCGATGCTCTTTCCCAACCTTGTCAACGCGCTGAAATACATCGAGGAGGGGAATCCCATCGAAAAGGTGGACCGGGCGATGACCCGCTTCGGGATGCCCGTGGGACCCATCCGGCTCACGGATGAGGTGGGAATCGACATTCCCTACAAGGTCTTTGTCGGGATGGGTATCAAACAGGACACCCTCAAGAACGTGGTGGAAGCGGGGCGTCTCGGCCTGAAAAAGTCGGGGAAGGGCTTCTTCCTGAAGGATGGCAGTGTCGATCCCGATGTACTGCCGCTCATCGCGAAGCGCCCGCCGCACGAGGCCAGCGAAGAGGAGATCCAGATGGGGATCCTCACCGCGATGGTCCGGATGGGGAAAGACATCCTCGACCGGAAGATCGTCGATGACGTCCGGATGATCGACGTCGGGATGATCTGGGGACTCGGTTTCCCCCCCGACAAGGGTGGCCCGATGAAATGGGCCGACCTCACCGGCCTGAGCCAGAAGCTCTACGGGAAGAATTTCTACGGATAGGGTAGGAAACGGGGGGACAGATTTCAAATCTGTCCCCCCGTTTCCCGGGGCGCCTTTTTTCTGGATAGATGGGTCAGGTAGCTTTCGAGGGAGCAGGCATGTGCCCGGCCCTCTTCGCCGCGAGGAGTTCCTGCCAGGTGTGGCGCCGGAGGAATGACCCCTCCACGTTCGCCTCCATCTCCCGGAACAGGGAAAACGGCATGGCGAAGCTCAGGAGGTTGTCGCCGAGCTGCTTGCGGATATAGACCCGGGCGGAAAGGTCGGTCAGCCCCACGACGGCCCGCGGCCGCTCCGATTTCGCCTCGCGATAGGGATAAATGCCGATCGTCTGGCAACCGGCGGCGTAGGGAATGCTCACATTTTCGTTGTCCCCGCGACCGTAATTCGCCAGGACGACGAGGGCGGAGAGCTCGTCCGGGTCGGCGAAAAAGATCACCGTCTGCGGCGGTTCCTTTTCGGGATCGACGTCGGCGAGCGGCCGGAAGACGACGTAGCGCTTCGGGATCTGCGTGATCGGAAGCGCCTCGAGGAAGCGTTTTACCAATTCCGGCGTTTTGACGTATCGCTCGCCGTGGATAAAGTTTTCGTAGGCCTCGCCCCGCAGGAAGGGTTTGACCAGCTTGGCCGCGGCGGGACCCTCCGCCCAACCTTCGATGCCGGAGGAGAGGAAGTGGCAGAAACCCTCCTCGCTGCCGGGGAAGCTCTTGTACCGATCCCCGAAGCCCATCCCGACCCCGCCGCCGAAGCAGCCGAAGGTCTTCGCGTCGCAGACGGCCGGCCGCCCCTTGGCGGCGGAGGCGGCGAGCCACATGATACAGCCCCACCTGCCCTCCTGGAACTGCATCGCCCCTTCGGGCTTCTCGTCGGCCCAGATCAGCGCGATGGGCGGATGCTTCGTTTCAATGGCTTGCGCGATCCTGCTTTCCATAATGTTTCTCTCCTCTTTTGTAAAATCGGACGTGGTGATGACGATCCCCTCCCGGTACTGAATTTCACGGGAAGTAGATATTTTCCTGTAGAACACGTTTGTGCAGACATCGGCTACCTGAATGAGATTCGATGTGTATGACTTGGCAAAAAAAGGTTCATCCGGTTGATGCGTACTTTTATCAGAGCGGATTTTATAGAAAAGCCTGCTAATCCGTCAGATGTTTTGTAACCAACAGAATTGATGGATCGTCAGGGATATTAGTTTCTGCAAAGTCCAGATGCTTGACGAACTTGCGCATGGCCGAGTTTCTTTTGAGTACTTGTCCAGAGATTCGTTTTACCCCACTTGCCTGAAGGTGCTTTATCAAGGCATTCATCAGTCTNNTTTCTTCTTCACTTGTTTCTCCAATGCACAGGACAATCAGGGCGACCGCATTTCGCGAATCAGGATTCGTAAACTTCTCTAAGTCTTTCTTGCTAAGGTCTTTGATCGTACCATGAAAACGGAAATAGCTTGACTGAGGTGAAAGTCCATGTACGAACGCTTGCTCTCTAACGGCATCGGTAGCTGCGATATGGCGCAGCGTTAGCTTCGAACCGTCAGCAAGTGTCCAACTTTCTGTGCAATCGTCGTAACCCATGACATGACCCGATAACCCTTGTTAAGGTATTGATACGAAGTTCCTTTTATTACGGTTAAGTATTGCAAATCGAGTTCCTGTATGTCAAGAAAAAACTCAGAATTTGTGAATGCTACGCGTCAGTATAGGAAGCAGGAGAAAATGTTTCTCAAGAATAGTCTCAGTCTTTATATTGATGATTTCCGTTCGAAAGGGTGGATGGCCATCGAAATTACCGGATGCTCTCTTTCAGGAAGTACGCTTTAATCGGATGAACCTTTTTTTGTTCTTTATGCGGCTAAGCACCTCCATACTATAATCGGCTTCGTCATTGCATCCGCTTTTAAACCTGTCGCACCGGCTCCTTCTTGCATGGACCTTAATGTAATCAGCTCGTTTTCTTTCAACACTCAGCCTCGCCTCCGAAGCGCATATTCCACCAGGTCGGTCTTGGAACCGCGCTCCGGCCGCTGCCGATCGGCCCGCTCCTCGAATTCACGGTATGCCCTCCGCCAGATCGAAATCCTTGACAACGACCCAAAGGGGTTCGCTACCCGGGCATCAGGTCGATGATTGTGATCTCCGGCGGCGCGAGAAACCTGACGGGCGGCCCCCAGGTCCCCGTCCCTCGGCTCACATGGAGCAGGGCGCCGCCCGTCAGGGGGTAGTTTCCGTTGTGAAAGGGAAAGACCAGGCGGGTAATCAGGCTGAAGGGAAAGATCTGTCCCCCGTGGGTGTGGCCGGAGAGCTGGAGATCAAATGCTCCGGGGGCGTCCTTCTCCACCAGTGGCTGGTGCTTGAGGAGGATCGTGAAACGGCCGCCGCCTACCCGGGAGAGGATCTCGCGGTCGGAAGGGCGTCCCTGGAAACCCAAACGGTGAATCCCCGGATCATCGACGCCGACCAGATCGACCGCCCCGGCGACGGTCGCAATCCCGCCCCGCAGGGCGGTGAATCCGGCATTTGCAGTAAATTTCATCGCTTCATCGATCCCCGCGTAGAACTCATGGTTCCCGGTCACGGCGAATTTCCCGTAACGGGGGCGGATTTCCCGGAACTGTGCAGCGGCTTCGGAGAGATCGTTCCCCTGCCCGTCTACGAGGTCTCCCGTGGAGACGAGGAGATCCGGCGCCGCCTCCCGGACCTTCCGGAGGATGTCCGCAAGGTAATCGCCCCGGACCAGGATGCCGACATGGACGTCGGAGATCTGGACGATCCGGATCCGGCCCGCCTCCTTTGGAATCTTCGCCGAATGGATGACCAGGGATTCGCTCCGGATCCAGCGGGCATCGAAGACACCGTAGAGGACCATCCCCAGCGCGGCCGCAGCGGGAGCGAGAAAGAGCATCCGGGCCGAAGGGAGAAACGCGCCGACATCAGTCCGGAGCGCCAAACCGGTCAGATGAACCAGAAATCGGTAGAATTCGAACAGAACGGAGGCTGAGAAGAAGAGCAGGAGGACCGCCATCCAGAGGTACCCGGCCCAGGAGAGGAGACGAGCCAGCATTTCGAAGCCGTACCGCTCCGAGGTGCGGACGATGACCGGCGCCATCAGGCCGAGGATCAGCAGCGCAACGAGGACAATCTGGGCGGCGGCCCCGGGGGCAAACGCCGCCCGGACCTTCAGAAAGAGGTAAAAGTGAAAACCGCCGTAGATCACGAAAAAGGTCAGCAGAAACAGCCCCACGTCAAAATCCCTCACAGGCATTGCATGCAAACGGGGAGGCTTACCGCAATCGGTTCCATCTCCCGCCGTTTTTCCGGACCCGCCGGCCGCCCGCGATCCGGTCTCCGAATCTCGTTACCATTTCGTGCAGAATCCTTATCACTTTGTCGCCAGCCGTGCAACCCTGCATTCCGATGGGTGCATCGGCGCCCCGCCTTCCTTTGCGGGGTAATTTGACATCGGCAGGTTCGTCCCTAAATTATCAAGCAGAAAATGATATCGAAGTTCGGAAAGGAAGAACGATATGAAAAAAATCCTTATCTACATCGCAGCGCTTCTGTTCGTACTGACGTACGAAACGGGCAGCGCCGCTCAGCGGGAGGTGAAAAAGAACATGGACCAGACGAATGCAAAAACCCGGATCGCCACCGTGGCCGGAGGTTGTTTCTGGTGCGTGGAATCGGACCTGGAAAAATTACCGGGGGTACTGAAGGTCGTTTCCGGCTATACGGGCGGAACCGGAGCGAACCCAACCTATGAAACCTACGGCAAGAAGGGGTACGTCGAGGCCGTTCAGGTTTTCTACGATCCCGCAAAAATCACATACGAAAAGATTCTCGACGCCTTCTGGAGACACATCGATCCGACGGATGCGGGAGGACAGTTCGGGGACCGGGGTCCCTATTACCGGAGTGTCATCTTCTATCACGATGAAGAACAGAAGCGGCTCGCGGAGAAATCACGGGAAGAGCTCGGAAAATCGGGACGTTTCGACAAGCCGATCGTCACGGAGATCCTGAAATTCACGAAATTCTACGACGCGGAGGAGTACCATCAGGATTACTACAAGAAGAATCCGCTCCGGTACAACTATTACCGTTACGGATCCGGTCGCGACCAGTTCCTGGAGAAGATATGGAAAAAGGATCTGGGTGCCGCCACACCGGCCTCCGACAAGGCCTACAAAAAGCCCGATGAGCAGACCCTGCGGAAGAAACTGACGCCTCTCCAGTACGAGGTCACGCAGAAGGAAGGCACCGAGCCGGCCTTTCAGAACGAATACTGGGACAACAAAAAAGAGGGGATCTATGTGGACGTCGCTTCGGGCGAGCCCCTCTTCAGTTCGCTCGACAAATACGATTCCGGTACGGGATGGCCCAGCTTCACCCGGCCGCTCGAACCGGGAGATGTCGTGGAGAAGAAGGGCAACCATTTCTTCACGCAGCGGACAGAGGTCAAAAGCCGCTACGGGAGTTCCCATCTCGGCCATGTCTTTCCCGACGGACCGGCGCCGACCGGTCTCCGGTACTGCATGAACTCCGCCTCCCTGCGGTTCATTCCCCGGGAGGATCTGGAAAAGGAGGGCTACGGCCAGTACCTGAAGCTGTTCGAGCCGAAGCAGCCGTAGCCCAACGCTACCCGATCCAGGCCAAAGAGATCCTGCTGGAGAACCGCGTCAAACCGCAGGCCACCCGAACCCCGCCCGGGATTTCTAAAAAAGGGAGAGAGGATGATCGAAACCGCGTCTTTCGAAGAGGTCACGCAGATCCGGATGAGCCGGGAGATCGGCGGAAAGCCCGTTTACTGGGTAGCGGCCTATCTCGTGGACGGCCTGCTGATTGACACCGGTTGCAGTTTCACCGCCGCGGAACTCGCCGCCTTTCTGGACGGCCGGCCGTTCCGTCAGGTTGTCAACACCCATTTTCACGAGGACCACATCGGTGGAAACCGCCTCCTTCAGGAAAAGTTCGGCGTCGGAATCTTTGCCCCGGCGGATTCCGTCCCGCGGATCGCCCGCGAGGCGAAGCTCTTCCCTTACCAGGAGATGGTGTGGGGATACCCGGCACCCTCGGAAACCCGGCCGCTCCTGGCGGTCATCCGGACGGAGCGTTACACCTTTGACGTCATCGACACGCCGGGCCACAGCGCGGGCCACGCAGCCCTCGTGGAGAAGAGCCGGGGCTGGTGCTTCTCCGGGGACATCTTCGCCCGCGAAAAGATGAAATTCATCCGGCCCGAGGAGGAGATGGGCGAGACGGTAGCCTCGATGAAAAGGCTGATCGCCCTCCCCACCGACCGCCTGATCCTTTTCACCTCCGTGGGACGGATCGTCGAAGACGGCCGGCGGGCATTGCAGGACTGCATTCAATACATCGAGGATCTGTCGCGCCAAGCGAAGGCGCTGGAGAAGAACGGCCGCGGCGTCCCGGATATCATCCGGGAGCTCTTCGGCGGCGAACACGCCTTCGCGGCGCTCTCGAACGGCCAGTACACGACTGAGAACCTCGTCCGCTCCGTCCTCAAGATGGAGGTCTGAGATGGCCGGGGAGAAGACGGGACAAACGCGAAAATGGCCGGTCCTCGGCCGGATCGGTCTCGTCCTGATCGCCCTCTTCTGGGCCCTGAATTGGTGGCTCCCCGGAACGAGGTCCCAATGGGGCTTCTTCCCCCTCTGGTTTGGCTACAGCCTCACAATGGACGCCCTCGTCTTTTGGCGGAAAGGCCATTCCCTCCTCACCCGGACGCCCGGCGTCTGGGCGGGCCTCTTCCTGGTATCGGCCCCCGCCTGGTGGCTCTTCGAACTGATCAACCTCCGGACGCAGAATTGGATCTACCTGGGGGAGGAGAATTTCTCGACCCTTGAATACGCGGCGTTCGCCACACTCAGTTTTTCCACGGTGATGCCTGCCGTCTTCGGCACGGCGGAGTGGGTGGGAACCTGGGAACGGGTGCGGCGACTCGGCCCCGGCCCGGTCATCCGGAAGACGCGCGTCCTACTGCGCGGTCTTTTCGCCTCCGGCGGCCTCATGCTGCTGCTCCTTCTCGCCTGGCCCGAGGTCTTCTTTCCCCTCGTCTGGGGTTCCGTTTACTGCATCATCGAACCGCTGAATGTAAAGCTGGGAAACCGCTCGCTCCTGGACGACCTCGCACGGGGCGACTGGCGGCCGGGGATCGCTCTCTCCATCGGCTGCCTCATCTGCGGCTTCTTCTGGGAGATGTGGAATTTTTATTCGTGGCCGAAATGGAGCTACCGGATCCCGTACGCCGACGTTTTTCACCTCTTCGAGATGCCACTCGCGGGTTATCTTGGCTACATCCCCTTCTCCCTCGAGCTTTTCGCCTTCTATCAACTCGTTACGGGGTTCTTCACGGGCGGGAAGGCGCGGAATCACATCCATCTGACGGAGGTATAAATTGATCCCCCTTTTTAAAGGTTCATCCGGTTGATGCGTACTTCCTCCTGTTATCAACACACAGACTTTTTACCGGAATGTCCACCCAACTTCGACACCTT
>PLLC01000094.1 GCA_003141195.1 Syntrophaceae bacterium
ACATATCAGATATTTGACGACTAGTTTATTGTAGTCAATGATTGAGACCGATGCGTTTGTGTAGCTGCTTTCTTTTGGTAATGCGCAGGCTTGATCACTGGAAAAATGAAATTTCCCGGTTATTGTCTCCACCTACTAATGCTCAGTGGTGGTCAATTCTTTAGGAATGAAGGTTACGGATCGAAAGAGAGTAACATCTGCGATCTGAGCTGCGAACGGAGATAGAAATCTAATATGTTAGGCATACAATGCTAAATGAGGATATCCTTGCCCGACCGACTGTCCAGAATTATTTCACTCTTTCGCACAAATAATGTCCGAAAGGTTTGGAGATCTTTATATCCCGTCTTTTACGTCTTAATGCGTTCCGCTCCCATTAAGGATGCTTCCTCTCCCCACTCGATTTTCTCAGGTTTTTCTTGATACTTTTTCTCTTCAGAGCTGCCCTCAACCGGTTCGTTTTGCCTCGTTGCTTCATATTCGTTCCCTTTCTTTGGCTAACCAGATTTATGAGACGATCAATGCCGCCCTAATATCCCTGGAAGGGTTAGTGCTTCCCTGAGGGATAAGAAACTGAGGAGGGCGGCACCAACGGGTAAAGCGGCCGCGATCGGAACGATCCCGGTTTGATAAGACATTGCTTCCCGATGGCTGAAATATAGGCAAATTCCGTTGTTATGTCAATTATTTTATCCTCACTATTCATTACACCGGCGAAAGCGGTGTCCAGTGTGCTCCTGGATGCCGGATCAAGTCCGGTATGACATCTGATATGTTTAATTGCCGGAGAGTAATATCATACGGCATTTCAATTATTCCGGGTAAAAGAAATAAATTACGCTTTTACATCTACTGCTTCCCGCGCACATGCCAGTATTGACTTGAATCCTGTGCAAATAATGCCACGATCGCCACCGACAGTCATGATTTTACATCCGAGGGCGCTCCATTTTTGAGCTGACGCCTTAATATCTTCAGGCTGCAGTTCAGACAACATAACTGCTATAATATCAATGTTTTTAATGTTGGCTTTCTTGACCATCCCTTGTAAGGTTTTGATCAACAACGGATGATCCAATTGACCGGGAATTCCACGTGATTGAGAAAGGTCAAAAGGTCCGAGCATTACTGCGTCAATATTCGGAATTGTCAGAATGTCATCAAAATTTTGGACTCCTTCTTGTCCTTCTACTAAGAGCCATATCATAGTCTGCTCGTTGCTCCACTGTGCGTGGTGAACCCAGTCCTTTGCATTGTACTGGGTGGCTCTTGTCCAAGGACAGGCGCCTCGCGTTCCCAGCGGCGCATATTTAGCTGCTCTTACAGCTTTTATCGCTTGTTCTTTTGTGCTGACTCCGGGAACAAGCACTCCCAATGCCCCCATATCTAGCGCCTTTAAGATCATGCTGTCTTGATTTGTAGGAACGCGAACTACTGGAGTAATGCCGGCAGCATCAGCGGCGCGCACCATTTGATGAGTCGTGTCAAAGTCAAAGTGCCCATGTTCCATATCAATAATAACAAAATCGTAGCCTTGATATCCGACGGCTTCTACAATTTCCGGAGATGCCATCTGTACCCATGTTCCCAAAGATATTTTCCCTTGCTTCCTGCATTCTTTCACTTTGTTCTTTTTGTTGTACATTTTGGGCCTCCCATATAATCAACGCATCGTTTATATGATTTGACAGAGGATTGCTCTTGAATGTGGACGTCAGATGAGACTTTTCCCCCTCGACTGATTTTTAGTCGAGTAGACCGGTTTCTTCCGATGCTACAGATTGATGTTTGTTTTCTCCATTAACCGCCTGGTTTCCCTGCGGTGCCACAACATTTCAAGCATTACCGCTTGTACTCTCTCATAATTCTCAGAATCCGTCCGTCATTGAGTACAGGAAGTTGTCAATAAAAAAGTCCCATTAAATATTTTCAAGATCGCCATCCGCCGGAATCACTGTTTCCACCTACAAAGCGAGGAGATCGTGTTTCTGAGGTGTCGTTGATTTCGGATTGAAAGAGTGTAAAGGTCCACATGATGGGCGCGGGTGCTCTTGCCGCGCGCCCATCTCGATTTGGAGGTTAGCTGTCACTAATTGGCGTACCCGTGTAACCCCGGCTTATTTGGCGACAGGCTGAAGAGTCGGTTTTCCTTTATCGACGATGAATGTGACCGCCAAACGAACTGGCGTATCACCAACATTCCGGGCCTGGTGAATAAGTCCTCGGGGGTTGTGGAAGACATCGCCCGTGGAGACCTGCCGCGTTTCACGACCTTCAGCACTAATTTCAAGAGTGCCCTGAAGAACAATGGAGTATTCGTCCCCGGGGTGTGTATGGCGATTAAGAACGCTTCCCGGGGCAAATTCGACTAACACCATATACACTTCTTTTGTGGTGTCATCACTCAAAGTCGTCTGGAGAAGAGGCTTTGAAGTAACACCTGGAGCTTGCGCATTAACGTTTGGTGAGACAAAACCCGAGAGCACGATACAAAGTGCGACCGAAGCAAATGACACAAAACTGGAATGATTGCGAATCATGGTCCTCCTCCTCTAAGGTTGGATGGGATTTCTACTACTTACAATTTGACTCCCTGCCATGGGTTATTTCCACTCGATCTCATATGCCACGTATGGCGTCGAGCCGACGTTTTCTATGGACTGGTTGGTAGCCCCTTCGTGCCAGCGAAAATCGCCTGTTTTGGTCTCTAATGTTTCTGCGCTCTTTCCCTGCTCTTGGACGGAAATGCCCTCGCCGTGATGTCGCCCACGTCGGAACCGGCGTTGGGCTCCGTCAGACACATGGTCCCCTGCCAGTCGCCGCTCAGCATCTTCGGCAAAAACAGGGCCTTGTCCTCCTCCGTGCCGAACCGGATGATCAGGTTGGCGGCGCCGCTTGTCAGCTTGATGTAGGAGGTAATCGCCGGGCAGGCGGCCATGTTCATCTCGTGGATCATCTTGTAGAGGATGAGCGGCATGCCGCCCTCGATTTGGATGCATTCGCTGCTTGAACCCCAGCCGTTGGCCTGGAGGAACCGGTACACGTCCGCATAACCTGGCGCCGGCGTGACGACGCCGTTTTCCAGCCTTGCCCCGATCTTGTCCCCCGGGCCATTGATCGGAAAGACGACCTCGCGGGCGATCTTGTATCCCTCGTTCAGATACAGATCGACATCGTCGAGGCTGAAATTGTCCCTGAAACGCTCGCAGGCGAACACCTCCTCCGCACGGAGCCACTCCTTGACGATGAACCTTAAATCCCTGGTGTCATATCGGAATTCCATGCAACGTCCTATAAATGGATGTCCGTCCGCGGTTTTTTCTCCCCGCTCGTATAGTCGTACCAGCCCTTGCCCGTTTTGCGACCCAGGTCGCCCGAGGCAACGAGCTTCCGGAGGGACAGGGCGGGCCGCCACTTGGGATCCTTGAAGTTTTCCCAGAGGGTCTCCGCCACGGCAAGCCCGATATCGAGGCCCACGAAATCCCCCAGCTCGAACGGCCCCATGGGATGGCCCAGGCCGAACTTCAGGGCCTTGTCGATATCCTCGATGGTGGCCACCCCCTCCGCCAGACAGTTGTAGACCTCGTTGCGCAGCGCCGCGTTGACCCGGTTCACCAGGAACCCCGGCCCGTCCTTGACGAACACGCCGACCTTTCCGATCCGGTCGGTGAGTTCCTTGATGACCTGGACCGTCTCGTCCGCCGTCTTGAGGCCCCTGATGATCTCCACCAGTTTCATGACGGGTACGGGGCTGAAGAAATGCATGCCCGCGAACCGGTCCGGCCGCTTCGTCGCCGTCGCCAGCTCAGTAATGGGAATGGATGAGGTGTTGCTGGCAAAAAGGACATGGGGGGGACAGATCTCCTCCAACTGCCGGTAGAGGTCCAGTTTCGCCTGTTTGTTCTCGATGATCGCCTCGATGACGAGGTCGCAATCCTTGGCCGGGGCCAGCTCCGTCGTCGCGATGATCCGCCCCAGGGTCGCCGTCTTGTCCGCCTCGGCAAGCTTGCCCTTGGCGACGCCCCCGGCCAGGTTCTTCTCAATGGCGGCCACCCCTTTCCGGACGAATCCGGCGGCGACATCCATCAGCACCACTTCGTATCCCGCCGCGGCCATCACCTGCGCGATGCCGGACCCCATGAATCCGGCGCCAACCACCATAATACGTTTGATCTCCACGTTCCCTCCTCTTTTGGTTATGCCGATCCGTTCGCAATCGCTCCGGCTCCGTTCAATCGGCATTCCTCAAGACCAGGGCCATCCCCTGGCCCCCCTCGGCGCCGAGCGCAACCATGGCGATCCGGGCGCTCCGGCGGCGAAGTGCATGAACGGCCCTCGCAAGCAGCACCGCACCCATGGCCCCCCAGGGGTTTCCCGTTGCCAGGGCGCCGCCCGCCGGATTGACCCGCTCCGCAAGCGCCTCCGGAGCGACCCCCCAGGTCTGCCAGTCCCGGAGGACGGCCAGACACTCGGCCGCTGACATCTCGTTCAGCTCGATGACCTCCACCTCGTTCAGGGTCAGACCGGCCCGGCCGAGGGCGCGGCGGCTCGCCTCCACGACGGCTACCCCCGTATACCGGGGATCCGTCGCCGCGATCCCGACGGAGACGATTTCCGCCAGCACGGGCAGGGCCAGGGCCTCCGCCTTCTCCCGGCTCGCGAGGAGGCACATCGCTGCCCCATCGGCTGGCGGGGCCAGCAACGGCGCCTCTCTCAGAAGTTCGTCGGCGCTGATCACCTCTTCTTTTTTCCCCTTTTTGACCGTCACGGGGAAGATTTCACCTTCGCAACCGCCGCTCTCCCGGGCCGCACGGGCCTTCTTGAGGCTTGACTCCGCGAAGGCCGCCAATTCTTTCTCCACGATGTGATATTTCCGCGCCAGATTCTCCGCCACCCGCGCCGTGGTGACGAGCCCGTAACGCGCCGCCGGTTGCGCCCCTGCCTCCTGAGCCGGGATCGCGTCAATGATCTCGCGCCGTTTCCCATCGAAGGCATAGCGGGCGTCCCGGATCTCGAAAGGGATCTGGCTCATGCTCTCCGCGCCCCCCGCGAGGATCACCCCGGCATCGCCACACCGGATGGCCCAGTAACCATTCACGACCGCCTGGAGCCCGGAGGCGCTCTGCCGCTGCACCGTGTAGGCGGGGAGCTGTTCCGGCAGGCGGGCCAGGAGCATCGCATGCCGGCCGCCGTTCGACGGCCTGCTCGTCTGCTTGGCGATGCCCACGATCACCTCGTCGATCTTCTCCGCCGGCATGCCCGCCCGCCTCACTGCCTCCTGCATGGCCGCCGCAGCCAACTGCTGTTCCGACAAGCCCTCCAACTGCCCGCAGAAAGCCCCCAGAGGCGTCCGGACGGCGCTTGCGACGATCACCTGATTCATGGTTTCACTCCCCTTTCCCGACGATCATCGCCACCCCGAGCCCTCCGGCGCAGCACATGGTGATGAGACCATACCTGTGCTCGGTTACGCGCTGCAACTCGTACAGGCACTTAACCGTCAGGGCCGCGCCTGTGCAACCGAGGGGATGCCCCATGGCGATGGCGCCGCCGTTGGGATTCAGCTTCGTTAGGAGGGCTTCGCGATCGATGCCCGACGCCAGCCAATCGCGGACCACGGCCAGCGACTGGGCCGCGAAGGCCTCGTTCAGCTCGATGACATCCACATCCCGGAGGGTGATCTTCGCCCGCTCCAGGGCGATGCGCGTGCATTCCACCGGACCGATCCCCATGATCGTCGGATCGCAGCCGCTGGAAGCGACCGCGAGGATCCTTGCCATGGGTTTCAGGCCCAGGGTTTGTGCCTTGTCCGCCGCCATGACGAGCACCGCCGCCGCCCCGTCGTTGCGACCGGAGGAATTGCCCGCAGTTACGCTACCGCCCTTTTTGAAGGCCGGGGCCAGGGCCGCGAGTTTCTCCAGGGTGGTCATGCGGGGGTGTTCGTCCGTATCGAAGGTTCCGGTTGCGCCATCCGGGGTTGTGATCGCGACCGGCAGGATCTGCTCCCGGAAACGGCCCTCCCGGATGGCCCGGGACGTTCTCGCCTGGCTCTCCAGCCCGAAGGCATCCTGTTCCTCCCGGGGGATCCGGTACCGGTCCGCCAGGTTTTCCGCCGTGTTCCCCATCGGCTGCTGGCCGTAGATCTCGGCGGGAATCGCCCCCGGACCGCCCTGGACAAGGGAGTCCTCAAGGGGGTGATCGCCGTTTCCCAGGCCGTGCCGGGCATTCCGGAGAAAATAAACGGACTGGCTCATGTTCTCCGTTCCCCCCGCCACGATGATATCCGCTTCCCCGGCGCGGATGATCTGGGAGGCGTCCATGATGGCCTGGAGTCCGGAGCCGCACTGGCGGTGGACCGTGTAGGCCGGCACCGTCTCCGGAATGCCCGCCATCAGAGCCACGACCCGGGCCGTATTGGCCGGATCCGAACTCTGCCGGACATGTCCCAGGATCACATGGTCGATCTCTCCTCCCGTTAATCTGGACCTTTTGAGCAGATCTTCCACGACGAGGCGTCCCAGTTCCTTCTCCGGAATGTCCCGCAAACTGCCGCCGATCCGTCCGATGGGCGTGCGGACGGCGTGCGTGATGACCACATCCCTCATAACGCGACCCCTTCATTATAGGAGACCTTTATCTTAGGAAATAGGAAAGCGTCCTCTGAAATATGATATGGAAATGTTGCCAAACA
>PLLC01000093.1:0-73942 GCA_003141195.1 Syntrophaceae bacterium
CCGATCGCCTTGCTGACGAAGGGGATGGTCCGCGAGGCGCGAGGGTTCACCTCGAGGACGTAGAGGTCGCCGTCCTTGATCGCATACTGGATGTTCATCAGGCCGATCACATGGAGCTCCTCGGCGATCCGCTTCGTCTGGCGCTCGATCGTCTCCAAGAGCTCCGGCGAAAAGGTGATCGTCGGCAGGACGCAGGCGCTGTCCCCGGAGTGGATCCCCGCCTCCTCGATGTGCTCCATGATCCCGGCGACGACGGTCGTCTTTCCGTCGCTGATCGCATCCACGTCCACCTCGATCGCATCCTCAAGGAACTTGTCGATCAGGATGGGGTGGCCGGGGGAGACCTCCAGCGCCCGGACCATGAACTGCCGGAGGATCTCCGTATCGTAGATGATCTCCATCGAGCGGCCGCCCAGGACATAGGAGGGACGGACCAGGACCGGGTAGCCGATCCGCTCGGCCACACGGATCGCCTCCTCGGTGTCCATTGCCGTTCCGTTGTCGGGCTGGCGGAGCTTGAGGCGGTTCACGATCTCCTGGAAACGCTTCCGGTCCTCGGCGCGGTCGATCGCGTCGGGGGAGGTGCCTAGGATCGGCGCCCCCGCCGCCTCCAGACTGCGGGCGAGGTTGAGCGGCGTCTGGCCGCCGAACTGGACGATGACGCCGTCCGGCTTCTCCGCCTTCAGGATGTGGAGGACGTCCTCCAGGGTCACCGGCTCGAAGAAGAGTTTGTCGGAGGTGTCGTAGTCGGTGCTCACCGTCTCCGGATTGGAGTTCACCATGATGCTCTCGTACCCCTCCTCGCGGAGGGCGAAGGAGGCGTGGACGCAGCAGTAGTCGAACTCGATCCCCTGGCCGATCCGGTTCGGGCCCCCGCCGAGGATGACGACCTTCGGCTTTGTCGAGGGTCTCGTCTCATCCTCCGTTTCGTAGGTGGAGTAATAGTAGGGGGTGTAGGCCTCGAACTCCGCGGCACAGGTGTCGACGAGCTTATAGACGGGGACGATCCCGGCCGCATAGCGGCGCCGGCGGATCTCCTCCTCCGGAAGGTTCCAGAGGCCGCCGAGATAGCGGTCGGAGAATCCCAGCCGTTTCGCCTCGTAGAGGATCTCCGTCGAATACGGCGTCTTTTGGATCTCCTCCTCCGCCTCGACGAGCGACCGGATCTGGTTCAGGAACCAGGGATCGATCCGTGTCAACCGCTGGATTTCCTTTAGGGTCATCCCGTGGTGAAAGGCCGCGGCAATGTAGAAGAGGCGGAGCGAATTGGGCCTCGTGAGCTTCGACGCCAGGAATTCCCGGAGGTGGCGGACGCCCTCTACCCTGGAGGGCACGAGCGGCAGGTCGATCATCAGGCCGAAGCGCTTGATCTCCAGGGAGCGGATCGCCTTCTGGAGCGCCTCCCGGAAGGTCCGGCCGATCGCCATCGTCTCGCCGACGGACTTCATAGAGGTGGTCAAAAAATCCTCCGTCTCGGGGAACTTCTCGAAGGTCCAGCGGGGAATCTTCACGACACAGTAATCGATCGTCGGCTCGAAGGAGGCCATCGTCTCGCGTGTGATATCATTGGGAATCTCGTCCAGGGTATAACCGACGGCGAGCTTCGCCGCGATCTTGGCGATCGGAAATCCGGTCGCCTTGGAGGCCAGGGCGGAGGAGCGGGAGACGCGGGGGTTCATCTCGATGACGATCATCTCGCCGGTGTCGGGGTGGATCGCGAACTGGACGTTGGAGCCGCCTGTCTCGACGCCGATCTCCCGCATGATGGCGATCGCCGCATCCCGCATCCGCTGGTACTCGACGTCGGTGAGCGTCTGGGCCGGAGCGACGGTGATCGACTCCCCGGTATGGACGCCCATCGGATCGACGTTCTCGATGGAACAGATGATGACGACGTTATCCGCCCGGTCGCGCATCACCTCTAACTCATACTCCTTCCAGCCCAGGGCCGACTGCTCCAGCATGATCTCGTGGATCAGGCTCGCGTCGAGGCCCCCCTTGGCGATCTCCGCGAGCTCCTCCCGGTTGTAGGCGACGCCGCTTCCCGTCCCCCCCAGCGTGAACGAGGGGCGGATGATGACGGGAAAGCCGATCTCGGAGGCGACGGCAAACACCTCCTCCATCGACCGGGCGAAGCCGCTTCTGGGAACCTTCAGGCCGATCTTCTCCATTGCGGCCCGGAACTGCTGGCGGTCCTCCGCCTTGTGGATGACGGGGAGCGACGCCCCGATCATCTCGACGCTGTATTTTGCCAACACGCCGGCCTCGGCGACGGAGACCGCCGTGTTCAGGCCCGTCTGGCCTCCGAGTGTCGGCAGCAGGGCGTCCGGCCTCTCCTTCGCGATGATCTTCTCCACCGCCTCCGGAGTGATCGGCTCCACGTAGGTCCGGTCCGCCGTTTCGGGGTCGGTCATGATCGTCGCGGGGTTCGAGTTGACGAGGATGACCTCATAGCCCTCCTCCTTGAGCGCCTTGCACGCCTGGGTCCCGGAATAGTCAAACTCGCACGCCTGGCTGATGATGATGGGCCCGGAGCCGATGATCAGGATTTTATGGATGTCCGTCCGTTTCGGCATAACCTTTTCCTGTCTGCCTTATCTCCCTTTACCGCTTGGCATGTGTGCAGGGTCCGGAACCGCGATTCGGAGATTTTTTCGGGGCACCCTGTGCGCGCAGCGGAGCGCCCGCCGGAAAAACTGTCTGAGCGCGCAGCGCGAGTTTTTTCCCGGCAGCGGAGCGAGCAGCACCAGGGTCGAAAAAAGATCCTGAGCGGCGCTGGACCCTGAACACATGCCCTTCCTCACTCCCACTCGATCGTGCTCGGCGGTTTCGAGCTGATGTCATAGACCACCCGGTTCACCCCGCGGACCTCGTTGATGATCCGGCTGGAGATGCGGCCCAGGAGGTCGTGGGGAAGCTTCGCCCAGTCCGCCGTCATCGCGTCTTCGCTCGTTACCGCCCGGATGACGATGATGTGTTCGTAGGTCCGCTGATCCCCCATGATCCCGACGCTCTTGAGGGGAAGGAGGACCGCAAAAGACTGCCAGAGCTTCCGGTAGTAGTTTCCCGCCCGGATCTCCTCCATCAGGACCGCGTCCGCATTGCGGAGGATAGCGAGCCGCTTTTCGGTCACCTCGCCGATGATCCGCACCGCAAGCCCCGGTCCCGGAAAGGGCTGCCGCCAGATCACGTCGTCGGACATCCCGAGTTCCTTCCCGAGAAGCCGGACCTCGTCCTTGAAGAGGTGCTTCAGCGGCTCGACGAGCTTCAGTTTCATCTTCTTGGGAAGCCCCCCCACGTTGTGGTGGGACTTGATCACGGCGCTCGGGCCCCCGAAGGCCGACCGGGATTCGATCAGGTCCGGGTAGAGCGTCCCCTGGGCGAGGAACTCCGCACCCCTGATCTTCTTGGCCTCCCTGTCGAAGACCTCGATGAAAACCCTTCCGATGATCTTCCGCTTCCGCTCCGGGTCCGTCACCCCCTTGAGGCCGTCGACAAACGCCTTCCGCGCCCGCGGGAAACGGACGTCCATCCGGAAATTTTTCCCGAAGAGGGCCCTGACCTTCTCCGCCTCGCCCAGCCGCAGGAGGCCGTTGTCCACGAAGACGCAGGTGAGCCGGCGGCCGATCGCCTGGTGGAGCAGAACGGCTGCGACGGAGGAGTCGACCCCCCCGGAAAGACCGAGAATCACGCGCTTGTCGCCGACCGTCTCCCGGATCTCCGAAACGGCATCGCGGACGAAGGCGTTCATCGTCCAGCTCTTCGCGCAACGGCAGACGCCGAAGAGGAAATTCTCCAGCATCTTTTTCCCCTCGGCCGTGTGGACCACCTCCGGGTGGAACTGGAGGCCGTAGAATCGGCGCTTCGCGTCCTCGGCGGCCGCCGCCTCGGTGTTCTCCGTCGAGGCGGTGATCCGGAATCCCTTCGGCAGGCGGCCGATCCGGTCGCCGTGGCTCATCCAGCAGCGCGTCTTCTTTTCGATGCCTGCGAGGACGCCGCCCCCCTCCTTCCGGACGTTCAACTCGGCGAAACCATACTCCCGCTTGTCCGAACGGATCACCTCGCCGCCCAGGGCGTCCACCATGAACTGGAGGCCGTAGCAGATTCCCAGGATCGGAATCCCAAGATCAAAGATCCCCTTGTGCACCCGCGGCGAGCGCGCCTCGTAGATGGAGGAGGGCCCGCCGGAAAGGATGATTCCCTCGGGCCGGAGCTCCCGGATCTTCCCGAGTTCGATCCCCGGCGGCTCGATCTGGCAATAAACCTGATGCTCCCGGACCCGCCGGGCGATGAGCTGGTTGTACTGCGATCCGAAATCGATGATCAGGATCACGGCTTACGCTCCTTTCCTGAAAAGATGCATGGGGAACAAGTCGTTCCTCATCCGGGCATCCTTCCGTCGTCCATCAGGCGGATAAATTCATCGAAGAGATAATCCGCGTCGTGCGGGCCGGGCGCCGCCTCGGGATGGTACTGGACACTGAAAGCCGAAAGCGCCGGATAGCGGAGCCCTTCGGAGGTGTGGTCGTTGAGATTGTCCTGGATCGTCTCCCGCTCCCCCGTGAGGGATTCGGGCAGGACCACGAAACCGTGGTTCTGCGAGGTGATCTCGACCCGTCCGCTCCGGCGGTTCTTGACAGGCTGGTTGATCCCGTGGTGGCCGAATTTCAGCTTCGCCGTCCGTCCGCCCGCCGCCTGCCCCAGGATCTGGTGTCCGAGACAAATGCCGAAGAGAGGGATCTTCCCCAGGATCCCACGAACCGCCTCCACGATATACGGGAGGGCCGCCGGATCGCCGGGACCGTTGGACAGAAGGACGCCGTCGGGCTTCAAGGCAAGGATATCCTCCCCCGACGACGCCGCCGGGAGGACCAGGACCTCGCAGCCCCGCTTTTCCAGGTGGCGGAGAATGTTGTACTTGACGCCGCAGTCGAGGACGACGACGCGCCGCCGGACCGCCGCGCCGGATGCCCCGGTGGATACGGAACCGGCGGCCATTTTCCGGGGCGCACCGTCCTTCCAGAGATAGGGTTCGCGGCAGGTCACCGCCTTGACAAGGTCCCGGCCGACCAGCCCCGGATAGGCCCGGACGCGCTGGAGGAGGCGGTCGATATTCCCCGTCTCCGTGGAGAGGACGCCCCGCATGGCGCCGGCGAGGCGGATGCGGCGGGTCAGCGCCCGCGTGTCGATCCCCTCCACCCCGAGCTTGTCATGGGCCTCCAGGAAGGTCTTCAGATCCTGCAGGGAACGCCAGTTGCTCGGATATCCCTCGTACTCCCGGACGATGAATCCTTCCAGGTGGATTCCGGCCGATTCCATGTCTTCCGGGTTGATCCCGGTGTTGCCGATCAGCGGGTAGGTCATCAGGACGATCTGTCCTTTGTAGGAGGGGTCGGTGAGGATCTCCTGGTAGCCGGTCATCCCTGTGTTGAAGACGACCTCGCCCAGGACCTCGCCTTTCCCGGCAAAGGCATTGCCCCGGTAAACGCTTCCGTCTTCCAGGACCAGCAGGGCCTGTTTTCGTCCCTCGTCGACCATCACGCGCCGCTCCTTTTTGAAACATTTTTTAAAGACGATATCGTAACAACCAAATTTCCCCCTCCCCTGACGGGAGGGGATGGAGGGGAAGGGGAGATCATAGGCGGACGTACAGCCACTGATCACCCCCACCCTAACCCTCCTCCATCGAAGGGGAGGGGAATTTCAGACTTTTTGCGAGGGCATCAAAAAGAAAAGAAGTTATCAGAAAGATCCCCTTTCGTAAAGGAAAATTCAAGACAACTCCCTTGGGGACACGATGCGGCATCGTGTCCCCGTTCCGACTGTCCGCCTTACAGCATCGGCAGGTAGCGGTCGATTTCGAACTGGCTCACGTGGATGCGGAAACGATCCCACTCCACCTTCTTGTTCTCCACGAACTTGTCGAATACGTGATCCCCGAGGGTGTCGCGGACAAGCTTGCTGCCCTGCACGGCGATCAGCGCCTCGTAGAGGCTCCCGGGCAGCGAGGTGATCCCCGCCGCTGCCCGCGCCTTCTCGTCCATCTCGAAGATGTCCTCTTCCACCGGCTCGGGCAGCGGATAGGCCTTCTCGACCCCCCTCATCCCGGCGGCCAGCATGACCGCAAAGGCCAGGTAGGGGTTGCAGGCCGGATCGGGCGAACGGTACTCCATCCGGGTCGCCTTTTCCTTGCCGGGCTTGTACATCGGGACGCGGACCATCGCAGAGCGGTTCCGTCTCGCCCAGGAGACATAGACCGGGGCCTCGTACCCGGGGACGAGCCGTTTGTAGGAGTTGATCCACTGGTTGCAGATCGCGGTGATCTCCGGGGCGTGGGTCATGATGCCGGCGATGTAGTGCTTGGCCATCTTCGAGAGGTTGTACTTGTCGCGGCCATCGAAGAAGCAGTTCTTGGACCCCTTGAAGATCGACTGATGGACGTGCATGCCGCTCCCGTTCTGGCCGAAGACCGGCTTCGGCATGAAAGTCGCGTAGACACCGTTCTGCCGGGCGATCTCCTTGACCGCGGTGCGGTAGGTCATCACCTTGTCGGCCATCACGAGCGCATCGTCGTAGCGCAGGTCGATCTCGTGCTGGCTCGGGGCCACCTCGTGGTGGCTGTACTCCACCCGGATCCCCATATCCTGAAGGGCAAAGATCGTCTGGCGGCGCAGGTCGGTCGCGCGGTCTACAGGGAGGCCGTCGAAGTAACCGCCCATGTCCAGGAACTCGGGGGCCTTGTCGGAGGCAAAATAGAAGAACTCGAGTTCGGGTCCGACATTGAAGGTGTAGCCCTGATTTTTGATTTTCTTAAGGGTCCTCTTCAGCACATAGCGGGGGTCGCCCTCATAGGGGGTGCCGTCGGGATTCTGAATGTCGCAGATCATCCGCGCGACCGGCCGGTCCGAGGGCCGCCAGGGGATGACCTGGAAGGTGGAGGGATCGGGCATGGCGATCATGTCGCTCTCCTCAATCCGGCAGAAGCCCGCGATGGAGGAACCGTCGAACCCCATCCCCTCTTCCATCCCCTCTTCCAGCTCGCTGGGGGTGATGCTGAAAATCTTCTGCACCCCGAGGACGTCGGTAAACCAGAATTGAATGAAGCTGACGTTTTGCTCTTTGACGACTTTCAACACATCCTTCTTTGTTTTCAATTCGTACATGGCCAGATCCTTTCTTGGTACAAAATTGTTCTTGATTGGGGGAAATGTCCCTCTTTACGAAGCTGTATATAGCAACACCTGTGCCAAAGATCCCTATCCCAGCGGATCATTTTGGGTCAGACGCCAGATCCCGCAGGGGAAGGCCCCCGCGCATAGGCCGCAGTCGCGGCAGGCGCCGCAGGAAGCGCAGCCCGCGGCACAGGAGGAGGCGTCCTCGAAGCGGGGCAGGCGCGGATCGTAGTATTCCAGCTTCATGCGCTCCGGATCGCTGCTCCGGTGCTTCCCTCCAACGAGGACAAACCCCTTTTCGGTTTTGATCTCCTTAGGAAGTTTGCATCTTCGCAACAGGCCGTGATTCGTCTGCCCCTAAGCGTTTAATGGTATCCTTCCAGGGACCCTGTGGGCAGGATCCATTTGAAATTTTCGGGGAGGAGGGTCCGGTGCTGTCCATCGATATCCAACGTCAGCCGGTTCTCTTCGCGACGAAGTCCAAGGTCGAAAATCTCTTCCATCTTGAGGAGGCGTCCTGAGATCTCCTCCCACTTGTTCTCATCCACTGGGTGCGCCTTGCTGCCCTGGTACTGGGCTTCCGCAAGCTTCCCGTGGGGGTCGAAGAAGATCACCTCGCCGGCGGAGGCGCCGGCCAGGATCTTGGCCCCGCTGTAAGGGGATTCCAGAGCGTGCAGGGTCCCATCCGGCTCCCGGTAAAGCCCCAGCAGGATCACCGACCCGCCCATCAATGCCTGGCAGAGGTGTTCGACAGCGGTGCCCACCAGGTTCACCTGCAGGCCGGGGCCTCGCGGGTCGCTCACGGCACAGACCCACCCGCGGTCCACGACATTACCGAGAATGTTGAACTCGCCGCCCTTGGCGGAGAACCCTGTGACCTTCCCCACATCGCCGTGAATTTCCAGTACGCCCGAATGGCTGACCATCCCCGTGAAGTTCTGGGCATGTCCGTGCACCCGCACCCGGGCGCCCATGTTGAAGGCCCCGCAGTACTCGCCGGGGCTGCCGTAAACATCGATCAGGGTGTCTGTGGTGGAACCGCGGCCGATCCCCATGCCGATCCCGCGCTGGCCCTGCGTCCGGTACACGATGAATTTCCGCCAGCCCAGATTGTGGGCCTGGTCGAGGAAGGGGGAGAGGACCCGGGAGGGATCGATTCCTTCGGGCCGGAACCCCCGGGCGTCAACCACCAGGGTCTGTTCACTCTTCACAGGCCGTTCCAGCGTGGCGGCATTCGCCAGGGTCACGCGGATCACGCCGTTACCGTTCTGGAAATAATCCAGACGATCCAGCACCCCGTTTATGCTTTCCCTCAGGATATGGGATAGAACCCCTCTGTCCTTCTTCCCCGTGTTCCAGCCGGGCAGATGATCGCTGATGCGCGTCAGGTGTTCCACGGCTTGCCCGACCGGGAAGCTTTCCGTGATCCTCTCTATGGCCTTCTTAAAGTCGCCGAACCCCCACTTCGGCAGGCGTTCCCGTATGACCGGGGCAGGGTTGGAATCCACCTTTCCTTCCAGGATGCCTGCCGCGGCCGGGGCGATCTGCGGCACCGGGTATTCACCGTGAGGAATCTGGATGGCTTTGCCGAATTTATCCTGAACCTCGTGGCCGGTAATCTTCCCCTCTTCGTCATAGAAGACTCGGCTGACCATACCGGTCGTAACCGTAAAGTTCAGGGCCGGCAAGGTGCTGCGGACGATCCCCAAACGGTGGAGCTCCTCCATGCCCGCATCGCACCCCTGCTTCTCCGAGCAGATGATGGAAACGAAACTGTCGCCGTCGTCATAGAGCATGGCCACATTGGGACGCAACAGCGACGGGTCGATGATGTCGAGCCGTTCGATCACACGGCGGTAGGGGTCGATGCGGCCGCAGAGGTACTGGTACGGCCCGTCGGGCGCGCTCTCCAGCTCCACCTCCTGCACCCGTTCATAACGGTCCCGGATCTCCGGAGGAAGCTGGGTCAAGTGCCACCCGGTTGTGGGAGAGAATGACTCCAACAGCGCGTCGAAGGGGTAATGCAGATACTGGCTGAGCACATGGAGCTTGAGGGCGGCCACGGCGGTATCGGTCTGGGCCAGCGGCGTCAGATTGAACTGCGTCACCCGGTTCAGCATGGTCCGGTAATTGGTGGTCTCGCCGTTGTGGGTGAGGGCCGTGTGCAGCTCAGCGAAGGGGTGGGCGTTCATCTGGTCCACCACCGAACCGGTGGCCAGCCTCCGGTGGATGACATTGACCGGCGCGTCCGGCAGCTCCCAGGGGAGCTGCCGCCCGTCGCTCTTCCAACAGCCGGAGTTCCGACCGCAAGAGAGGACCGCCGCCTTTTTCTCCCGCACCTGGAAATAATTCTCCCGGGTTATGGTCCGACCCAGGCGGTAGATATATTCATCCTCCGCCTCCTGCATGAACGCCTTGTGACTCCTGTAATTATCCCGGGTCAAATCCCGGTAGCGGGTCTGCCGGGGGGGCCAGATGGGATCCGGAAGCAGCTCGTTTTCCATGAACTGTTCCAGCTCCTCCGGCCGGACCCGGACGAAGAACCGGAAGACATCCCCCGGGTCCTTCTCCCCGAAGCAGCGGAAATCCATCTCTTCAGGACTCTGGCTCCCGTTATGGGACCGTTTGTAGGGGATACGCCATTCCTCCAGGTCTCCCGTAAAACCATCCACTTGCAACCCCTGGAAATACCGGTCCATGATCTCCTGCATGATGAGCCGCCGGTTCACCAGAGTCTCCTGCCGGGCTCTGCGCCGGACTTCCTCCGGGTTCATTCCCGGATTCTTGGCCAGAGACTCTTCTTCGACCCGGGACTGCAGAATTCCCTTGACCAATACCTGGAAGGCATAATGATCCAGGTGGTGGGGGTAGCAGCCGCCCTTCCAGATGCCCACGCCGTCCATGCCCCGGTTGGCCATGCAATCCAGTATGAGATCCATCACGCTGCTCGGGATGAAATGGTTGGAGACGATGGCCGCCACGCCGCAGTCCGAGGGGGAGGGAACAGATGCCGGCACGGGCCGGTCGATCCGGGCGGGAGACGCATCTTTCGCCGGGACCGCAATCAGCCGGCTGCAGCGGCGCCTCTGCACCCTCTCCTCCAGGAGGGGCCAGGCAATACGGTCATAACAACCCCGGAGCTCCCGGATGTCCTTCAAGCCCAGGGCCGCCAAGGCCTTGATCATCTGGGCCTGCAGGATGGCGCGGAAATTGATGATCTGCTGAGCATTGATCTCCACGTCGCGCAGCAGTTGCATCCTGGGCTCGATGGTGGAGATGCCGCTACGGCAACCTGATTCGCAGTTGCGGTCCCGGACACAGCCGATGGCCACGAGGTCGGCGGTCCCCAGGATCACCCCGTCCAAACCCATTGCGACCCCTTTGATGATGTCCCCCCAGGTGCGGAACCCGCCGCTTCCGATGAAGACGACGGAATCCCTGAGGCCGTCATCCATCAATTTCTCGTGGCAGATGGGGATAGCATACTCCATATGCATGCCCATCTGACCCTTGATAATATCTGGCGCAGCGCCGGTGCCCCCCCGCGGCCCGTCGAGCCAGACCTCGATCACCATCTGGTTGTCCTTAGCGATGCGCGCCAGGCCGGAGACGATGAACTCGATGTCGGGGGAAGGCGAGACTTTGATGCTGACCGTGGTCCGGCGGTTGATCATCCGCACGGCGTCGATGAAGGCCTTCACGTCTTCGATGGAGTAGCAGTTGTGGAAAGGGAACGGCGAGATCAGGCTGACCCCTGCCGGGACCCCACGGAGGCGGGAGACCAGACCGAAGACTTTCCGGCCCAGTAAATGTCCGCCCACGCCCTGTTTGGCGCCCTGGCTGTAAGCGATGACCACGCGGCGGGCGCGGCGAATGGTCTCTTTGGTAACACCGAACAAACCGGTCTTGAGTTCGGTGGCGATATAGGGCTCATCATCGGGAGCTACAACGGTGACAAACTGGATCGGTTTCGTATCCGGGTACCGGGCTAAAGCGGCCAGCAGATCGTCGCAGAGCGAAGATCTCATGGAGGGGTCCGCCACATCGACGCGTATTTGGTCCCGCAATTCCTTCACGGGAATTAGCTTCCTCTCTTCCATGAACCGGCGCAGTACGTCTACCAAAGGATCCGCCAGGTCCAGGGGGTCCCACTTTTCATCGAGGAGGTAGAAGGTGGGATATCCCCCTTCGCCGGTATCCATCTGTGTCTCCAGGGTGCGCGTGGCCATGACGCGGGCCCGCCAGGTCCCGGGGCCGATGGAACCGATGGACATGCCGCCGCCCATGAGGGGCGAGCGGATCCTCAATTGCGGTGCAAGCTGCAGGGCCGTCTCCACTTCATCGAGTTTCTCCTCGGCGGTGGCGTCGGGGTCCGCCTGGAAGAGCACCTGGATCGAGTCAAAACCGTCCCCCAGGTTTCCCCGCTCCTCCGCGCGCGCCAACAGCAGCGTCTGGGCATCCCCGCTGGCCATGCGCCCCACGGCGGCAATCAGGGAGGCGGGCCAGACATAGTCGCGATTAAAGATGCAATAGCAGGAATCCTTGAGGTTTATATCATAGAACCGGTGGGGTCGCTGCGTGGGCCGGACCATGTTCTTCAACTCCCGGTACTTCCATCCGACGCCGCTTCCTTCCCTCTGCATTCGGGCCTGGTTGACCTTAGCGTTTCTCTCCAAGCGCGACGTGTCCTTAAAGATGTCGTAGACCCTCTCCTCCAGGTCGTCAAAGATGACCAGCCGGTTTTCTTCCCCCACCGTCTTCTTGATGTCCTTGAAACCGGAAGCGCCCAGCACCTCGATGATCTGGATATTCCAGACCTGGATCAGGTTGGCGATCCGTTTGGCCAAGGTCGACGGGTCGTGGAGAATCGTCAGGGGTTCCCCTTTCGAATATTTTTGCCGGGCCAGGGGGTCGACGGTCAGCAGTACAGGCCAGTCGATCTTGATCCCGTTGGCCCCCCGTTGGACCGTTTTCTGGGCATCGGCGGCCGAGCGCATGCCGCCCGCGGCCAGGATGGAGAAGCGGTGCCGCATCTTCTGATCCACCAGGAAATGATGGACCACCGGTACGGCATCCGTCGTGGGGTAGTAGCCCTTCTCCGGATCGTAGTCGGAGGTCAGAGCGATGATGTCCACGGGAGAGGTGAACAGGGACTCCAAGGTCTTCTGCAAACCCGGGGTGAGGCGAAGGCCGGCATCGAGATGCCCCTTATCAATCCTGATGACCGCGCAGAAGATGGATTCCGGGAACAGCGCCTTCCATTGAGCCGGGGACCCCGGAAAGGGGCCGTCCACTTCGATCTCCACCAGCCCCGGAAGATGGTTGGACAACGCGCGGGGTTTCCTCGTCCCGGCCAACAGTTCCTTCGCCTCCCGGGCGGTGAGCCTGAGGATCAGGAGCTCCGAATGCTCTGCGAGCAGGGCCGCATGCTTTTCATACTCCGCCAGCCGCAGGGTGAGCCGGCTTCCCATCCGGCCGGCAACCTCCAGCATGGGGCCGAGAAGCGCCTCTCCCCCTTCCATGGGCATCACATCCATGAGGATGGGGGTCTTCACCCTGATTAACCGGGGAGGGGGGGTCGTGAGCTTCTCTCCCTCGAAGACAAGGTATTTGGGACGCCGGCCGAGTTGCACGCCGATGGCGTCGGCAGAGCTTTCGTACAGCAGGTTCTGCGCCGGGCCGACGATATGGAAGTGGCCGAACCGGATGCCGTCGTTCCCGGAGCCGCGGTGCGGGTCTCCCTGTCCGGTCCCGGAGACGGGAATCTTGCCGGTCGTCGCTTCCAGGTCGATGCGGGCAATCAGGTCCCGGGTCCAGTAGGGGTCATCCATGCCGAGGTAATCCGGGTGGAGTTCCACGGTCGTGGCCGCTTTTCCCAAGGCGACCTGGGGGCAGCGTTCCAGGCAGGCCCCGCAGCCGCGGCAGAGCGTTTCCTGATCGATGAGGACGCGGCGGGGATCGTTTTCATCCCTCTTGCGGACGCTGTACATGCAGGCATCCACGCACGTCCCGCAATGCAGGCAGAGCTCCTCGTCGATCACCACCCGGTGGCGGGGGAAGGTCTGGCGATTTTCCTGAATCTTCTGATCGAAGCCCGTACGGATCACGTCCAGGAAGCGGTGAAACTCGGGGGCCGCTTCCACCCCCTGGATGAACTGCATCACCTCCTGGAGGGGGAAGTCGATCGAAGAGGAGAGGTGTTTCTCCAGGTCTTCGAAGAGCTGCCGGTGATTCAAATGAACCTGGCATTCTTCGTCGCAGCGGCCGCAACGCATGCAGAAGTAGAGGGGCAGGACCTTCGCCAGAGCCAGCTTCTTCGTCTCCAGCGCTTTCTTCATGGTGAGCAGTTTGCCGCGGGCGGTGATCGTTTCGTCCCCCGTGGCCCGGTAGACCGGGCAGCGGTCCACGCAGCTGCCGCACTGGGCGCAGGAGAGGACATCGTTGGTAATCCCTCCCAGCCCCTCTGCGGAAATGGTCACGCGGCGCTTGAGCTTCGCCTCCGGAAGGAGGGAGAAGACCCTGAAGAGAAGCCATTGCATGGCGGCCAGCTCCAGGTTGAAGAGGCCCGGCCGGAAAAGGATCTTCTGCAGCGGGCCCAGCCTCCCCTGGGCGCCGAAGAACTTGCCGGCGTTGAGGATCCCTGCGGGGTCCACTTTTTTCTTGTAGCGGACCAGCTCCTTCCGCTCCTTCTCCGAGTACAGGTCGTTCAGGAACGGCGTGTTCCAGACCCCCAGACCGTAGGGCTTGCCGTGAAAACCCTGAATCGCCAGCCTGACGAGCATGGGAACCAGCATGAGATCGACATAAAAGAGGGTCGTCCGGTAGTCGGAGGTGATCAGGGGCAGGAAGAGGGCCTGCCCGTCGCGAATCACGTGGGAGGTGGAATAGAATTTCACCCCCAGCCGTTTCCCCCACTCTTCGATGGTGGCGTGGTACGCGGCCACCTGGTCGAGAGGGAGGGTCACCTCCGCGGCCAGCAGGGAAGGACCGATGGATTTGATGGACATGGGCAGAAAGCGTTCATCCCAGAGGGTGTGCGCCGATTCCTCATCTCCCTTCGGCAATCCCTGCTCTTGCAGATAGGCTTCGAACAGACCGGCCTGCCCGGCGTCTTCGAATACCGCCATGACGCAGTCCCCGTCGGGAAGGGAGATCTTGCCGTCTCCCTGGCTCTTGAGGGCTCTGAGGAGGGCTCCATGGTAGACGACGAGGTCATCGGGATGGAGCGCGGGGTGATGGGAGAGGCGCTGAACGAAGGTATAAGCGGCCGCTGTAGCGGCGAAGGGGATCAGATAAGGATACCAGCGGGAGGGCTGCCGCCCGACCCGCAGGGTGGCCTCGACGATGATACCCATCTGCCCCTCGGTGGCGATGAACTTTTCGATCTCAGGATCCTCGGCCGTAAGGGTGAGAACCTTTCCCTCGGGCGTGATCGCCCTGAGGGAGATCAGCTGTTTCCGGACCGGGCCGTGGCGGAAGGTGCCTAAGCCCATTCCCCCCGTGGACATCCATCCGGCGAAGGTCCCGCCCTTGCCGGAAGGCATGCTGAGGAGGGTTAATCCGGAGCGCTCCAGCTCCCGCCCGATGCTCAAAAAACGGGCGCCAGGCCCGAGGGTCACCTGGAGGGATTCAGGATGGACCTTGATGGAGTCCATCAATCCGAGGTCGATGAGGATTCCGCCGAACGCCGGAACGGCTCCGCCGTAGCCCCAGGTGCCGGCGCCCCGGACGGTTAAAGGAATTTTGTGTTCCCGGGCGAAAGAGAAGATCTCCAGGATGTGGGCCTCTGTGACCGGCTGAAGGATGAGATCCGGCAAGCTCTTCAACATGAGGTCCCTGATCAGCGGGGGGAGATCCGCGTTGAGGTCGCTGCGGTAATACTCAAGCTTCTCCGGATCTTCTACGCTCTTTAGGCCGGGATTCCGGCGTAAGAAATCGGAGAGAGATTCATGCCAGGCCGGCTGCCTTTTCCTGCTTGATGCCATAATTGGATGTTCTCACATTCTGAGCCAACCCCGGTTTTCCAGATTCTGTCTATGAAAACGGATGCTCGAAATTCAAACGTTATATTTTTTGGGGGAACTCTTCCTGCCTGAAATCTTTAGAGTCAATGGGTTCGCGATTCAAGATCCGTTTCTTCTTATCCTTTCTTTCGTCAAGCCATGTTATGCTTTCCTAAAACAAGGCCATCCGGGTATTGACGCTATAACCATGCCATATTTCGGAATTGACCGTGGATCACAGCCTGGAATTCTTGCCGTGAATACGGGACAGATCATCCTTTGTATTTGGCGAAGGACGGCAAGATCATGGTTCTCGATACAAAAATGTTTTCTTGCCTAAAAAAAGAACAAAAATGTAACGCGGCATGATCTCTACCGAGGAGACCTTTTGTCAGCATTCCTGCGGAGAGGGGCGCAAGGCGTCCTATTTTTTCGGACGGAACTGGCGGGTATCGATGCCGAGCTTCCGGATCCGGTACTGGATGACCCGTTTGGTTGTCCCGAGGATCTTCGCCGCCCGCGTCTGGTTGCCGCCGGTCTCTTTCAGGGCGCCCATGATCAGCGCCCGCTCCTGGCTCTCGCGGGCGGACCCCCACTTGCCCTGCCCCCGTTCCCGGTGCTCCCCATCCTTCGCCCGGGCCTGGAGGGTGGGGGGAAGATGGGCTGTCTCGATCGTATCGCCTCCGGCCAGAAGGACAGCCCGTTCCATGCAGTTCTCCAGCTCCCGGACATTGCCCGGCCAGGGATAGGACAGAAGGACATCGGACACCGCCGGGGAGATCTTCGTCACCTGCTTGCCCATCTCCGTCGCATATTTCAGAATGAAGTTGTCAGCGAGGAGAAGAATGTCGCTCCCCCGGTCGCGCAGCAGCGGCAGATGGAGGGGAAAGACGTTGAGGCGGTAGAAGAGATCGGCGCGGAAACGCCCCGTGGCGATATCCTGTTCCAGGTTCCGGTTGGTCGCTGCAATGATCCGCACATCGACCTTCACCACGCGGGTGGAACCGAGGGGCTGGAACTGTTTTTCCTGGAGGACCCGAAGCAACTTGACCTGCGCCGAGGCGGAGAGCTCCCCCACCTCGTCAAGGAAGATCGTCCCTCCGTGGGCCTCCTCGAAGCGCCCGCGCCTCTGATGGACCGCCCCGGTGAAAGCCCCCCGCTCATGTCCGAAAAGTTCGCTTTCGATCAGGGTGTCGGGAATGGCCGCGCAGTTGACCTGAATGAGCGGCCCCCTGAGACGGGAACTGTTCCGGTGGATCGCACGGGCGACCAGTTCCTTGCCGGTGCCCGTCTCTCCGTGAATCAGAACGGTCGCGTTGGAATCCGCCACCTGGGCAACCATCCCGAAGAGATTCTGCATCACCCCGGAATGGCCGATGATATCGGTCGACGGCGTCCGCGAACGTCCGATGATCTGGCGGAGGCGCCGGTTCTCTTCCTCAAGGGCGCGGCTGTGCACCGCCGTGGCCAGAAGTTCGGCGACCGAGGAGAGCATGGCCAGTTCGCGGTCCAGGTCCTCCACCTGCCGGGCGACCTTGTCCGCCGACAGGACCCCGACGATGCGGGCGTCGTAAATGATGGGCACGCAGAGAAAGGCCAGCTCCGCGCGGTCCAGAAAACGGCGGGCGCCGGTCCGGTCCAGAAAATGGGCCTCCTTCCCGAGATTCGCACAGGCCATCGGCCGGCCGGTCTGGGCCACCTTCCCCGTAATCCCTTCGCCGGGCCCGTAGGTCACGTCCATCCCCTGGATGTTGACCCCGTGCGCGACATCCAGCCAGGCCTCTCCCGTTTCGCGATCGAGGAGGGAAATCATCCCCCGCTGCATCCCCAGCCGGTCGCTCATCTCCCGCAGGGCCTGCTCAATCTGCTCCCGCAGCTCTCCGGGCTGCGCAAGGATCCTGGCGACGGCATGCAATGCGGCAAGTTCTTCGAAGTTATGGATGCTGATCTCTTTTCCTCTGGGCGCACCGACCTGCGACGGCCGCCAAATCGACAAAGTCATGATCGAAGCGGTTCTCCTGACTGGGTGCGCTTCCAACAATTCTCCCCTAACATGCGGGAATGAGGGGCGCAATACAAAAAATCTTCCTTGCCGGAGAGTCCCGCTCCGTGGGGGAACTCCACTTCAACGGCTCTCCACAGACTCCTTCCGGTCCACTCCCTGCAGGCGGTTCCGCAGTCTTCGGGCCGGGGAAAACGCCTTTTCGCAGGAGCGAGTGTTTAGATTAACACTGTTTGACACAAAAATGCAATGCGCGCTGTGGAAAATGGATTTCGTTTTTGAGGCCCACGATTAGGTGCGGCACACGACGGTGCTGCATGCGGGAGGACTGACGGATTGCAACATCGTGCATCCATGAGAAGATGGGTTCATCCGGTTGATGCGTTACTCCTTCCTGTTATCCACTAACAGCCGGCCTTGACGAAAATGCAAGACTTCAACCGGTAACCCTTCGTAGTTTCTACGCCACCGTGACCCCGAGGCATCCTGAAAAGACGGGCCTTGCAGCCGTCGCTTCCGTGAATTGACAGTCTGCCGGCCCGGCGGATCTCCGGATGCACCCGAAGCCGTCGCGATATTTTCCGGTCATTTTTCGGGGGATGATTCCGCGGGGGAAGGAAGACGCACCCCGCCTTTTCTTTCATCGATGTCACCGGGATAAATCATCGCTTTCTGTCCCCGTTCCCGGGTGCGGATGCGGATCACATCCTCCACGGGACAGACAAAGATCAGCCCGTCCCCCTGTTCGCCGGTATAGGCAGAACTGAGGATGGCCTCGATCGCTGCCTCGAGATTGCGATCGCTCAGAACGATATTGACCTGGATCTTGGGCAGCATGTCAACCATATAAGTGCCGGAACGGCCCGCCAGCTTGATGCCGCCCTGGCGCCCATGCCCCCGAATTTCAAATATATTCAGTCCTACGATGCCGATTTCGCTCAGGGCGTCCTTGACATCGTTGAGCTTGTCTTCACGAATGATAGCTTCAATCTTCTTCAGCATGATACAATCTCCTGGGCATTCAATGCGGCAGGTTTACGAGTAGGACCGCTCTCCGTGGGAGCTGATATCCAGACCGACCTCCTCCTCCATGACGGTGACCCGCAGTCCGATGCTCGCGCGGAGCAGCCTTGCCAGCATGTAGGTCATCCCGAAACTGAAGGCCATCGTGACCACAATGGCCAGAAGCTGAACGCCCATCTGTCCGGGATTGCCGAAAAACAGGCCGTTGGCGCCGTCGCCGTTGACGGCCGTCGTGGCAAANNTCGAGGGACTCGTCCAGCCTGTGCCGGTCCCGGAAACGCATGGCGTAATAGGACAGAGGTGCGGCGACCATCCCGATTACCATAGCCGCCATAGGCGTCACATAGCCGGAAGCGGGGGTCACCGCTGCCAGACCGACGACCATCCCCGTGGCGATCCCCAGGGGGCTGGGCCGGCCATCCAGCCAGGAGAGCATCATCCAGACCAGACCGGCCGTCGCGGCCGAGGTGTTGGTTGTCAGCAGGGCGTTCACCGCCACGCCGTTCGCAGCGAGGGCGCTGCCGGCGTTGAAACCGAACCAGCCCACCCACAGCAATCCGGCCCCCAAGACCGTGAGCGGTATGTTGTTTGGCTCCATCGGAGACTTGCCGAACCCCTTGCGCGGCCCGATCACCAGCGCAAAGGCCAAGGCCGAAAAACCGGCCGCGATGTGCACCACCGTTCCCCCGGCGAAATCAAGAACGCCCAGCGCCTTCAGCCATCCTCCCTGCCCCCAGACCCAGTGGCACAGGGGATCATAGACCAGCGTGGCCCAGAGTAGGCTGAACAGAAGAAAGCTTTTGAATTTCACACGCTCGACGAAGGCGCCGGTGATCAACGCCGGGGTGATGACCGCAAACATCATCTGAAAGGCGGCGAAAAGTCCATGCGGAACAGTCCTGCTGTAGTCCGGATTGGGCAGCGCGCCGACACCGTTGAAGCCCAGGAAATTCAACCCGCCGATGATTCCCTGGATGTCCTCGCCGAATGCGAGGGAATAGCCATAGAGCAGCCATTGCACCCCGATCAGGGCCATAAAGGTATAACTCAGGGTCAGCGTGGAAAGGACGTTTTTCCGGCGGACCATCCCCCCGTAAAACAGCGCGAGGGCCGGCGTCATCAACAGAACCAGTGAACAACAGACCAGCACCCAGGCGGTGTCGCCCGCATTGATTGGATTCAGCATTCTTCCCCCCATCCTTCTTGATGAAATCAGACCGGTTCGGGGGATGATCAGCAATTATCCTGCCAAGGATAACGAACCGCTGCCTTTCTCGCAAATAGTCATCATTGCCGCGCACCTCCTGGCCTGGATCGGATCGGGGCTGTGCGGCCAACATGTTCACGTCAATCCGATGTACCTCACCCGCCACGGCCAAAATCATGCATGGCATGGGGGTGGAGGTGGCGAGTGGATGAGGGCAGGCAGGGATTCAGAAGAGGCCCTCTTCCCTGATGCCGTAGCGCTCCTCCATCAACCGGGTCGATTCGAGATCCATCAATGGACCATACGGCTGCGGGACAGATTGCTTCCCCGGACCCGAAACCCCTCCGACAGGCTGTGCGTGGGACCCGTCGGTGGCACGGGCGTCGATATTGAACGCTTCGCTTCCAAAGATCCTCCGTTGCGAAATCATCTCCATGGTCTGGACCTCCATCAACCACTTGGCTTAAAACGATCCTCAAAAGAATCGACTTTTCATTATGCACCGCAAGAACGGTGCCATCCGGCCATGCCGGAACGATAGATGCAACATTCTGTATTTATTATTGTTGTGGTGTGTCGGGTCAGGCGGGACTTTTCAAGAAAAGGCAACAATATTGTACCAGCTTTCAAAAGCGACACAAAAGCGTTCGGACGCCCTTGAACAACGGGAAAATCATGGTCCTTCAATGCGCCTTCAACAGATGTCCTGAGCGCCAAAGGGACCGATTTTGAAGGGAAGAGATTTTAAATAATCCTCACCGCAAGGCTGAGCCAAAACTACCGATAAGGTGAAAGTCAATCAAGGCTTAATTCAACAAATTATAAAATCATAAGGACGCATCAACCGGATGAACCAGAAGATGTTTGTTTTTGCTTGATTTGTTCGGAACCGTTTCAGTTTTACCAGGAAAATCCAGGATGGGACATTAGAATGTTCCGCCCTGTGGACGGGGCATTCATTCAACGGTCCGGTTTTCCCGCATCCAGATAGCAGATCGCCCGCTGGCTCTGCGGGTCGGCCACGACATGGGCATAGAGCCCGCCTGTCGCCACCGGAAGGTCGAAAACGCGAATGATCTCCCGGAACCGTTCCGCATCGGGAAGGAGGTCCGTCAGAATATTCGGAAGGTTCTCGAAGACCTCCCGATTGAACTCCGCCTCCGGATCACTTGGATAGACGGGCAGGTAGATGATCTGCGCCTCGACGAGATCGAGGAAGAAATGGGTCCCGTAGGAAACCTCCGGCACCTGCCCCACCTCCTCCCGCGCCATCTCCACCAGAACAACCGTGTTGTTGATGTCGGCGTAGGTTACGTTCACGCCGAGGTCAATGTTGCTGCTCCCCCACCGCCCCGGCCCCATCATCAATATCCGTCCCCGGGCTACATCGGGATGCTCGTTGATCCGCCCAACGACGCGGCCAAGCGACTTTTTCGCCTCCAGGGAACCGACAGCCCCGTACCCGACCGGATCGATGTAGAGGAGGTAGCGGATGGGCGGCGTGACGCCGCCGCTGATCGTCCGACCCGACCGGAAGAGGACCCGCTTGGGGGGGATACCCTCGGGGAGCTGAACCCGGCCCGTAGCCCCGGGGAGCCGCATCGGGCGACACTGAAGGAGGTTGATCCGGACCCGGCCTTCGGCGTACACCGCGGCGGTGAATTCCGTGTCGATCGGCTGGCCGTAAGCCTTCTCCAAGCGGGTCAGCATCTCTCCGATGAAGCAGACGAAGCTGGTTTTAGCGAGGAGGTGGTTGAAGGTAAGGACCAGCTTGTCCTGGGTAGTCTCAAGGCGGCTTGTCCAGGGGTCGGCAGGATAGCCGTCTTTCATCAGAGAAACGAGGAGGTGGAGATTCGGGTAGTCGCGTCCCTCCAGAACTTCCGCAAGCGGCCTGGTCGTGAAGGCATTGTCTTCAAGATCGATGAGATCGACCTCCCACTGGGAGTATTTGGCGATCTTGGCGCCGGACTCGGGCCGCAGCTGGGGGTGGCTCACAGCAATCATTCGGGGGTAATCGTTTCCGACCCGGTTAACCGCCCGTGTTCCCAAGCCGAAGACAAGACGGATCATACCTCGGGCGGGGTCGATCCGGTCCGTCCAGGCGTAAGGATTCCTGGAGAAGGCCACCCCGGCCAGGCTCGGGAAGAAGAACTGTTTGTAAGGCGCCCCGGAAACGCGCTGGACGAGGATCGCCATTTGCTCGTCGCTCTCGCCCAGATCCCGAGCGCGGCGGTAGGCCATGGCGTCCGGGTTCAGGGTGCTCGCGTAGACGAGTTTCACGGCGCGAAGAAACGCATTGAGCCTCTCCTCCGGCGTCCCTTGGTTGGCACAGTATTCGCTGCGGTACTTACCGGCAAAGGCGTTCCCGAAGCTGTCCTCCAACAGGCTGCTGGAGCGGGCGATGATCGGCGCCTGGCCGAAGTAGGCAAGCATGTCCCGGAACTGTTCCATGATCTCCGGCGAAAAACACCCGACGAGGAATCGCTGCTCCACCTCCGAGAATTCCTTATGGGAGATGTGTGATGCGCGGGAGAGGTGAAGGCGTAAACGGAAGAGGTCGTTGTTTACCAGAAAGGTGAAAAAAACATCCGAACCGATGTAGAAGGAGTCGTGGGCCTCGAGAACCTCTGCAAAGTCGATCTCGCCCGGTTCCGCGAGAAGTATCCGCCGGGCGATGAGCATCCCCGCCGCCTTCCCGCCGATCCGCCCCGAACCGATGAGACGGTCCCGGATGGCGAAGAGATCGTCGAGTGTGAAATAGGCGTCCACCAGGCGGTTAAGCTCGGGATGCGTCCCAATCATCATCCGGGAGAACTCCTGCTTGAGGGCTGCGACCTCCGGCGTTTTCTCGTCGAGATCCATCCCCGCCTCGTGGTACTGCATGAGACGCCGGTATACGCTTTCCCAGGGAGCGATCGATCTCGCTTTCACCTGGAGCGGCTTGCGGCGCGCCGACACCGAAAGGGCCGCGGCCTCCCCGCTCCCGAAGACCGGTGTCCAAACCCCGTCCGCCATCACGTGGGGAATGAACATCTGGGGGGAGTAGCGGTCCCAAACCTTGAGCGGGTGGAGATACATGTTCCCATCGACCTGGTAGACATCCAGCAGGACCTGCGTGGTGTCCCGGATCCGGGCGACGGCGCTATGGCTGTGCTGGCCGCGGGTGAGTGCGAAATAGGCGACCGTGTCGAGTTCGAAGAGGAATGGACAGGTCACCTGGAAGAAGTTTGCCAGGAGTTCGTCGGTGGTCCACTCGACGACGAGCGCCGAGAGGTTGTCGAAGACGTAGAAGACCTCCCGTCCCTCCGTCGCGATGATTTCGTGCAAGGCGCCGCTGAAGGCGTCGAAACCTGTGTGGGGATTGATTTCAATCGTGGCGAGCCCGTTCAGCGGGGGCAAGATCGGCGAGTGGGGGGCGAACCGCAGATAGACGCACCGCCGCCCGTCCCGGATCGTCTGCCGGACGAAGGGTTCCGCGAATTGTACGTAGTCCTCCAGGCAATCCACCTGCCAGACGACATTGTCGCCCAGCCGGAGACCCTGGAGTACCTGATCCAGCGCCGGAAGACCGCTGGAAACGATTCTGGCTGGCATCATCCCGTCCTGACTGAGAAAATAGTGTCACCCTGAGCAAATTCTCCCGTCACTTCAAAACACGCTCTATCGACTATGGTACCACGTTTTTAGTTCAATTTTTACCTTTTTTCAATTTTTCCATAAGAGAAACGACCGTTGACCACCGTTGAACGGGATAAAAAATAGCGGATCCTTTTCCTCTCGGGCGTAGGACCTCCCGAAGCTTTATGAGGTGTGACCCCGTTGGAGACGTCTGCATACCGTTATTTTGTCCATGTATTAACGATAACCCCCTATTGCAGGCTCAGCCTCAGCCGATGGCGATCCCACCCCGTTCGCCGGAACTGATCCGGACGCAATCGGCGAGGTCCAGTACGAAGATCTTCCCGTCCCCCACCTCGCCCTTGCCACTCCGGGCGCCCTTGTTGATTGCGGCGATGGTCGGCTCCACGAATGCCTCGTTCACGGCAATGTCGAGCCGGACCTTCCGAAGGAGGCCGCCGACCTCCTTCGCCCCGCGGTAGATCTCCGTGAATCCCTTCTGCCTCCCTTGTCCGAGAACGTTGGAGACGGTCATCAGATTCACGTCCACCGCTTCGAGCGCTTGTTTGACCTCTTCCAACTTATGCGGCTGGATGATTGCAACGATGTATTTCATGATCTTTTCCTCCTATTCAACGACCGTATAGGCCGATTCACTCTGTTGGGTCAGGTCCAGACCGACGATCTCATCCTTCTTCTCCACCCTCATTCCGACCAGGCCGTCCACGACCTTGAAGATGATCCAGGTCATCCCGGAAGCAAAGATCGGCGCGATGATGATCAGCAGGAACTGGACAAGGAACTGATGCGGATTTCCGAACAAAAGCCCGTCCGCCCCGGCGGCGTTGACCGCCTTCTCCGCAAAGAGTCCCGTCGCCAGGGTTCCCCACATCCCCCCGACCCCGTGGACGCCGAATGCGTCGAGGGAGTCGTCGTAGCCGAGCTTCGTCTTGATCAGAACCACGGCGATGTAGCAGAACAGGGCCACCAGCATGCCGATGAAGATCGCATTCATCGGGTTGACAAAACCGCAGGCTGGCGTGATCGCGACCAGCCCCGCGACGGCGCCCGTTGCCGCTCCCAGGATGGTCGGCGCCCCGCGATGGTACCATTCAATCAGCGCCCAGGTGAGCCCCGCCGCCGCCGTGGCGATATGGGTCGTCACGAAGGCATTGGCGGCCAGTTCATTGGCCCCGAGTGCGCTTCCCGCGTTGAACCCGAACCAGCCGAACCAGAGCAGCGCAGCGCCGAGGACGGTGAAGGGCAGGTTGTGCGGCCGAAACGGCTGCTGCGCGTACCCGCACCGCTTTCCCAGCAGGATTGCCAGCGTCAGGGCCGAGATCCCGGAACTGACATGGACGACGATGCCGCCCGCGAAATCCAGCGCGCCAAGGTTCCTCAACCAGCCACCCATCCCCCAGACCCAGTGAGCCAGGGGATCGTAGACCAGCGTCGCCCAAAGGACGGTGAAGATCAGAAAGGCCGAGAATTTCATCCGCTCCGCGAAGGCCCCGATGATCAGGGCCGGCGTGATCACGGCGAACATCGCCTGGAAGATCATAAAGGCCTGATGGGGGATCGTCGCCGCGTAATCGGCATTCGGCTGGCCGCCGACGAAGTTGAGTCCCGCCCATTTTAGGCTGCCGATGATCCCCCATCCGGTATCCGGCCCAAAGGCCAGCGAATAGCCGTAGAGGACCCACTGCAGGCTGATGACGCAAGTGATGATGAAACACTGCATTAAAATGGAAAGAACGTTTTTCCTCCGCACCAGTCCGCCGTAGAAGAAGGCAAGTCCCGGAATCGTCATTCCCAGGACTAGGACCGATGAGGTCAATACCCACGCTGTATCGCCTGTATTCATGATAAATACCTCCTAAATGGTTTCCAGAATCCGTTCCGCCGGAATTTTGGGATTCGGTTGTCCCAAGATACCCGTCCGGCGGTGATCCCGTTCGAGAGGGAATAAGGCAAGGGGAATGCCAAAGGCAATCATGAATGATAAGCATAAGAAATCCTTCGTTTATCTAATTCAATGGCTCGGGAATGCAGGGGGAGAATGATCGTGACAATTTTGTACCTTTCCCGGACCGTCCGACAAAAATGTAGTCTGCTTGAAGCGATCATGGGGATCCCCTCCGGGGGAGAAAACATTTGCCCTATCCAAGGACTTTGAGGTATGAAACGACCATTGTCGGCCATAATAAAATATTGTGCGCTTTGGAAAAGAGTCTCACCCTGCACCCGGACTCTTTTTTCGACCAGGAACATCCCCTTCGTTTCTCAGGACTCCGTCGGTCAGGGAGAGGAAGGACGCCATTTAAGGAAAAATGGGGAGGGGCAATGATCACGGATGAAGAACGGAAACGATACGCCCGCCAGATTCTGATGATCGGAGAGGCGGGACAGGAAAGGCTCAAGTTGGCGCGCGTCCTCGTCGCCGGCGCCGGGGGACTGGGAACGGTGATCTCCCTCTACCTGGCCGCCGCCGGTGTGGGCCATCTGCGGATCATCGACTGCGACGTCGTCGAGACGAGCAACCTGAACCGCCAGATCCTCCACTGGAGCGGGGACGTCGGACGGCCGAAAACCGCATCCGCCGAGGAGAAGCTCGCCGCCCTGAACCCCCTGATCCGCATTGAGACGGTCTCCGGAAGAATCGCAGAGGAAAGCATCGAGGAAATGGCGGAGGGCTGCGACCTCATCGTCGATGCGATGGACAATTTCCCGACCCGTTATCTGCTGAACCGGACCACAGTCGAAAAAGGCATTCCGTTCATCCACGGCGCCGTGCGGGGGTTCTTCGGCCAGGCGACGACGGTAATTCCCGGGAAGACCCCCTGCCTGCGCTGCTTGTTCCCCAAGAGCCCCCCGCGGGAGGTGTTTCCGATTATCGGGGCGACGTGCGGCGTTATCGGCGCCATCGAGGCGACAGAGGCGATCAAGCTGCTCACCGGTCAGGGAGAGCCGCTGGCCGGCCGGCTTTTCCTCTGGGACGGCCTCGCGGGCAGCGCCGATTCCATCACGGTCGAAAGGGATCCGTCCTGTCCCGTCTGCGGAAAGTTGAAGAAATAGCCGTGGCGCCGTCTCTCCCCATCTCCCCGTCGGCACGGATCGTGCGGAATCAGCAGATCCTTGGGATAAATGGCCGGGGAAATTGAATTGTTGCATGTAAAAAGGATCGCAATATGAAGATCACGTTCAGGACATTTGCCACGTTTCGGGAGGTCATCGGCGCAAGGGAGATGGAGCTTACCCTACCCCCGGGGGAAAAGATCAGGGACCTGTTAGAGAACCTCTGCAACACCCATCCCGGGCTGCGGGAACACCTCTTCGACGCCGCCGGGCAGATCAAGCCCTATATCCTCATCCTGAAGAACGGCCGGAGCATCACGTCGCTGCAACAGCTCGACACGGTCATCGACGAGGGCGACGTGATCGCCGTCTTTCCCCCCGTCGCCGGCGGCTGAGCGACCCTCCCGGGCCTGACCTGAGGTTTTTGGCCATGGAAGCGTTCCAAAAGATTGCTATCGAGAGGATGATTTTCACGGATAAAGGAGGGAATCGGGAAAAGGCGGGGGGGGAGGAATCCATGGGCTGCCCGGGAGGATTACGGGAGAAAAAGGAAAAAAAGGAGGCCGGCGGTTTGCCGGCCTCCTCCCATTTCACGATGCCAATCCCCCGGCGCACGGTCCGGGGGTCGGCAACCGGTTGTGCATCAACGCATCCGCGAGGGGAGATACGTGGAGACGTCGGGCCAGATGATAAAGAGGATCATGCCGCCGATCAAGATAAGGATGAAGGGCCAGACCCCCTTGACGACCTCCTCGAGCTTGGCCTTGGCCATGGCCGACACGACAAAGAGGTTCAACCCCACGGGAGGCGTGATCATGGCAAGTTCCATGTTCACCGTCATGACCACGCAGAACTGGACCAGGGGAATATCCAGGGCCTTGATGATGGGGAGCAGGATAGGCAGCGTGATCAGGGTGATGGAAATGGCCTCGAGGAAGGTCCCCATGACGAAGAACATAAACTGGGTGATGAACCAGAACATCCACTTGTTGACATGGCCCTCCGTCATTGCTTGGAGGACCTGCTGGGGGATCTGCTTGGCCGTGAGGAACAGGGAGAAGACCATGGCCGCGGCGATGATCAGGTAGATCATGGAGGAGATATTGACGGACTCGACCAGGATCCGCCGGATGCCGCCCCACTTCAGCTCCTTGTAAACGAACACGGAGATGATGATGGTATAGAACACGGACAGGACCGCCGCCTCCGTGGGGGTAACGACGCCCAGGTAGATGCTCCCGAGGATGAAGACGGGCAGGAAGGCGCCGGGGAGGGACTTGAAGGTGCTTTTCCACCGCTCGTCCCAGGTGGCCTTCGGGAGTATGCCGAACTTTCCGATCTTCGCGTAGATGACGGCGCTGACGATGAGGATGCAGGCGAGGATGATGCCCGGGATCATCCCGGCCGCGAAGAGCTCGCCGATGGAGTACTCGGAGACGATGCCGAAGATGACCATGGTCACGCTCGGAGGGATGAGGATGCCCAGGGTCCCCGAGGCGGCGACGAGCCCCATGGAGAAGCGCTTGGGGTAGCCCGCCTCGATCATGGCGGGAAGCATGATGGCGCCGATGGCGGCGGCCGTGGCCGGGCTGGAGCCGGAGATCGCCGCGAAGATGGCGCAGGCGGCGATGGTCACGACGGCGAGGCCGCCGGTTATGTGGCCGACCCAGGACCTGAGCCCGCCGATCAGGTACTTCGAAATGCCGCCGTGGGCCATGACTACCCCCGCAAACACGAAGGCGGGGATGGCCAGCAGGGGCGGGGAGAGAAGGGCGGCGAACATGCGCTGGGCGATCATGTAAAGGGTAAAGTCCGTCGTCGCCCACAGGACGACGATAGCCGCCGTGGCGAGCGACACGGCGATGGGAACGTTCAGGCAGAACAGGGCAATAAAGATTCCGAACAAGATTGCAGTTTCCATCAGACGATCGCTCCTTTCTCCATCTCGTCGCTCCAGGACCGCCCGCCGTCCCTGTACAGGAACAGGAGCTTCTGGATGAACCGGGCGCCGAACATGACCCCGCTGACGGGCATGATGAGGTACACGATCCACAGCGGGAACTGACTGTCCGTGGAACCCTGTCCCGTGGCGTAGTAATCCTGGACGAGGAGGATCCCGAAGTAGGTGTAAAAGAGGCAGAAGGCGATGCCCAGGGAGTGGGCAAACGTGCTGACACCCCGCTTCAGCCTGACGGGCATCATGTCGTAGAACATGTCCACCTTGATGTGGTGGTTGGTCCGGAGGGCCTGGGACATGCCCGCAAAGGTCCCCCAGACGACGAAATATACGGAGAATTCATCCAGAAGCGACTCCGGCATGCCCCAGACGTACCGGAGGGTGACGTTGACCATGATGAGGGTGAGGCCGGTGAAGAGGAGGATCCCGGAGGTCCATTCCTCAAAGGCCTCGTAGAATCGAGACCATCTGCTTTTTTCCTTGTTCATGTTTCCTCCGCAAAGGCTATGGGGGCGGGCCCGCCCGCAGCGGGACCGCTCCCCCGTTTCCATGGATGGCCGCCGGCCGCTATTTCAGACTCTTGGCGTAATCGAGGTTGGCCTTGCCGATCTTGTCCTCATACGACTTGTACAGGGGCGCCAGGGCTTTGACGAATTCCTGCCGCTCCGCCGGAGTGAGGGTGTAAACCTCCACCTTGCCGGACTTCTTCATGATCTCGAGGCTCTTGTCGTTGAGATCTTCGCTCAGGCTCCGTTCATAGGCGGTCGCCTGTTTCATGGCATCCGTGAAAAGGTTCTGCTGGTCCGGCTTCAGGCTGTCCCAGAACTTCACGTTCGTCATGACGATGTAGTCGATCCGGGTGAAGTTGCCGATGGTGAGGTACTTGGCCACTTCGTAGAACTTCATCGTCTCATGGTTGTTGAAGGTGTTGTCCAAGCCGTCGATGGCCTTGCTGTTGAGGGCCTGGTAAACCTCGGCGAAGGCCATGGTCTGGGACCCGGCGCCGAGGGTCTTGTTGCGAGCGTCGAGCAAGCCGCCGCTCTGTACGCGGAGCTTCAGCCCCTTGAAGTCCTCCGGCTTTTTGAGGGGACGCTTCTGGTTGATAAACTGCGTGAAGCCGTTCGGCCACTGCGCGATCCCGATGAATCCCGCCCGCCGAAGGCTGTTGAACATTTCCTTGCCCTTGTCGGACGCCCAGAAGGTCTCGGCGGCATCCTCGCTGGCGAACAGGAACGGCATGTCCACGATCTGGAACTGGGGGTTGAATCCCACCATCTTCGTCATGGACGGGGCGATGACCTGGACGTTGTTGGCCCGCAGGGCCTCTAATTCCTCCTTGTCGCCGTAGAGCATGGAGGAGGGGTAAAGCTTCACGTCGAAGACGCCGGTTTTGTCAAGGAGTTCCTTGAACTTCATGCATGCCTGCCCCTTGGGCGTCATATCGGCGACGACGTGGGAGAACTTGACTTCGATCTTCTGGGCGTTGGCGATGCCCCCGTACAGGAGAAACGCGGCGGCCAGAAATACGACGGTAAAGACAACTCCGGTCTTTCTTGCTTTGATCCTTTTCATGAACAACCTCCTTCTTTTGGTTTTGATGGTTCTGGTGCAGGATTTGACTTCCCTTCCCTCTTTGCCCTACGTGCCCGCCGTAAAAGGCGGCGCCTCAATCTTAGGCTTCCGTTCCGCATTCGGCGGCAGGGGATGGGTCTTGGCGCAGGCATGATCCTTCCCCAAATGTAAGTAATCCCGTACAAGATCCCGCTTCAGAAGCTGGATCGCCCGGGCGGGGTCCACGCCCTTGGGACAGGCGTTGGAGCACTCGCCGGCGTAGTGACAGCCGAAGACCCCGTGGCTTTTCGCCACGAGATCCTTCCGTTCCCCGCCCCCGTCGTCACGGGAGTCCGTATTGTACCGGTAGGCCTGCGTGAGGGCCATGGGGCCGGGGTACTGCCTGTCCGTCGCCATGGTGGGGCAGGCGGCCATGCAGACTCCGCACTTGATGCAGTAGGTAAACTGGAGGAACTCCTCAAGTTGATGCGGGCTCTGGAAATATTCCCCGGACGGTTTTTCCATCTCCTGGGTGTCCTTGCGGATGATGTAAGGCTGGACCCGCTGGTGGACGCCGAACATGGGAACGAGGTCGGGCACGAGGTCCCGGATGATGTTGAAGTTGGGCAGGGCCCCTACGGTAAGGACGCTGTCCGTCAAATCCAGGGTCTGCGTGTTGCACGCGAGCGTCGGCTTGCCGTTGATGAGCATGGCGCAGGATCCGCAGACGCCCATGCGGCAGGAAAAGCGGAAGGCGAGGGACGGATCCTGCTCTTCCTTGATGACGTGGATGCAGTCCAGGACCGTCATGCCCTTTTCCACCTGCAGCACGTACTTCTGGATCCGGGGCTCCTCATCCGTGACCGGATCGAACCGCCGGATGTAAAACGTAATGGGAACTTTCTTCATCTGTTCCATGTCTCCTCCTTACAGGGCTTTCCCGAGCGCTCTTGCGGCAATGGCGGCGTACGTCCCGATGACGAACAGAACAATCCCCGCGCACCACAGGAACTTCGTGATGAACCGCTGCCCCCCCCGGGAGGGGCCCAGCTCGAAAAGGATCGTCCGCAGGCCGAAGAATCCGTGGTAGAGAACGGCGGCCAGCAGGAAGATGTACGTCACGGTGAAGAAGAGGTTCTTGCCCCGCCAGGAGACGTTCTCCCAGGCCACGGCGTCCGAACCCGCGGGGTTGAAGATGCCGAGTATCGCACTCATATGCACCGCCGTCATGTGGAGCCCACCCAGGATGAAGATGACGATGCCCGCGATGATAAACCAGGTCCAGCTATATGTTTCACGCATGTCGCACCCCCTTTAATGCAGGACAAAGATGTTCATGCCCCCCGCCAGAATGACCACGGCGGCGATGACCATGACGACGATCATGAGGGGTCTTTGCACGTTGAGGGAGGACCGGTACGGGTAAACCGGCTCCTCCGCCTTCCCCACGGCGAAACCGAGCTCGATGAGGATGAGCCGGAGGCCGTTGAGGGCATGGAAGGCGAACCCGAAGTACACGACAAACTCGCCGAGTTTGAAAACGGGGTGTTTGAGAACATTCATGGCCGCATTCCAGCTTTCCGGTCCGAAGATTCGGACGGAGCTTTCGAAGATGTGCATCATAAAAAAGAGAAGAATCCCCAGTCCGGCGACCCGGTGAATGATGTAGAGGTAGCGCTCGATACCCCAGCGGCCGCCGCCGAGCCAGCCGATGATGCCAAAATGATTGTCGAATTGTTTCGTCTCTCTCATCGATCCCCCCTTAGTATTTCCGCTCTACCGGTTTCCAGTTCGTGATGGCCACCGGCTTGTAACTGAGCACGGGCCCTTCCTTGGTGTAGCCGACGAGGGTGTGCTTCAGCCAGTGGTTATCATCCCGGGTCTTGAAATCCCTCCGGGAATGGGCCCCCCGGGACTCCTGCCGGGCCAGGGCCGCCGTGATGATGGCCTCGGCGAGATCGAGGAGGTTTTCGATCTCCAGGACATTCACGAGGTTCGTGTTGTAGATGCCGCTCTTGTCCACAACGGAGACGCCGGCAAAGCGTTTCTTAAGGGCCTCGACCTTTTTCAGACCTTCCGCCATGCCCGCGGCATCGCGGTAAACCCCTGCGGACTTGTCCATCACCTCGCGGAGTTCCTTTTTGATGGCGTAGGGATCTTCCCCGCCCTTCCGCTCGCAAAGTCCGACAAAGATCCGCTCCCACTCCGCGTCGATGGGGCCCGCCGGCAGTTTTTGCAGGGGCGGGTCCGACTGGAGGTACTTCACGATCTCCCCCCCGGTGATGCCCCCCCACACGAGGCATTCCGCAGTGGAATTACAACCGAGACGATTGGCTCCGTGCAAAGAGTGGCAGGCAACCTCTCCTGCCGCCCAAACACCACGCATGGCGGTTGCACCGTTGATGTCCGCCTCGATCCCGCCCATGGAGTAATGGGCAACCGGTCTCACTGGAATCGGCGTGAGGATCGGATCCAGGGCCAGGAACTTCATGCAAACTTCCCGGATCAAGGGAAGGGCATGATTGATCTTTTCCGCCCCCAGGTGTGTCAGATCCAAGTGGACGTAATCCAAACCGCCGGGGCCGGGAAAACCCCGGCCTTCCAGGATCTCGGTCATTTCGGACCGCGAGACGATATCCCGCGGCGCCAGTTCCATGAATTTCGCAGCATACTTTTCCATGAGACGCTTGCCTTCGGAATTTCTCAGATATCCTCCTTCGCCTCGGCAAGCCTCCGTCATCAGGATGCCCGAAGGGACAAGACCGGTGGGGTGAAACTGCAGAAACTCGGGATCTTCCATATGAAGACCGGCCCGGTATGCGATCGCCTGGCCATCGCCGCTGACGGTCTGGGAGTAGGTCGTAAAAGCGTACAGCGTTCCCAGTCCGCCGGAGGCGACGAGCATCGCCTTGGCCCGCAGCACCATGAATTTCCCCGTGGGCATGAAGATCCCCGCCAGCCCGCAGAATTCGCTGTTCTCCACCAGGATGGACGTCGCGAAAAATTCATCGTACCGGGAAAAATTTTGATACTGCATCAAGGTGTCATAAAGGGTCTGGACCTCGAAGAAGCCGGTTTTATCCGCCGCCATCGTGGCCCTGGGGAAGCTGTGTCCACCGAAGGGACGCTGCTGGATACGGCCATCGGGGCGTCTCGACCAAGGCATTCCCCAGTGATCCATTTGCAGGATCTCTTTCGGACTGGTTTCCACGAATCGATCCACTACGTCCTGATCCGCGAGAAAATCGGCGCCTTTGACCGTGTCCCAGGAATGCAGCTCCAGGTTGTCGCCGTCCTCTTCGCGCATGACGGCCGCCGTGCCGCCTTCCGCGCAGACGGAATGGGGACGTTGAATTTGGACTTTCGAAACAAGCCCGATGTTGATGGTGTCTTTGGATTTGCGTGCGATCTCGACCGCCGCACGCAGTCCCGCAAGCCCCGTTCCAAAAATCAGCACATCGTGTGTAACCACTTCCATTTCTCTGCCACCATACCCTGAAGTTTTCATATCCCTCATCCTAATTAAGGCACTTGTCAGTCTTTCCGATATTTTTTTGCGCCTTCGACATAAAGATCGTTGCCCTTCGTGTCGTTGATCACAACCACCGGAAAATCCTCTACTTCCAGTCTATGGATGGCTTCAGGCCCGAGGTCTTCATACGCAACCACTTGCGCCTTCTTGATGCTCTTTGCGAGCACCGCTCCGGCGCCGCCGGTGGCCCCAAAGTAAATCGCTTTATTTTTTTTCATCGCCTGGATGACTTCGGGCGCCCGATTCCCCTTGCCGATCATCCCTTTCATGCCGATCTCCATCAGCCTGGGGGCGTAGGCATCCATCCGGTAGCTCGTCGTCGGTCCCGCAGAGCCGATCGGCTTGCCGGGCCTGGCCGGCGCCGGTCCCACATAGTAGATGACCTGGCCGCGAACATCCATGGGAAGTTCTTTCCCCTGATTCAGAAGGTCGATCATGCGTTTGTGGGCCGCGTCTCTGCCCGTGTAAATGACGCCGCTGATCAGAACCTTGTCACCGATCTTCAATTGATCGACATCTTCCTCGGTCAAGGGGGTCTTCAGTCGAATTACGTTTGCCATGCTATCCCTCCATCTTTTAGATCGTCGCTTCCTTGTGTCTGTTTGCATGACACTGCACGTTCACTGCAAGCGGCAGGCTGGCGATATGACAGGGTTCCACCTCAAAAAAGACGTCCAGCGCCGTCGTATTGCCGCCGTAACCCATGGGACCGATCCCGAGTTTGTTGATCCTCTCCAGGACCTCCCGTTCCATCTTGGCAATTTCCGGGTCGGGATTCCGCTGCCCCACTTTCCGCAACAGGGCCTTCTTGGCCAGAATGGCTGTCCTCTCGAATGTACCCCCGATGCCGACGCCTACAATCGTCGGAGGACAGGGGTTGGAACCGGCTTCTTTCATGCGGTTGACGATGAAATCCTGGACGCCTTCAGCGCCCGCCGAAGGCGTCAGCATGTGGACGCGGCTCATATTCTCCGCCCCCCCCCCCTTCGGAACAGCCATGATTCTGATCTTGTCGCCGGGAACGATATCATAATGGATGATCGCCGGGGTATTGTCCCCGGTATTCTTTCGGGTAAAGGGATGGCAGGCCGATTTTCTCAAGTATCCCTCTTGGTACCCCTGCCGCACGCCCTCGTTAATGGCGTCCCTCAGATTCCCCCCGACCACATGAACATCCTGACCCATATCGACGAATACGACGGCAAGCCCCGTATCCTGGCAGATGGGGTACTCACCCTGCGATGCGATTGCGACGTTCTGCTTCAGTTCCTTGATCACTTCCCGCGCAACGGGGGACTCATCGCTCTGAATCCTCCGGTCGAATTCGTCAACAACATCCTGCCCCAATTTATAATTGGCGTCGATAAAGAGGTCCTTGACCGTCTTGACAATCTTGTCAACCTGGATCTCCCTCATGCTTGACCCCCTTTCTCTTTATTTCTTCACCTGTTCAATGGCCCGTTTCAGGGCGTTCTGGAGCATGCTGAGAGGCGGTTTCCGGATGAACCCTTCCTCCATGAGGTGGTGGATGAGTTTGCGGGATTCCTTGATGTCATCCTCGGCCTGCTTGAAGGCCTCCTTGGCCGTCATCTTCACCCGGGCCACGCCGTCTTTAATGGCCTGCATGGCCACGTCGCGGGCCTCGGCGGGAAAGATCTCCCACTCATCCATCTTGGGCATGATGTTGTCCGGGTTGATGCCCCGCTTCTCTGCGGTCTTGGCCATGGAGTGGGCCGCGGCGATGGCCATGTTATCCGTGATCTTCGAGGCCTTGACGAGGAGGGCCCCCTTCAGGATCCCCGGGAAGCCGAGGGAGTTGTTCACCTGGTTGGGGAAGTCCCCGCGGCCCGTGGCGGCGATGTAGGCCCCCGCTTCCTTGGCGGCGTAGGGGTAGATCTCCGGAACGGGGTTCGCGCAGGCAAAGACGATGGACTTCTTCGCCATGGAACTCACCCAGGCGGGCTTGATCACGTCCGGTCCCGGAGTGGAGAGGGCGATCAGGACGTCGGCGCCCTTCATGGCCGCGTCAATGGAATTGACCTTCTTCGGGTTCGTGGCCTTGCAGATCTCCCACTTCCGGTAGAACCGCTTGTCCGCCTCGAGGTCCTTGCGGCCCTTGTGGAGTCCCCCCTTGGAATCGCACACGATGATCTTTCCCGGGTCCGCCCCGGCCTGGAGGATCAGGCGGATGGTCGTCGCGTTCGCGGCCCCGGCGCCGAACATGGTGAGGCGGACGTTCTTCAGTTCCTTGCCCGCCACCTTGAGGGCGCTGAGAAGCCCCGCTAGGGTCACGGAACCGGTCCCCTGGGCGTCGTCGTGCCAGACGGGGATCTGGCAGGCATCGCGCAGGGTGTCGAGAACCTTGTAGCAGTTCGGCTGGGAGATGTCCTCCAGGTTCACGGCGCCGAAACTCGGCTCCAGCATCTTGACGAACTCGATGATCTTGTCGGGATCATGCTGGCCCTTGGCGTTGTAACTGTTGATGCACAGGGCGACGCCGTCCACGCCGCCCAGGTACTTCATGAGGAAGGCCTTGCCTTCCATGACGCCGAGCCCGCCGGACGGCGTCACGTCGCCGTCCCCGAGGACGCGGGTGGAATCGCTGACGATGGCCACCAGGTTGCCCCGGTTGGTTAGTTCAAATGAGGCTTCGTTGTGGTCCCGGATGCTTGTGGAGATCTTGGATACGCCGGGGGTGTACCAAACGTTAAACCAGTTGAACCCGTAAACGCCGGCCTTGGGGATGGTCGTCATCTTGCCGCCATAGAATTTGTGGGCATCGTAGGCGAGCTCCTTCAGGAACAGGGTCTGCCCCTTGGCGATCTGCGCTTCCGTAAAATTCTTCGGGAAGGCCTTCCGTAAATCGGTCAGTGCAAAGTCAATCTTACTCATACAATCCTTACTCCTTTCTCTGTGTTTTTTCCTATTTAGGATTCGACGAACCTTCCGATGCGTCGTTGCTCTTCAACCGGGTTTCCTGTTGCAGTGTGCGGAGATGTAAAACGAAGGGACGGAGAATGAAGTGCGCCGCCGGACGGGGCCTGTTTTCGAAGCCGTCCATATCGACAAACTGCGTATAATAACAATTCGGCATAGATGCAAGGGCTGTCTTGGATGGTCTAACCCAAAAGGAAAACCCGCCGCCTTGTGCAAAAAATGTATGTTTTATTATCCTAATCTATTCCATAAAGGCAAGAAAAAAGTGGAGAAAAAGAACGAGCCCCTGCACGACTCATCCGGCGCCGGTCAGAAATGCCTTGCAGCACGGGCTTTTACGGTGGTCCGCCGGGTCGTCCTGTCTTTTTCAACAACCTTTGGGAGGCGCGCGCCTCAGGATGGGAGGGCGCCCACATCGCGCAGGATTTTCTCGAGCGCCCTGCGCCCTTCGGGATCAAGCTGTTTCTGCGGCGGGAGGGGAGAACCCACGGGAAATCCCTGCATCTCGAGCCCCGCCTTGACGCAAGCGGCCAGGGAATACCGCTGGAAGGCCACGTTGAGGGGCCATTGCTTTTTCTGAAGGGCTGCCGCTTCTGCCCACCGGCCCTGCCGGGCTGTTTCGTACAGGGCAATGCTCTGCTCGGGAATGACGCACGCGGGACCGGACATCCAGCCGACGCCGCCGATGAGAAACACGAACAGGGGAACGGAAGAGGTATCGCTGAAGAGTTTGATCCGGTCGCCGAGGGTCGTGACGATGGACATGAGTTTGCCTACGTTCCCCGACGCATCCTTAAGGTATTGGATATTCGGTTCCCCGGCGAGCTCCCGGAGCGCCTCGACGGAAAAATCCCAGGTCTGGAATTTCGGATTCGTGTACAGGGTGACGGGGCAAGACACAGCGCGGGCCACGGCCCGGAAATGGGCAACGACCTGCTGGTCGTTGAGGGGAAAGTAGCCCGGCATGACGGCCAGGATCCCGTCCACGCCCAGTTTCTCCGTCTCTGCAGCCTCCCGGACGGCGCCGGGGGTTGACAGATTGCAGACACCCGCCACAACGGGAACCCGTCCTGCCGCAGCCCGGACCGTGACCTCCACGGTCCGCCGCTTCGTCTCCCAGTCCAGATAGGGGGCCTCGCCGGTGCTGCCCAGGGGCGTCAGGCCGTGCACCCCCTTGCGGATCAGGTGTTCCACGAGATCGGCGAGGGGCTGTTCCTTCAGCTTGCCCGCCTCGGTGAGGGGTGTAACCAGATAGGGGAAAATGCCGGTGAATGCCTTGGCGCCCATGTGATCCTCCTTGTTGCTTCCTGCCTGCCCGTTGCCTCTGTCTGTTTTAATGGCAGAGCATTTTGCGCTCAGAATCGACATAAGATGGCTCACGGCGACATCCCGCTGCGTCTTACGGCGCATGGGCCGCTCAAAGTCCACCAGATATCGGACACCTCTCCCCTCACGTTTTTTGCTGATGTAGCCACCTTGGTCCAGATCGCTGATGATCAACCGGACGCTACGCTCCGTGATACCAACTTCCTGAGAAATCTCCCGGGCGGTGATCCGAGGATGTTTGGCCAGCAGCGATAGAACCGCCGCGTGGTTTGTGATAAAGGTCCACCGCTTTTCGCACTCACCGTAACGACTGATTTTTTTAGGGTCAACATTGGTCATGGGACAAGCCATCTTTTACTTGACAAGCAACCTATTTAAGGGATAACTCATGAACAACATTTCATGAATTATAGTTCTTATGTTTTATGCATAGCAGAACATCAGTTATTCCGCAATCAATTTATGAGTCAATCCTCATAACTATGCGGAGCATGAGGAACCGATGAGATTCTTTCGGTCAACATGGTTACAGAGAATCTTGCTTTTCGTATTGCTGGTCTTGCTGAGCGCAGGTCCCTGTGGTTTTATTGAACAACAGGGGGATCGAAAAGACGAATTCGTCATCCATGCCACGCAGTTCCTACCCGAACTCAGTTCCATCCTCCAGCAGCCTCAGATCAATTATGGTTTTGATGTCGTCCACGTTTCGGTAGTAACGATTTTCAATAAGATCACTTCAGACGATTACATTCCGGGAACATCTTGTGATCCTCTTTCCGCCGATCTTCTAACCTATCTTTGTCGGGGTCCCCCTCACCTCATTACCATTCTGTAAATATCCAGTGGACAAAACGGGAGTAACCCTCCCGGAAATTTCCTTTCCAACCGGATCTCTCGGGCAGGTGGCTCGCAGGTTGTAGTCTGGGATCGGGATACTTAGGAGGGAAACCCCCTTTTTATTGATACATGTCAACAAATAATAATTCGAGAAAGGAGTTAATCATGGATAAACTTTTCAAATTAATAGGCATTTTATTCGTGCTTTCTCTATTGGCCTTGCCACTGACTGGGTGCGACAACCCCCCTTGGGAGGGTGGGATGATTCTAAATCTGAAGGTAGACACGCCTCGGGATGGCACCACTGTTACTACGTCCACGGTAACGGTAAGCGGCCGCGTGAGTGGAACCCAAAGTGCAGGGGCAAGCGTGAGAATTAATGACGCAGACGTGCCTGTTAAGGACGGCAAGTTCTCCACCAATGTCACGCTGACCGAGGGCAAAAATGTCATTAATATTGTCGCTAAAGTTGATCAGGCCAAGCCAAATGAGACAGTGACTGTCACCTATGTCCCGGCTAAACAGTAGACTGGCACGTTTGACCATGTACATACGATCAAGTGATTATCGCTGAAGAACAATATCCGGGAGGATAAATCAATGAACTGGATGTTTTGGAAAAGTGAGGGTCAGACCAAGAGGCTTCCGGGTCCAAAAGAACCCCCCCAACAAGTTGTCAACTATCTGGTGACAAATGCAAAAATGTCTCCCGATCTGGTCTGGCGTCTGAAAGCAGTGACTATTCCCCGGTCAGATGAGAAAGATGTGATCGACGTCCGGGTGTACGACAGTAACGTTACGGAGCGCAATGGCGTCAAGGTGATAAACTATCATTCCTTAGATGATCATTCTGCCCTCGTAATTTTCGATGGCTGGTACAACAAAGTAACCCATGCTGTCGATAAAAAGAAATTATAACAGCATCCAGAAACAACTCGAAGGACAGGAGAATATACCTGCGCTCCTGTCTTGCCTGGATGCTTCATCCTAACCAAGATTTTGGGGGCGAGTAAGGTGCAACATGCCGGAAGCAAAGGTCGTTTTGCATTTGATAAGGTCGGAGGATCTTAATCACCACGGGGCTTTGTTCGCCGGACAGATGGCGAAATGGTTAGTGGAGGCCGGTCTTATGGTAGTGCAAGATCTTTTGTGTGAAATTCATAGAGCATCAAAAAAGGTAGAAAAAAGTCTGAACCCCCAGAAAAAAATAGTTTCAGCGCAGGGTGATGTATTGATGAAGAAGGTTGACCTGATCTCTGGTCGATCTTGACGCCCAGGGGTCCGCTTCCCTGTCGCTGGGGCTGACAAGGGGCGATCTTACGCCAGGGACCGCGGAAGTCATTCTGGAAAGACATCCGATCCCGGGCGCGCAGAAATAAAGGGGTATGGCAGGGAGGGAATTATGGGATCGAAAACGATGTTATGGGTTGGCGTAGTTATCGTTATAGCGATTTTATTTTTAATCTCATCCGGGTTAATTCCCCGCAGCTTGCTGCGAAAGGCCTATTCCTTATAGATGCATTTGATACCCCGTAGCTTGCTGCGGGGTAGTTCATTCTTGTTTCGGAATTAAACGGAGCCGGAGATCCTGTTCCCACGGTTTGTCAATAATCATCCATTCCGCCACAGAATGAAGAGGCTACTTTTTCAAATTTTTTGAAATTTTTGGGGCATGGGTTTTTATACAGAGGAATAGTAAAAGGGAAGGCCGGGGGGGTCCTGGGTAAAAAAATCTCTCTCCGGGGAGGCGTGAGTTATAGACGCAGTAACCATAAGAGAGGCTCATACCCCCCTGCATCGCGTTTCCGGGTCATATGGGCGGTGCTGGTAAAGTAATTCTTTTTTGTGGCAGCTTTCAACCCGAACTGCGGAGGTGTGATCGAAGAAAAAAGGACATGCGCCGGACCTTGAGTCCACCTACCTATACTGTTCATCGGTGGATATACATCTAAAGTGAGGATTACGGATTGAACTTGATGGAGACACTACCGTGTGGCTTTAAAGGACCTGCTCTGAACAGTAGCTTGGAGAGAATTCAAAATCTCCTCACATTGGGCGGCTACTTTCCGTTTCTGGCCCAGGGAGAGTTGCAGTGATTTTATATTTGTGTTCATCCTAGATAATCTGACCACTTCCTTATGCACCTCCATAAATTTCGAAAAGGCTAACAAAGAGTCACTAAAGATGATCCTGCCATGCTGGTTGGTAAGACGGGAAAGGTTGCTTAATGCATTGCGGACCTTTTTTTCATTCATGCCCATGAGGTTTTCCAGTTCGTCCATTTTCTTATCTTGAGCCTCATTAATGTGCGGGGCTTCGAGGCTGTAAATCATAAATGCAGCGGTAGCAGCCTGATAGGCTAACTTTGCCATCTGCGCCCGTTCACCGTCAGATATAGGGATATCCATCAACTCAGATAAGAGTCGCTCGAAGTTTGCTATGGCTTGGGCGGCTGCGGTATAGGATAAATTTGCTGCTTTGATATTGGTATTCTCTACCGCTAGGGATAACAGTTCCTTGTCGATTACCCGGAAATTATTCCAATTATCACTGAATTCTTTCAGCAAATTCATCTCTTTGTCTATTTCTGCCGCATCTATCAGGCCTTTCAGTTCATGGTAATCTCGCTCGACGGCATCAGAACTCTTGCGCGATTGCTCGGCTAAGTCCTTCGATTCTTCGTCGGTAATGGCCATTACAGCGCCCTTTTCCAGGTCAGTCGATTTTAAAAGATTTATTCTCATCCGGGAGACAATTTCCACGACCTTTGTCGTGTTGCTAATGACGGTTTCATACTTGGCATTCTGCCCTAGGAATCCTGAGAAGTACAAAACCAGCACTGACAATAGTAATGTAATGATCAGAACCAGGACAATCCGCACGCCGATTCCCGGAGTCTTTCTCCATGTTTTTAAGTCACTTCGATTTATTTCATCCATGTACAAGCATCCCGCCTGACTGATGTTATATCTTTTTGCTGGTGTCGATATTGATCGATAAGGCATTGCTTTTTCACGATGGGAGTATATGAAGATTGGTCCTGTGTGTCAATTGAATCCTGGGTAGCAAGATTTAAACTTGACAAACCAGGAGACACGAAATATTCTCCACAAATGCCGAATCCTGGTATCTTAAGGAGCGGGGGAACCAGACATTTGGGGCGTATCGCCGCATGGCGTAGGGCAACCTCTTCGGTCCGAGCCCGTCAGCTAACCTCGCAGGCATCGATGAGGAGAACCTTCCGGATTGATCCAGGAGTTCATCCTACAGTACGATGATTTCGGAGGTTCTTTTGTGACATCCTCGCCCAACCTTAGTAGTGGACCAACTAACTCCGTTCCCGATAAGGAATTTGATCAAAAAAGGCTGAACAGAAAGGTCCTCGCTCTTTCTATCGGCGCCCTAGGTGTGGTCTATGGAGATTTGGGGACGAGTCCCCTTTATACAATCAGGGAATGCTTCTACGGGACACACGCCATCGCGCCCACAATTGCCGACATATTGGGCGCACTCTCGCTTATCTTCTGGACGTTGACCGCTGTCATAAGTATTAAATATGTCGTATTTATCCTCCGGGCAGACAACCGGGGCGAGGGCGGGATATTTGCTCTTCTTGGCCTGATCCCTACATCCGGGAGTAGCATGTCACCCCGAGTCCGCTCGATAGCAATGCTTGCCGGGGTTGTCGGGGCAGGGCTTCTCTACGGAGACGGCATCATTACTCCTGCCATCACGGTTCTTTCTGCCATTGAAGGGCTTGAGATTGCCACAAAAGCCGCAGCACCCGCGGTGCTGCCCCTTACCTGTGTGGTGCTCCTTTTGCTTTTTCTTTTACAACATCAAGGAACCGCGCATATCGGCAAGCTATTCGGCCCGATTATGATGATTTGGTTTATGTCCATTGCCGCCCTCGGGCTCGGCCAGATTATTCTTGAGCCACGGGTTTTGTACGCCATCAATCCGCTCTATGCCCTCGATTTCTTCGCGCATAACGGGCTTCACGGGATAGTCGTTCTCGGTTCAGTCGTTCTCTGTATTACCGGCGGTGAGGCGCTCTACGCGGATCTTGGGCATTTCGGACGGCATGCTATAAGGTTCGCCTGGTTTTGGTTCGTCTATCCTGCTTTGCTCCTCAACTACTTCGGTCAGGGCGCTCTGTTGCTTGGACATCCTGAGATGAATATCAACCCCTTCTATGGAACAGTGCCGAGGTTTCTCCTTTATCCCATGGTCGGTCTCACAACCATAGCCTCCGTAATAGCCTCTCAGGCCTTGATCTCCGGCGTCTTCTCACTGACGCAGCAGGCCATTCAGCTTGGCTTCTGTCCCCGTATACACATCGTCCATACATCACAAGATATAAGAGGCCAGATATATATCCCTTCCGTAAACTACGCCCTGATGCTCGCCTGCATAGGCGTTGTCATCGGATTCGGCGAATCGAGTGGACTTGCCGGCGCTTACGGAATTGCCGTTACAGGGACCATGACCATCACTTCCTGCCTCTATTTTCTTGTGCTCACCCGCAACTGGAACTGGTCTCTCTGGAAGGCAGTACCGCTCGTAGGTATCTTCCTATTCTTTGACATTGCCTACTTCGGCGCAAATCTCCTCAAGGTTGCTACCGGAGGATGGTTTACTCTTCTTGTTGCGGCTCTCATTACAGTTGCCATGACCACCTGGAGGAGGGGGCGGGAAGAACTCAAACGCAAACTGCTCGGCGCCAGGTTACCACTGGATCTCTTCATGTCCGATGTGGCAAAGCAAGGCCTGCCGAGAGTATCAGGCACAGCGGTATTCATGACCGTGTCTCCTGAGGGAACGCCTCCGACTTTGCTCCACCATGTGAAACATAACCACATGTTGCATGAAAAAGTCGTGCTCCTTTCCATCCAGTCCGCCGATTTTCCAACTGTCCCAGCTGACGAAAGAGTGCAGGTGGGCGACCTGGGCGATGGCTTCTATCGGGTTGTGGCGCTCTACGGCTTTATGCAGCGGCCTGATGTGCCGCAGATCATGAAAATCGCCGCCCGCCATGGACTTATGGCCGAACCTTTAACCACGACCTATTATCTAGGCAGAGAGACGCTTCTTACCATCGGCGACTCCAAGATGATGCGCTGGCGCAAGGCCCTTTTTGCCTTAATGTCGAGAAATGCAGGAAATCCAACCGCTTATTTCAAACTTCCGGCCAACCGGGTGGTGGAGTTCGGCACTCAGATAGAGTTGTAGTATCGATGTCATATCCTCAAAACACTCCTCGTCCATTGAGTCGAGTAGACCGGTTTTCTCCCAGTATTACACTTGACGACCTCGTAAAAAGTCGGAAAATGACCCTTTTTGAAAATTCGCACCTAATAATTACAGCAAGTTACAGAGCTACATTTGGCAAATTTTGACTTTTTACGAGCTCGTCACACTTGACTTCAGTCAATATTGAATACCGTTTGAAATAAAGTATGTCTGAGAAAATTGCAGAATGCTGCCTTACAGGAAGTTGTCCGTATCAATCCTGCCTCATCAGCCATCCACTCGGGCCTTCTGAAAAATCTTGCTGGGCTACAATTCCTTCCTGCCTAACCCCTGTCAAAAGTCAGCTGATCCTTTATCCGATCAGCCTGGAGATTTCTCCATCACTGGGGAATCGCTGACCTTTAGTATTCAGCTTAGAGTAGATCAACTTGCCGTTACATTTTACATCAAAGATACCGCCACCGCCTTCGATCAATTTGATAATTGAGTCAGGATAATTTGCCTTCAATTCTGCCTCCACACGGGAAGCTTGAGGCAGATAGTTTCAAACGCCACAATATTCAATAAAAATGTTCATAACGCCTCCTCAACCATTCACTCTATCCTTCAATTCCCTCCCCACCTTGAAAAACGGCAACCTCTTGGAGTCCACCTGAGTCTTGGCACCGGTTTTTGGATTCCTTCCCGCATAGCTGCCATATTCTCTCACGGTGAAGCTCCCGAATCCCCTGATTTCAATCCTACCGCCCTTCTTGAGAGTATCGGTGAAACCGTCAAAGACCATGTTGACGATCTCAGATGCATTATTTTCAGTCAGGTTTTCTTTGGTGGATAAAGCGTCGATCAGATCGGACTTGTTCATGTGTGTGGCTCCTCCGTGAAATTTGAATAGAAAGACGTCTCTGGAAGATGCAAGGGTCTATTGCCGTTGGAATCAATATACCGGGATTTAAATGGAAATCAATAGCATTATTGAAAATCTTTAGGAAGAGCTTCTAATAACAGTGCCCCGTCCCGTTTTCGTCATAATCACTCCCTAAATCCATTATATCCCCCCCGCCTCTACATATATTACTTTATTGAAATGACTGTCATTTTAAATGTCATGTGATTCATCAGTCATTTCCACATATCCCCATCATCCCCTAATCCACCAAGCACCCAATCCCCTTCATAACCCTTCAACAAACGGAGGAACCATGCATGGAAACCGCCGACCAAGAAATCAGGAGAGAAAAAGTATTAATCCCGAGTGAGATGAGCAGAACAGAAATAATGCAAAAGTACGGTGTCTCGCCATCATGCGCATATGCTGCCATGAAGAAAGGCTGGCTAATCAAAAATTACAGCCGAAACCAGATCATCATCGACCGTGACCATTTCAACCCAGCGGTTTGCTACTCCATCGCCAAGCAAGTTTTCTGGAAAAAGTTTCGTTGGAATCCAGTCGCCATCTCCATCAAGGAAGACCTGATCCAGGAAGCGGTTTCACTCATGTTCATGCAAAGCGGAAAGATCAAGGCAGGCGCCAATGAGAAATACAACGATCGATATGGGTTCTGGTGGTGCGCCTACAATGCGATGCTGGCATATCTCAAGAAATGGATCAACCAGACCGAGCACGATGTGGAGCTCCAAGACGAACTCCATCCGATGATGTTCAATGGAAATCGAAGATGGTCACCGGAATACGGATGGGGCTATTGTTGAGATGGGTAACGGGGGGGATTAACCAGAGGGCCAGAGTGCATGATCAATATCGGGGATAAGACGGAAGGGGATTATCTTTGCTTATTGAACGTGCCCTGGCCCTCTGTCTTGGGATGGGGATGGGGAGGGGGAGATGATGAGGGGATTTCTGTGTGGGCTATTTTTTTGAACCGAACAGAGATCTTCTACACCCTGAGAGAAGCACAGGTGCTGATTGAAAAATGGCGATTGGAATACAACACGTTCAGGCCACACAGCTCCTTGAATTACCGCCCTCCGGCACCAGAGGCGTATCTGCATTGAGAAATAAAAATTGGCAGAATTCTAACTTTAAATGTGGTACATGTTCTGGGGGCAGGTCAATTACTTAATCAAACTGTGCGTGTCGTTCCTCATTACGGCAACCGGTGGTTTCATCGCCAAACAACTGGGACTGGAGCTGCCGAAAACTGTTACACCTGTGGCCTGGGCCTTGATCGTCGGCGGTGTGGTAATTCTGTTTATCGAGCGTTACGTCGGCCATCGTCAGATCAGAGAACAAGACTCATGGAAAGTCGCGGTTGTGGTCGGTCTGGGGCAGATACTCGCTGCCGTGTTTCCGGGCACTTCACGTTCTGCCGCCACCATCTTTGCAGCCATGTTGGCCGGCTTGAGTTCACGTGCAGCGGCTACCGAGTTTGCGTTTTTGGTCGGCATCCCCACCATGTTTGCCGCCACGAGCTATGAACTGCTGAAAGTCATTAAGAATGGCACGGCCGTGAATGAAGACTGGACCGCGCTCGGCATCGGTTTTATGGTGTCCGCCGCGGCGGCTTTCATTGCGGTCAAGTGGCTGTTGCGCTACATCCAGACTCACCAGTTCACCGTGTTTGCCTGGTATCGCATCGTGTTTGGTGCGGCGTTATTCTTCCTGGTGTGATCTTATGGATACCAAAAAGATGTCCCCAAGCCGATACCGATTCCCATGGTTTCTGATCTTTGCCGTTGTGATCGGCGTGACAGCCCTGTTTTTCATCGGCCGTTACCGAATTGCCGTCGATACGGACATCCTTGCCTCCCTCCCCCAGGGAGATCCCATCATCGCCGATGCCCGTAACGTAATCACGCATCACCCCATCCAGGAACGCATCGTCATCGACATCGGCCATCGGGGCAACAATCCGGAGCGGCTGATTGCGGAGGCGGTTTCACTGGAAAAAAGACTGCAGGACAGCGGCCTCTTCAAAACCGTGGGTTTAAGCCGGGAGCAACAGCTTTTTCCCGCTTTGATTGCCCATGTGACGGAGAATTTCTCCGTTCTCTTTAACGAAAGTGATCTTCAGGAGAAGATCGGCCCTCTCATTGTGCCGGAGAAAATCCGGGAGGCCCTGATGAAGGCCCGGGCAGAATTGACAGGACTCGAAGGAATCGGCCAGGCAGACATCATTGCACGGGATCCTCTGAGTTTCCGTAGCATCATCCTCGAACGGATGGCCCCCCTCGCGCCTTCCGGGAAGGTCGTCTTCTTCCAGGGGCAACTTCTGTCTGCGAACCGGAAGCACCTGCTGATCATCGCTGAGCCTGTCACCTCGGGATATGACACAGCCTTCTCCCGAAAAGTCACCGCCCTGATCGCCGATGCAGGCCGCCAACTGGACAAGAAGTTTGCAGGCTCGGATACCTTAACCCTGACGCCAGTCGGGGCCTACCGCGCCGCCCTGGATAACGAGACAGCGGCCAAGACGGGCACCCACCGGGCCGTCTTTATCTCCACCATCGCCATCGCCTTTCTGTTGCTGCTGGGATTTCCCCGGCCCTGGATCGGTCTCCTGGCACTCCTCCCAGCCTTCGCGGGGACTATGGTCGCCGTCTTCGTCTATTCCCTCTTTCAGAAATCCATCTCTGTTATGGCCATCGGTTTTGGCGGCGCCATCATTTCCTTCACCGTGGATTACGGGATTGCCTACCTCCTTTTCCTGGACAGGCCTTATGAAACTCACGGCCTGGAGGCCACGAAGGAAGTCTGGTCCCTGGGGCTCCTGGCCATGCTGACGACAGCGGTCAGTTTCGCTTTCCTTTTCGTTGCCGGTTTTCCTGCCCTTTCTCAACTTGGCGCCTTTGCCGCCCTCGGCGTCGTTTTTACCTATATCTTTGTCCACGCCGTGTACCCGTTCCTGTTCCCGAAGGTGCCGCCAGCCAAGCGGGACGGTTTCCTACCGCTTCAAGGCATCGCCGATACGATGACCAAAGGGGGAATGACGGCGGCATTTGCCGCGCTCCTTTTCGGCGCCGTGATGCTCTTTTTCGCGAAGCCCGATTTTCACGTAGATCTCCAGGCCATGAACAGCGTGAGCCGGGAGACCCTGGCGGCGGAGAAGCTGATCCGTGGCGTGTGGGGAGATGTTTTCAGCCGGATCTTCCTTGCTGTGGAAGGGAAAACCCTGCCGGAACTTCATGCCCGGGAGGATCGCCTTGCCGGACTGCTGGAGGAGGAGTCGAAGAAGGGAACCGTGACCTCCGCCTTTGTCCCTTCGATGATCTTTCCCGGAGAGGAACGGGCGAAGGGGAATTTCGCCGCCTGGCAGGCCTTCTGGACGGCGGAGCGCATTGCGGAACTTCGGCGGTCCATGGCCCCGCTGTCGCAGGAGTTGGGCTTTTCACCCCAGGCCTTTGACGGCTTCTTCGCCGCCCTGAAAGCGAAGACGTTCCGCGTCCCCGCTATTCCCCCGCCATTCTTTTCTCTTCTGAGCATCGTTAAGAAGCAGGACGGAAAAGGATGGACGCAATTCGCATCCGTTCAACCTGGACCAGCCTACAATGGGGAAATCTTTTACGAAAAAATGGCGGCAAGCGACTTGGCCAAGGTCTTTGATCCCGCCCTCTTCGGCGATCGCCTGGGCGGCGTCATCCTGAACGGATTCATCGATGTGGCCATGATCGTCGGCATCATGACCTTTCTCGTTTCCCTACTATATCTCTTCCACTTGCGTCTGACCCTGATTGCCCTCCTGCCTACGGCCTTTTCCCTCATCTGCACCATCGGGACGCTCCGCCTGTGCGGGCAGACCCTCGGCATCCCCGTGATTATCGTTTCCGCCGTTGTCATCGGCATGGGAACGGATTATGCCCTCTACCTCGTCCGGGCATACCAGCGTTACATGAATGAAGATCACCCCTCCGTAAGGTTGATCCGCCTGTCTATTTTCCTGTCTTTTGCCACGACCTTCATTGGTTTCGGCGTCCTCGCCCTGTCCGGGCACACGCTCCTTAGGAGCGCTGGGCTGGCCCTGGCCCTGGGCATCGGCTATTCCTACCTGGGAACTGTCACCCTGGTACCGCCGCTTTTAAGACATCTTCTTGTTCCAGTGCCTTTCGGTTATGAACCCCTAACAGCGGGATCGAAAGAGCATGCCCGGCGGACCCGCCGCCACTACCGGAATATGGAAGGCTATCCCCGTCTGTTCTCCCGCTTAAAGCTGATGCTGGATCCAATGTTTCCCAGACTGGCCGGTTTCGTGCGGGACCCCCGAGTGATCCTTGATGTTGGAACGGGTTTCGGCATCCCCGCGGTCTGGCTTCTGGAACTCTTTCCCTGCGCCTGTGTTTACGGCATCGAACCGGACAAGAAGCGCGTCCTGTTTGCCTCTATGGCTATCGGTGAAAGGGGCGCGGTGACCGTCGGCTCGGCGCCGCATATCCCGGAAGCGCCGCAGAAGGCGGACACCATCACCATGCTCGATATGCTCCATTATCTGAGCGATAGGGACCTAGCACTGACCCTGTCAAGGCTTCGTGAGGCAGCCGCCTCGGAATGCAGGCTCATCATCAGGGCGACCATCCCCACAATGACGCAATCTCCTTGGACGAAGCGCATCGAACAGCTTCGCCTAAGGATCTTCACGATCCCATACTATTACCGGCAGATTTCGGATATCGAGAAAACCCTGCTGAATGCGGGATTCCGGGTAACGAAGATCGAGCCCTCGGCCCCGGGACGGGAGGAACAATGGATCATAGCCGAGGCTGCGTGAGAGATCGAACGGGTCAAGGCCAAGTCGATGTAGTACCGGGAAGAAGTGGGAGTGATCTCCCGATCGAAATGTTGAAGGAACAGGCGCGGGAAAATATCCCTTGACAGGGCTGTCAAAATACAATAATTAACCGTCCGTTTCTAATCAATGAACGGAGTAAGATGAAAAGTGCACACAGCCTTCAGTAGATTCGACATTACCCGCATCCCCTTCTATACCTATATGTATTAATGCCTGCTGTCTGTCCAGAGGACGGGCAAGCAGGCCTTCCCCCACAATAACCACCGTCATCCCCACTATTTAAATGTTTGTAATGGAAGCGGTCTTATCGACTGAGAAAGCATTGTCTCAGCGAGTAAAAAAATAAGGAGGATAACCATGAGAAAGTTTTGGAGGTCTCTGTTTTTCACCGCTTGCATGTCCTGCATCGGGTTTACTGTTTTCACCCCTTCGGCATCCGCCCAAACCCCGATCAAGCTGAACTATTCGGTCTTTTTCCCTGCCTCCCATATTCACAGCGTCCTGGCCGTCGAATGGGGAAAGGAGCTGGAAAAGAGAACCAATGGGCGGGTCAAGGTGGATGTTTTACCGGGCGGCACCCTGACGCCTGCCGACAAATGTTATGACGGCGTTGAGAAGGGGATCTCCGATCTGGGGATGTCGGTCTTCGCCTATACGAGGGGGAAGTTTCCTCTGACGGAGGTGATCGACCTGCCTTTAGGCATCAGGAGCGGGTTGGCGGCAACTCGGTTGATCAACGACTACTACCGGACATTCAAACCGAAGGAGTTGGACGGCGTGAAGGTGATGTTTCTCCATGCCCACGGCCCCGGCCTTCTCCACAGCAAAACGGCCGTCAATAAACTTGAAGACCTCAAAGGGATGAAGGTCCGTTGTACCGGTCTGGCCACAAAAATCGTCACCGCCCTCGGGGGAACCCCGGTCGCCATGCCCATGGGGGAGACCTATGACGCCCTGAGCAGGGGAGTCGTTGACGCCTCCATGGCGCCGCAGGAATCGCTGAATACCTGGAATTGGGGAGAGGTGGTGAAGTTTACGACGGAGGATTTCGGCGCCTCGTATTCCACGGGGATGTTCGTCGTCATGAACAAGGAGAGGTGGAACTCCCTGCCGCCCGATATCCAGAAGACAATCGAGAAACTGAATGAAGAATGGATTGAAAAGTCGGGGAAGGGATGGGATGACATCGATAAGGCCGGAAGAGAAGCCACGCTCAAATTGGGCAATAAGATCATCTCTCTTTCCAAAGAGGAAAATGAGCGGTGGGCAAAGACGGTCCGCCCGCTTCTGGATGATTACGTGAATAATATGAAATCAAAGGGGCTGCCTGGAGACCAGGTGTTGAAGTTTGCCATGGATCGTTTGAAAAGCCTCCGGTAGGAGATCAACAGATGGGGTGTCGGCATGGGCGCCAAAAGGAGAAATCCATGAACGGATTTGAAAAAACAGTGACGGAGATAAGCAGATTCCTCAATGGCATCGCCGGGATCAGTTTGATCTTTCTCATGTCGCTGACGATCGTCGATGTGATTTTGCGGGGCTTCAACAAACCCCTCGTGGGAACCTATGAACTGGTCGCCTTGGCGGGGGCGGTGGTGATCGGATTTTCGATGCCGCAGACCGCGACATTGAGGGGCCATATTTATGTCGATTTCCTTATCGCCAAATTCTCCCGCAAGGTGAGAAACCTCTTCAATATCGCCACACGATTGCTGGTCCTCCTCCTTCTGCTCTTCATCGGATGGAACCTGTTCAAGTATGGCTGGGATCTCCAGAGATCGGGTGAGGTTTCCCTCACTCTCCAGATGCCTTTCTACCCCGTGGCGTACGGGGTCGGGATCTGCTGTTTTGTCCAGTGTCTGGTCATGGTCTGCGACATCATCAAGATCCATGGAGGGACGTTCGATGAGTGAGGTAATGGTTGGACTTCTGGGCATGGCGTCGCTCCTGCTCTTCTTCCTGACCGGGATCGAACTCGGTTTCGCCATGGCGCTGGTCGGTGTCATCGGATTCGGCATCATCGTCTCCCCGCATGCCGCCATGAATCTGTTGGCCAAGGATGTCTTCGACGTTTTTGCCTCCTACGGCTTTACCGTAATCCCGCTTTTTATCCTGATGGGTCAGATCGCCTTCAACGCGGGTATTGCCAAGAGATTGTACAACGCCTCCTATAAATTCGTCGGCCATATTCCCGGGGGAATGGCGATGGCCACGGTGGTGGGGGCCACGGCATTCAAGGCGATCTGCGGATCGTCGCCGGCCACGGCCGCCACGTTCGCCAGCATCGCCGTCCCCGAGATGGACCGGTATCACTACGACAAAAAACTCTCCACGGGAATCGTGGCATCGGTCGGAACGTTGGGGATTCTGATGCCCCCGAGCGTCACCCTGGTTGTATTCGGAATGATCACCGGGCTGTCGATCGGCAAGCTGTTCTTGGCCGGACTCATTCCCGGGCTGATCATTGCATCCTTTTTCATTGTGACCATCTACGGATGGTGCAAGATCAACCCCCGCCTGGGTCCGAAGGGGGAACGATCGACCTGGCGGGAGAGGATCGCCTCCCTTCCGGAGATCGGATTGGTCTTGCTGATTTTCCTGATGATGATCGTGGGGTTGATGAAGGGACTCTTTACCCCGACCGAAGCGGGAAGCGTCGGAACCGGACTGGTTCTGCTCTTGTCCTTCGCCAGAAGGGACCTCGATTTCAAAGGATTCATCAAGTCGGTCGCCGAATCTCTAAAAACGGCCTGCATGGTCTTGATGCTAATCGCCGGGTCCACCATCCTGGGCCATTTCCTGGCAGTGACGAAAATTCCGATGATTGCAGCCGATTGGGTTGCGGGGCTTCATCTCAACAGATACCTCATCATCGTGATCATCGGTTTGATCTACCAGACCGGCGGATCCTTCATTGACGATCTGGCCTTCATGATCCTTGCCACCCCCATTTTCTTTCCGGTTATCATAAAGCTTGGGCTCGACCCCATCTGGTTCGGCATCATCATCGCGATCACGGTGATGATCGGGGTCGTTATCCCCCCTGTGGCCATGAATGTATTCGTTGTCAAGAACATCACCAAGGTGCCGTTCAACGTCATCTATAAAGGGGTGTATCCCTTCTTGATCAGTCTTGTGGTGTGCGCCGCGCTGCTGTTCGTTTTTCCCCAGCTTGCCACGTTCCTGCCGAATCTTCTGATGAAGTAGAGGTGATATTCTACTGTATACACAGCAGCATAATATGATGGAATAAGAACGTATCTTTTTAAAAATGTCTACATTTGAAATTCAAGAAAAGGAGAATTAAAATGTTATTTTGGAAACGAAAGGCCACCGAGGAAGGAGAAATAAAGTTGCCAAGGCCCTCAGACATACCTGGCATGGCAGGGAGGCATATGGTGACTGAAATGAAGAAGGACCCGGATTGGGTATGGAAACTTAAAGGTGTGGTCCGGCCGGCGGACAAAAAGAAGGCATTCTATTGTCGCGTTTTTGATGAGACCCAGACAAAAAAAGCGAATGTCAAAGTGGAAAACTGGACCTCGCTGGATGGACATCCGGAATTGATACTGTGGGAAGGCTACTTCGACAATGAAACATACACCGCCCGCACGGAGAAATTTGTTAAATCTGCAGAATAATCCCTATTTCCAAGGGGGATTGTGTCCCCTGATCGAAAGAAAGATAAAGGCTAAACGATCATCGAAATAGAGCCGGGAACATCGCCAATCCAAGGAATCGAGGGTATCCGCTTGCAGATACCTCTCCAGCATTCGGCATATACATGGTAAGGGCATCACTATTCCGACAACGATCCCTGAACCTTCGTTCTCACCTAGAAGCGGGGCTGATAATAAAAACCCTCCCCGGAACCTGCGTCGAAAATCGAACAACTATCGGGATCAAACATGCATTATAAAGCTGTTACTTTTCTTTGGCAACCTTCTTGCCCTTGCGGTGTTCTAAAATCTGTCCCTCAGCGAAGAGAAACACAACGCCGAAAAGACAAACAATGCTGCCGAGCAGCGCACAGATAATTTGGACGAATGTCGGTGGCTCATAAACACTTATAAGACATAATGCCGTAATTGCAATAACTATCGTAAGGAACCCACCTAGTTTTTCTAACATATTTAACCTCCCTGGAAACATGATTCAGAAATTGGGGTGATCTACTCCGATTGATGCGCGCGGAGCTCCAGACAAAAAAGTGGTCCTAGGACCAGGAGGGAGGTGACCTATAACCGTAGGGTAAAAGATGTAAAAATTGATTTTAATCGCTACATTCCACTGAACGAAGGGCGTTGTGAGTATCTGTTCTATATCGAATGGCTGGGTACTTGTTAAACCGGTTGAGACGTTATTATCCAGACTGCTGTATGGGCAGGAGAGGAGGTGGTGGAGTTGACAAGCGATTAAACAGTCATTTTAGCCATGAAAAGCGCTGTAACCCTTAACTGATCAGGATTTGAGGAGCATTGATCGGAATTTAGTTCCGGCTTTGGCAACTCAGAATTTTTGGGGTCGGATTGCGACGGCTTTTGTTGAAAATAGTTCCTGTTTTTGTGGCCTTTTGGTCACTTTTGAACATTCACACATCTGATGTATCATACCGTAATTGCAATGAATCGCCTGAGATCACGACACTTTAGAATTTGTATGCCTTTCACTTTCCGATTCCGGCCGGGGCGCTTCTACGCCGAGAGGAGCAGGCCGATATCGGGGATTTCCTCGAGATGGAGAACCCGCTCTATGAGGATCTCCGCCCGGGACGGCGGAATCACCCCCGCGACCAAAGACTTGAATTTTCCGATGACCTCCTCCTTGGAAAGGGGGTTCTCCGGATCACCCTTGGGGTATTCATTCGCTGCGGCAAGCTGCCGCCCGTCCTTCAGGACAATCTGCACGCGCGCCGGCCATTTTCGCGGGTAAGCCCCGGTCAGTTCGGGGTCGCTCTGGATCCGGATCTTCTGCATGAGGGAACGAATGTCGGCGTCCCGGAGCCGGGCATCCGTGAAATCGCCAAGCTGAACCTGACCATACCGGAGGGCCGTCGCGACACAGAAGGGGAGGCAGAATTTCGCCAGGTAGGGGGTCTTGGGTTCCACATGGCCCAGAAGATCGAGGGCGGCCTGATACAAGGAAACATGAACCTCTTCCACGTCATCCGGCAGGAACGTCTTCCCGCCGGTCGCAAGGAGGATGGCATCAAGCATGGAGTGGGTATGTCCACAGGAGGCATGGTATTTCAGGGAGTTGCGGTCCCCGTGGAAGACCTCCCCCAGACCGTCGCAGCATTTTTTCTCGTCGAAGTCCCGGGAGGTGGCGCGGAAGAACCCCTTCTCCCCTTCCAGGATGCGCCTCGCCCCGGTAAAACCTTCTTTCGCGAGGAGGGCCGCAAGCAGGCCGTTGAGGGCCGCCTTCCCCGGGTGAAGCTGTTTGCTCATGGCGCTTTCCACGAGGAATTCCCAGAGCCCGGCTGCCTGGGTCCCCGCGGAGCCCAGGGCCCAGGCGAGTTGATCCTCGTTCAGGCCCAGGAGTTTGGCCGCCCCGGCGGCGGCGCCGAAAACGCCGCACGTACTCGTCGTGTGCCAGTAATGGTAATGACTGGGGCCGACGGCGAGGGCGATACGGATCCCAACCTCATAGCCGGCGGAGATGGCGACGATGAGGTCCCTGCCTGAGGCGTGCTGCCGTTCCGCCATGGCGAAGGCGGCCGGCAAAACCACACAGGCCGGATGGAGGATCGATTCACGATGAAGATCATCCATCTCCACGACATGGGAGGACGCCCCGTTGACGAGGGCGGCGAACAGGCAATTGCTCCGGGATCCGTCGGAAATCACCGTGGCCTCCTCCGTTCCCCCGAGGCCGCGGATCACGTCCCGCATCATCCGGACCGGAGGGAGGTTCCCTCCGGCATAGGCAGAGCCAAGCCAGTCCAGGAAAAAGACCTTCATCCGGGAAACATGATCCCGGCTGAGGTCGGGGAACGTAAGGCCGCATACGTAGCGGGCCAAGCGGTCGGCAAGAATTTCGGCGGACATGGGTTCCTCCTTAGGTCTATTTTGCAGGCTGTTCAAAAATGCNNACGGCGAAGGATGAGGGAAACGCCGCAGGTGGGCGTTTTTCAACAGCCTGTTAGAAAGCCCCTTCCTTCGCCAGTGCGATAAAGTGGGCGACATCGATCTTCTTCGGGCAAACATGGGTGCAGGCCTTGGAGGTATGGCAGCGGTACACCCCCTCTTCGCTGTAGAGCAGGGCCAGGCGCTCGTCCTTCTCCTCCTCCCGGCTATCCATGAGTCGAACCACGCTTGCCATGGCCGCGTTGGGACCAATGAAATTCCGGTGGGTGCTGATGCAGGCCGTGGCGCAGCAAAAACAGTTGATGCAGCGGGTGGCGTCCTCGTACCGGGCGATCTCCTTCGGGGAAATCTGGAGTTCCGTCACGCCGGGGGGGGGCTCGATGGGCCTGATGACATAGGGCTTGGCCCGGTGAACGCGCTCGTAGGCCTGCTCCCAGTCCACGACGAGGTCCCGGACCACAGGGGCGACGGTAACGGGTTCGATCCGGAAGCGCGTCGTGCCAAACAGGGCAACGGCATTCTCCACGAGGAGCTCGCAGGCCAGCATGGGCCGGCCGTTGACCTGCACGGAACAGCTCCCGCACTGTCCGTGCTCGCAGGAAGAGACCCAGGTGAGGGTGGCATCCTGCTCCACATTGATCCTCCGGAACAGATCGACGAATCTCAGGATCGCCCCCGCCTCCAGCTCGTAGGTCTGGTCCCAGCTCTTGTCTCCGTCCGGGTCGTACCGTCTGATGGTTAGGGTCAGTTTATAGGTCTGTGACATGGTTTTCTCCTTCACGTTGGTCCGCATCAGTACTTTCTCGGGATGACCTTGAAATGATCGGAATGGGCATCCCCGGCCGTCTGCAGGCTCATATCGACGGGCCGCCTGGCGAAGAGGACCTTCCCGAATTCGGTCATGGACTCGATGTTGTGAAACTGGAACGCATCGCTCCTCTCCGGGAAGTCTTCGCGGAAGTGGGCGCCCCGGGATTCCTGCCGCATGATAGCCCCCTGGGCGATCACCATGGCCACATCCAGAAGGTTATCGAGTTCCCATCGCTCCAAGAGTTCCTGATTCGTCCGGAGCCCTTGGGTGGCGATGGCCGCCCCTGCCGAACGCCGGCGGTACTCCTCCAGGGCCGCCACGGCCTCCCGCATGTCCCGCTCGTTGCGGAAGACGCCGACCTTTTTCGTCATCATGTCCCGCATCTCCAGGCGGATCTTGCCCGTATTTTCTGTTCCCCGTGCGGCCAGGTAGCCCGAGAACCGGGACAGGGTTTGTTCCCCGGCGCCGGCGGGATCGGCGATCCGCCCGTCCTTGAGATAGGAGAGAACGCATTCGCCCGCCGCCTTTCCCATAACGAGGAGTTCGAGGAGTGAATTGGTGCCGAGACGGTTGAAGCCGTGGAAGCTCGCGCAGGCGCACTCGCCGATGGCAAAGAGGCCCGGAATGATTTCCTCTGCCGACCGCTGGACCGCCCCGTCCGCATTGGTCGGGATGCCCCCCATGTGGTAGTGGTTGCTCGGCCGGACGGGGCAAAGCTGGGTGCGGGAATCAAGGTTGGTGTAGGTCTTGAAAAAGCTGGCCACCTCCTTGAGCTTGACCTCATGGACGTATGCGGACAGGTGCCGCAGGTCGATCCAGACATGCTCGATCTGGTGGTCCGGATTCATGATGCCTCGGCCTTCCCGGATTTCCGTTTCAATCGATCGGGCGACGATATCCCGCGGCGCGAGGTCCTTCATCTTGGGGGCATACCGCTCCATGAACGGCTCCAGATCCTTGTTGCGGAGGATGCCGCCCTCGCTGCGAAGGGCCTCGCTGGCGAGGATGCCGGGCCCGACGATCCCCGTGGGATGGAACTGGACGGCCTCGGCGTCCATGATGGGGAGACCGGCCCGCAGGATCACGGCGAGGCCGTCGCCGGTGTTTCCGCGGCAGTTTGTCGTGATCCGGTACACCTGGCCGGAGCCTCCCGTCGCCAGGACCGTGGTCTTGGCGAGGACCTTGGTGAATTCCCCATCCTTGAAATTGAACAGCACGGCCCCGGCGCAGGCGCCTTCCTGGAAAAGGATTTCCGTGGCGACGGAGAAGTTGAGGAAGACGGTTCCCCGTTTCAGGGCCTCGCCCCAGGCCGTGTCCATGATCCCCTTGCCCGTGCGGTCCGCTTCGAAGACGGCCCGGAAGGAGTCGCCCTTGCCGAATTCGATGGTATGGCCGCCGAACTGGCGTTTGCTGATGTTGCCCTCATCGTTGCGGGACAGATGCATTCCCCGGCGCTCGAGCCACTGGATTTCCTCCCATCCGCCCTCCACGATCCGTTTCACCACATCCTGGTCGGAGGTGCAGTCTCCTCCCTTCCAGGTGTCGAACATGTGGTAAATCGGTTTGTCCGTCTTGTCCCGGGGATCGACGGCGGCGAGTCCCCCCTGGGCGGTGCTCGTATGGGATTTCTGGGGGTGGGCCACCTTGGTGACGGCAAGGATCTTGAGATCCGGCCGCTTTTCGAGGAGGTGGACCGCACAGCGCAGGCCGGCGCCGCCGGCCCCGATGATCAGAACGTCACACTGCCTTGTTGCGTGAATGGTCAAATGATGGCCCATGGTTGTCTTCTCCTTCTATACGGATACGGTCAGTCGCAGGGCGATGAACAGAAAGACGGCGAACACCACGGCGACGGCCACGGTGTACAGGCGCCGGAGCGACCGGGCCCGGATATAGTCCGCCCCGATGGAAAACAGGCCGTACCCGGCATGGTAGAGGGCCGAGACAGCGAGAAGGATGTCGACGACCTTGATGAAGACGCTCTGCATCCGCAGGATCACGGCCTGCGCCTCATGGGCGACCCCGGGGTTGAGATGCGAAAACATCAGGTGGGCGGGAATGGCGACGAGAAGAAAGGCGCCGGTGATCCTCTGCAGCTTCCAGTACAGGGTATGCCCGCTCCGCCAGAGCCTGGCCCCTACGCCATAGGCCGCAAGCAGGGCCGTTAGAAGAAAGAGGAGCCAGAAAAAAAACGGGGAAACGTTCTGGTTCTTCAGGAGGATCAGCAGGCCGAAGACGGCCGCGTACAGCGCGGTAAGGCCGAAGGTCCAGCGGACCATGGTCTCGTCGTTGCGGCTGCCGAAGGACTCGTACAGGATGAGCCGCCCCCCGTTCAGGGCATGGAAAACGACGGGCAGACAGGACAACCAGGCCAGAAACACGACGATGGGGATGGCCAGGAGTTTCATCTTGCCGTCGTAAACCGCCGGCGTCTGCAGGGAAGAAAGGGTGTAGATGTGGATCAGAAGATAGACGACAAGCCCCACGCCGGAGATCCGGTGGCACCAACTGATCACGTAATGCCAGCCGTGGGATCTCGCGGAGTCTGACAGGAACGGCACCTTTTCCAGGAGCGGCATCACCCATCCCCCGGACCGACTGCTAATCGTATTGGCTTTCATATGGACATTCTCCCTCTCCAGGAATCCTCGGCTTCAGGCCTCTTCCTTCCTTTGCCTCGCCCTCTTCTCGATACCCTCGGCTTTGGCTATGGTCTCAAGACCCATCCGATACATGGCGATATCGATCATCTTTCCGTCTAATGAAGCCGCCCCTTTCCCCTGCGCCTGGGCCTCCTCATACGCCTTGATCATCCGCAGGCTCGCCGAAATGTCCTCCTCCGACGGGGAGAAGACGCGATGGACCGTTTCAATCTGCCGGGGGTGGATCAGCAGTTTGCCCTTGAAACCGAGTATCCTGACCCGGGAACATTCCCGTTCCAGGCCTTCATTGTCGGTCAAGAGGCCGAAAAACGGGGTATCAATGGCAGGAATCCCTGACGCGGTTGCCGTGACGGCGATGACGGACCGTGGATAGGACAGGATGGGGAAATACTCGTCGGGCGTCATCCGGGTCACGGTAAAACCGGCCCCCATCTCACGCATGAAATCGGCTGCGCCAAAGGCCAGGGCAACAACACGGTTCGACGACTCCGCTATTTCACGGACGTTCATAATGCCCTTTGGGGATTCCAAAAGCGGGATGATTACGCGCTCGCTCCGGATCCCCTTCGCCTTCTCCTCGCGGGAAAGCAGTGCGGCCACTTTACAGATCTCTTCGCCCGATTCCGCCTTCGGAAGCATGATGCCATCCAACTCCTCTCGGACGATCATCCTGAGGTCCTCTTCCGTCACTCCTTCATTCTGCAAGGAATTAATGCGAACCAGCGTGTCGATGCCTTTGGCCTTGAAGGCCGGTACAATATCCCTTGTGAAGGCCCTGCCCGTTTCCTTCTCCGCCGGCGGGCAAGCGTCTTCGAGATCCATCAGGACGGCATCCTGCATTTCGGAAGTAGCTTTATTCAGCATTTTCCAGTTGTTGGCTGGAACAAACAGTAACGATCGCCAGATCCTCACGGCCGTCATGATATACCCCTTCTATCCCTTCGAAAACAGCTTCTTCAAGACTCCACCCCTACCCGACGGGCTTTCCGAGTTTTCCGGCGTATCCGCGATGTCGCCGCGGGGCATTGCCCCACGGCTTCTTTCAGCAACGGTTTTCCCGGGTATTCGTAAATGTCGCCCTGATCTGATCCTGATCCTGTTCTCTCCTCATCCGGCATATGGACAAGAACTCGTTTTTCTTAGGGCGCGGAGAGGTATATGATGGGCTGCTTTGTGTGTCAAGGAGATTTTAAACCGTTTTCCCCTTTTTCTAATCATAATCTCATGCCCTTGGCGGGTACAACAAATTATGAAAATAATCAGGTCTTTGGAGATATTTTCATATAAAAGGCTTGACAGGAACGGGGCTTTAGTTTAGATGCTAGTTGTAATGCATGATCCCGGACCGGAGAAGGTTCCGGCAAAACGACGACAGGTAGTCTTGAAATGACAGCGGCTGCGGAAAGAGCGAACATCGGCATCAACATTCTTCCCCTCCTTTTGGGCCTCGCTCTTCTTTGCCTGTTCAACAGGAACCGCCGCCCGTTGTTTTTAGGACTTCCGTAACAACCAATCCTCCGATCAAAACCTAAAGGCCATGGGCTTCAAAACCCATGGCCTTTTAATTTTGTACGAAAGGAGTCATCAATGGATTCAGCAAAAGAGAGGGTTTTTATCTTCGATACGACGCTCCGGGACGGTGAACAGTCACCGGGGGCGAGCATGAACCCGGACGAGAAACTTCGGATCGCCCGTCAGCTCGAAAAAATGGGCGTCGATATCATCGAGGCCGGATTCCCGGTTGCCTCGGACGGCGATTTCGCCTCCGTCAGGCAGATCGCCATGGAGATCCGGGGATGTCAGATCGCCGCGCTGGCCCGGGCAGACAAGACCGACATCGACCGGGCCTGGGAGGCGGTGACCGAGGCCGCAGCTCCCCGGATCCATACCTTCATTTCCTCATCGGACATCCACCTGAAATATCAGCTCCGCAAATCGCGTGCGGAGGTCTTGAAGGAGGCCTGTGCCGCCGTCGCCCATGCCTGCGGCTATACGCGAAACGTGGAGTTCTCTCCGATGGATGCGACAAGAAGCGACCGCGACTACCTCTGCGAGATGGTCGAGGCGGTCATCGCTGCAGGAGCGACGACGGTCAATATCCCGGACACGGTCGGCTACGCCATCCCGGAGGAGTTCGGAGAGCTGATCGCAACACTCTATGCCAAGGTGAAGAACATCCGTCAGGCGGTGATCTCGGTACATTGCCACAACGACCTCGGCCTCGCCACGGCCAACGCCCTTACGGCCATCAAACATGGCGCCAGACAGGTGGAGTGTACGATCAACGGGATCGGTGAGCGGGCGGGAAACAGCGCTATGGAAGAAGTGGTCATGGCCCTCAAGACCCGAAAGGACCTCTTCGGTCTCGAAACAGGGATCAAAACCGAATACATCCACCAGACCTCGCGCCTCCTCACACAGATTACCGGCATCCCGGTCCAGCCGAACAAGGCGATCGTCGGGGCGAACGCCTTTGCCCACGAGTCGGGCATCCACCAGGACGGCCTGATCAAGGAAAAGACCACCTATGAGATCATGACTCCCCAGTCGGTCGGGATTTCGGAGACCCACTTCGTTCTCGGCAAGCACTCCGGGCGCCACGCCATAGCGGAACGCCTCCGGGAGATGGGCTACAACCTGAGCGAGGAAGAGCTCAACCGGGTCTTCTTCCACTTCAAGGAACTGGCCGACGTCAAGAAGGAGGTCTTCGACGAAGACCTGGAGGCCATCGTTTACGAGGAAATTTCCCGGGGCGAGGAGAAGTACCGGTTCCTCTATCTCAACGTTGTGAGCGGCAACGCCACGGTGCCGACGGCCACGATGCAGATGGAGGTCGATGGCGAGATGGTCCAGGAGGCCGGTTTCGGCGTAGGACCCGTCGATGCCATCTTTGCGGCGATCCGGAAGATCACGAAGACCAACCACCCCCTTCTGAAGTATGCTGTCAACGCGGTGACCGGGGGTACCGATGCGCAGGGGGAGGCGACGGTGCAGCTAAAGTTCAACGGCCGCTCCGCGGTCGGGCGGGGCGCCCATCCCGACGTCCTGGTGGCCTCGGCCAAGGCCTACATTAATGCCCTGAACCGGCTGGAGTGGCTGAGCAAGGACGCCAGGATGGTGACAACGACATGACGGCAGCGGGAAGAGGGGCATAAGACGAATTTCCACGAATCCGTTTTATTCGACCTGCAAACAGTCCGCATGATCTTGCCGGACACCTGCTTCCGTGATAAACTTCTATCATACTTAGACAAAGGAGGTGTTTATGCGAATGATCGGGATCGTCTGGATGATGGTTCTCCTGCTGGCCGTCCCAAGCTTTGCCGACAGCGGCTTCAAGGAAGGGGCAAAGGAGATCGGTCAGGGGATCAAAGAGGGGGCAAATGAAACTGTCAAGGGAATCCAGGAAGGGATCAAGGAAGTCGGCAAGGCGTTCAAGGAAAAGGGGAGGGAGACCGGACAGGCAATCAAGGAAGGGGGGAAGGAAACCGGCAAGGGGATTAAGGAGGGAGCCAAAGAGATTGGCCAAAGCTTCAAGGAAAAGGGAAAGGAAGCCGGTCAGGCGATCAAGGAGGGGACGCAGGAGGCCGGACGGGAATTCCAAAAGCGGGGCCGGACCATCGGCGATTGGTTCCGGGACGCCGGGAAAAAGACCGGCGATGCCTTCCGAGGGTTGGGCCGGAACATCCGCGATCTCTTAGGATGGAATTAGCAATATGAGGAAAAAACCTTTCGAAAAGCCCTATGGCAACCGCCCTTCCTGGCGGAGCTTATCGAGGATCTGCCGGATCTGGGGAAGGGCCTGGGTAGCGGCCTTCTCGCCTTCGAGGATCGCCTCGTTGCGCTTTTCGAAGTCGCTCGAACCGATATGGCTCACCTGGGGACGGATGACCACGTCGGCGTTTCGGAGTTGGGCCGTTGCGATCTTCGCGTACATGATGTCGATCGACTGGAGGATCGTATCCAGGATCCCCTGCGGGACGGCGCCCGCTACGCCGGCGGAGATGTCCACGGCGATGACGACATCGGCGCCGGCTCTCCGGGCGGCTTCCACCGCGACGGGGCTCACCACGCCGCCGTCCACGTAGGCCTTGTCCCCGATCCGGACCGGCTGGAAGACCCCGGGGATGGAGCAGCTCGCCCGGACCGCCTTGCCGGTGTTCCCCGTCGCGAAGACGGTCTCCTCGCCGGTCTGGAGGTTCGTGGCTACCGCGAGGAAGGGGATCTTCAGCCGTTCGAGGGGGGTCTGGCGGACCGTTTTATTGACATAATTCTCTAACTTTTCCCCGCGGATGAAACCGTTGTCGGGGAGGGTCCAATCAACCACGTCGTCCTTCAGGAGGGCCATGGCCATCGTCTGGAGCTGGAAGACGTCATAGCCGTAGGCGTAAAGGCTCCCGACGAAGCTCCCCGCGCTGGTCCCGACGATCAGGTGGATCGGGATCTTCTGCGATTCGAGGACCTTGAGGACGCCGACATGGGCAAACCCTTTGGAGACGCCGGCCCCGAGGACGACGGCGACCTTCGCCGGCTTCGGCGGCGGCAGGGGCGGGGGGATCTCCTTCGGCATGCACGCAAAAAGCAGGAGGAGACTTAAGCCCAGGGCCAACGGACGGAGTGTCTTCATTCCTTTGCCTCCGCCGAGCCGCTCTCCGGAGCCATATCCAGTTCGCTTTCACCCTCTTCCGGGAGATCCTCCGGCGCCGCGCCTTCCTCCCGTTCCTCCTCCCGCTCGGCGCGGGCGACACCTACAAGCTTTTCGTTGTCGTCGAGGTCGATCAGGCGCACCCCCTGGGTGCTCCGGTGGATGACGCGCACCTCCTCCGCGCGCATGCGGATGATCCGGCCCGAGTCGCTGATCAGCATGATGTCCTCGCTGCCGGAGATCTGAAGGATGCCGGAAACATCGCCCACTTTGGGAACGGTTCGGAGGTTGATCGTCCCCTTCCCGCCGCGGGTCTGGAGGCGATACTCCGCGATCTCGGTCCGCTTTCCGTACCCCTTTTCGGAGACGGTGAGGATGGTGTTTCCCTCGGTCGGGATCTCCATCCCGATGACCCGGTCATCGGCAGCCATCCTGATCCCCCGAACGCCGCGGGCCGTACGGCCCATGTCGCGGACGTCGTCCTCCTTAAAGCGGATCGATTTGCCCTTCCGGGTCCCGAGGAAGATGTCCTGGTTCCCGAGGGTGAGCTGGACATCGATCAACTCGTCCCCCTCGTCGATGGAGATCGCGATGATCCCGCCCGCACGGGGGTTGGAGAAGGCCGAAAGCTCCGTCTTCTTGATCGTCCCCCGGCGGGTCACCATGACCACCGACTTCTCCCCGGTGAACTCCCGGACCGGCAGGACCGCGGCAACCCGCTCCCCTTCCGTCAGATTGATCAGGTTGACGATCGCCTTCCCCTTGGCGGCGCGCCCGGCCTGCGGGATCAGATAGACCTTCAGCCAGTAGAGGCGGCCCCGGCTCGTGAAGATCAGGATGTAGTGGTGGGTGTTGGCGATGAAGATGCGCTCCACGAAATCCTCCTCCTTCGTCCCCATCCCGATCTTGCCGCGTCCGCCCCGGCGCTGGCTCTTGTAGAGGCTGACGGGGTTCCGCTTGATGTAGCCGGCGTGGGAGACGGCGACGACCATGTCCTCTTCGACGATCAGGTCCTCGATGTTGATGTCCTCGGAACTGAAGACGATCTCGGTGCGCCGCTCGTCGCCGTAACGCGCCCGGATCTCGGTGAGCTCCTCGACGATCACGTCGAGAACCTTCTGCGGGTCGTCGAGGATCCCCTGGAGTTTATGGATCAGCGCGGAGATCTCGGCATATTCCGCGTCGATCTTGTCCCGTTCGAGGCCGGTCAGGCGCTGGAGGCGCATTTCGAGGATCGCCTTCGCCTGGAGATCGCTCAAGCCGAACCGGCTGCAGAGGGCGGTGGCCGCCTCCGGGGGGCTCCCGGAGGCCTTGATCACGGCGATCACTTCGTCGATCCGGTCGAGGGCGATGATCAGCCCCTCCAGGATGTGGGCCCGCTCCCGCGCCCTCGCGAGTTCGAAGGCCGTCCGGCGGACGACCACCTGCTTGCGGAACTCCAGGAAGCTCTGGAGAATGTCCTTCAGGTTGAAGACCCGGGGCTGCCCCCGGTCGATCGCGAGCATGATGATCCCGAAGGTGGACTCCATCTGGGTGTGCTTGTAGAGCTGGTTCAAGACGATGGCGGAGGCCTCGTCCCGCTTCAGGTCGAGGACGACGCGGATCCCCTCGCGGTCCGACTCGTCCCTGAGGTCGGCGATCCCGCCGATCTTCTTCTCCTTGACAAGCTCGGCGATCTTCTCGATCAGGTTCGCCTTGTTCACCTGGTAGGGGAGCTCGGTGACGACGATGCTCTCCCGGTCGTTGCGTGCATTTTTCTCGATCAGCGCGCGCGCCCTCACCCGGATGATCCCGCGGCCCGTCCGGTAGGCGGAGAGGATCCCCTCGCGGCCGTTGATGAAGCCGGCCGTCGGGAAGTCCGGCCCCTGGATGTAGTGCATGAGCCCGTCGATGGTGATTTCGGGGTCGCGGATCATGGCGATCGTCCCGTCGATCACCTCCCGGAGATTGTGGGGCGGAATGTTCGTCGCCACGCCGACGGCGATGCCGGCGGTGCCGTTCAGGAGCAGCAGCGGGATCCTCGCCGGCAGGACGGTCGGTTCCTCCAGCGATTCGTCGTAGTTCGGCGCGAAATTGACCGTGTTCTTCTCCAGGTCGGTCAGGAGCTCCTCGGCGATCCGGGCCATCCGGACCTCCGTGTACCGCATGGCGGCGGGAGGGTCCCCGTCGATCGAGCCGAAATTCCCCTGGCCGTCGACGAGGAGGTAGCGCATGGAGAAGTCCTGCGCCATCCGGACCATGGTGTCGTAGGCCGCCGTATCCCCGTGGGGATGGTACTTACCGATGATATCCCCGACGATCCTCGCCGATTTCTTGTAGGGCTTGTTCCAGCGGTTGCCCATCTCGCTCATGGCGAAGAGGACCCGGCGGTGGACGGGCTTCAGGCCGTCCCGGACGTCGGGAATGGCCCGGCCGATGATGACGCTCATGGCATAGTCCATGTAGGACTTCTTCATCTCATCTTCGATATTGATCGCGATCGTCTTTTCAAACAGTTGTTCCATCAAAATCAACTTCTCCTTAACCCTTGACCATGACCGGCCCGCACAAGGACGGGATCATGATCCTCTTTTAAGATATTCACAAAGTGATCTTCCGGGGGCTGCTTCGTAAAAAGCGCCAGAGGCAAGGCGCGCGACTCCTGAGGAATGAGGCGTACTGTTTCGTACGCCGCAATGACGAAGGAGGAAGCGCAACGCAGCATATGGACTTTTTACGCAGCAGCCGTTATACATCCAAGTTCGAGGCGTACAGCGCGTTTTTGTAGATGAAATCGCGCCGGGGCTCCACCTGATCCCCCATGAGGGTGGTGAAGATCTCGTCCGCCGCCACGGCGTCTTCGATCCGCACCTGGAGGAGCGTCCGCTTCTCCGGGTTCATCGTCGTCTCCCAGAGCTGCGCCGGGTTCATCTCGCCGAGACCCTTGTAGCGCTGGACGGTGTAACCTTTCTTCCCGGCCCCGACCACGTAGTCGATGAGGGCAGCCATGGATTCTACGGTCTCGACATTCGTTTCCGGGGCGTTTTCCGTATCCTCCGCGGCGCTCACCCGGTAGGGGGCCTCTCCGAGGACGGCGATCTGGTTGAGAAGCGCACGGATCTCCACGAATTTCGGAAGTTTCATGATGTCCCGGTCAATGATGGTGGTCACCACCCGGCCGCTTCGCCGGATGCGGAAGACCATCCTCCAGCGCCCGTGTTCCTGATCCATGTCAATATCCACCCCGTCGAGGCTTTCGCCCAGGGCCATTCCGGTCCTTCGGGCCACCTTCGTCAGGGCCTCCTCGATCCGGAAATCCTCGTCCGCAAGGGCGGGGTCCCCGGCCAGAATCCGGATGATGTCGCGGTTTTTCTCCTCCTTTTCGAACTTGTCGAGGATCGTCTCGATCCGCATCGCCTTGCGGATGTAATCCAGGAGGCGTTTGCCGGTGATCGCGGGGACACCTTGCGGCAAGGTGTCCCCTACGCCGTTCACGGCCAGCAGCCGGACGCGGTTCACGCCGCTGTCCAGGACGTGGTTCTTCATCGTCTCCTCGTTGTGGATGTAGATCTCCTGCTTGCGGTCGCTCACCTTGAAGAGCGGCGGCTGGGCGATGTAGAGATAGCCCCGTTCGATGATCTCCTTCATCTGCCGGAAGAAGAAGGTAAGCAGAAGCGTCCGGATGTGGAGGCCGTCCACGTCGGCGTCGGTCATGATGATCACCTTGTGATATCGGAGCCGACTGATGTCCTGGTCCTCCTGGCCGATCCCCATGCCGAGGGCGGTGATGATCACCTTGAGCTCCTCGTTCTGGAGCATCTTGTCGAAGCGCGCCTTTTCCACGTTGAGCACCTTGCCGCGCAGCGGCAGGATCGCCTGATTCTTCCGGTCCCGGCCCTGTTTGGCAGAGCCGCCGGCCGAGTCCCCCTCGACGAGGTAGATCTCGCTCCGGGCCGGATCGCGCTCCTGGCAGTCGGCCAGTTTTCCGGGGAGGGCGCCGACCTCGAGGGCGGTCTTGCGCCGGGTCAGTTCGCGGGCGTGACGGGCCGCTTCGCGCGCCCGGGCCGCATCCAGGCACTTGCCCAAGAGCTGTTTGGCGACGGAGGGATTTTCCTCCAGATAGCTGCTGATCTTGTCATAGACGATCCCCTCGACAAGCCCCTTGACCTCGCTGTTCCCGAGTTTCGTCTTGGTCTGCCCCTCGAACTGGGGGTTCCGGATCTTGATGCTGATCACGCAGGCCAAGCCTTCGCGCAGGTCCTCGCCCTTCAGGGATTCCTTCCCGTTTTTCAGGATGTTGCTGCTGGTGGCGTAGTTATTGAACGCCCGCGTCAGGGCCGAACGGAAGCCGATCAGGTGCGTCCCCCCCTCCGTTGTGTTGATGCTGTTGGCGAAGGAAAAAATGTTTTCCGCGTAGGTGTCGTTATACTGGAGAGCCACCTCGACCTGACAGTCCTCTCTGGCGCCGGTGATGAAGATCGGATTCTTGTGAAGGACCTTCTTGCTCCGGTTGATGTACTCGACGAAGGAGACAATTCCGCCCTCGTAGAAATACTCGCTCTGGCGATCGATCCGCTCGTCGATCAGCGTGATCTTCACCCCGGAATTCAGAAACGCAAGCTCCCTCAACCGGGTCGACACGGTGTCGTAGCTGAACTCCGTCTCTTCAAAGATCGTGTCGTCCGGCTTGAAGGTGACGGTCGTTCCCCGGCTTTTGGTCTTGCCGACCTGTTCCAAGGGGGCGTTCGGCACGCCGCGGACGTAGGACTGGGCATAGACGCCGCCATCCCGTCTCACCTCTAAATCAAGATAGACGGACAGCGCATTGACGACGGAGACGCCGACACCGTGAAGGCCGCCGGAGATTTTGTAACTGTCGTTGGAAAACTTCGCCCCGGCATGAAGCCTCGTCAGGGCTACCTCGGCGGCCGAAACCCCCTCCGTCTTGTGGATGTCCACCGGGATCCCCCGGCCGTTGTCATCGACGACGATGCTGTTGTCCACCCGGATCTTCACCAGGATGGTGTCGCAGAAACCGGCGGACGCCTCGTCGATGCTGTTGTCCACGACCTCATAAACGAGGTGGTGGAGTCCTTCCTTCCCGGTGCTCCCGATATACATGGCCGGGCGCTTCCGGACCGCCTCCAGCCCCTCCAACACCTTGATGCTGTCGGCGCCGTAATCTTCCTGGACCTGCGTCACTTCTTCCTGCTTAATCTCTTCCATTAAACCTCTTTCTGTCTTTCACCTGAAAAGGCACCGCTACGATTCCCCGCCGCGTGGGATCTACCCGGATACCCTGCAGGGCATGAGCGAGACCTGACCCGGCGCCGTTCCCTGATCCTAAAAGTCCTACAATTTCAGCGGCATGACGATACAGAAGTAGTTTTCGTTACCGACCGCCCGGACAATACCGGGTTTCATCCCCTCTCCAACCTCAAAAGTAATCCGCTCCTCATCAATCACATCGATGGCATCCGCAAGATAAGTGACGTTGTAGCCGACGCTCTTACCTTCACCCGCATAGACGACATCGATCTCGTCATTGGCCTCGAGGTCTCCGACAGCGGGGTCGTTCGAATTCAAAACGATTTTATCCGCAGCGAGGGTCATGATCACCCCGTTGTACCGATCGGATGATATGACACTCATCCGGCGGAGGGTATGGAGAAGCTTGTCCTTCTCTATTCCCAGAATCACCCCTTTTTCCGCCGGGATCACCCGCCGGTAATCCGGGTAATCCCCATCAACCAGACTGACCTTCAGCAGGGTATGATCGGTCTTGACGATGCACATCCCCTGCCGGACCCCCAGGAACACATCCCCGGGTTCATCCTCCACGAGCCGCCGGATCTCCACGAGCCCCTTCCGCGGAATGATCACACCCTTCTCCATCGTCAGAAAATCCTTCTCACCCGTATCCATCTTCATCATGGAGAGACGATGACCGTCCGTGGCCACCATCCGGATCCAGAAGGTTTCTCCCGCTTTTTCCGTTTCCATCAGAACGCCGCACAGGGTCTTCCGCATCTCGTCGGTCGACATCGCAAAGGCGGTCTTACGGATCAACTCCTTCAGGATGGCTCCTTTGACCTTATAAAAGGGAATATCCTCCTGGTCCGCCACCACAGGATAGTCATCCGCCGGGATGCCAGGAATCCGGTATATGACCTTGTTGTAGGTCAAAATTACAACATCCCTTTCATTTTTAATAACATGGATCGTTTCTCCCTGGATCTCCCGGACCATCTCATGGAGTTTTCTCGCCGAGAGGGTAATCTCTCCCTCCCGGAAAACCTCCGCCTCATAGTCCGCCACGAGACCGATCTCCCGGTCTGTCGCCATGATCGTTACCCGGTTTGGTCCCGCTCTGAGCAATAAGTTGCTCAGAATCGGCATTGTGGTTTTCTTCTCTACAATCCCAAGTGTCTTTTGAATCCCCGCTGAAAACAGATCCCTTTTGATATTAAATTCCATCACTTCCCCCATCCTTTCCTTGCTACCAACAGGTTATATTATTTAAAAGATTTCTTTCTTATAAAAACATAGTAGTAGTAATAGTACCTGTGAACGGTGTTCATAACCCCTTTTGGGGTTCATTTTGCGACCTTTTTTCTCTCGTGTCTTGTGGACAGAGTCGCTTAAGAAAACATTCAATCCTTGTGCAGAAGGACATCTTGGATTTCCTCCACGGCGTCCCGAAGGGCCTTGTCCATGACCAAGATCTTTTTCATCTTGTTGTGGGCGTAAATGACCGTCGAGTGATCCCGGCCGCCGATTTTCGCCCCGATATCCGGGAAGGAGGCGCTGGTCATCTCGCGTGCGAGAAACATGGAAACCTGTCGCGCCAAAACGAGATTCTTGTTTTTTTTATGAGATTTAATCTCAGAAATCTTGATGCTGAATTTCGCGCCTACGGTTTTAACGATCTCCTCAATCGTGATCTCCTTTTTTTCCTCCTTCCGAAGGAGCTGTTTCAGCACACTCTTGACCAGATCCAGGTCGATCTGCCGCCCGGTTAGGGAGGAATAGGCGGCGATCCGTACAAGGTATCCCTCTAATTCCCTGATATTGGACTCCGCCTGGGAGGCGAGGTAGAGGGCCACGTTTCCCGGCAGGGCGATGTGGTTCTCCTGCGACTTCTTCTCCAGGATGGCGATCTTCGTTTCAATCTCCGGCGGTTGGATGTCTGCGATCAATCCCCATTCAAAACGCGACCGCAATCTTCCCTCTAAGTTTGGGATGTCCTTTGGAAATTTATCGCTTGTGACGACGATCTGCTTTCCGGCGTCGTGAAGGGTATTGAAGGTGTGAAAAAATTCCTCCTGGGTTCGCTCCTTTCCGGCGATAAACTGGATGTCGTCGATGAGCAGGCAGTCGATGTTCCTGAATTTATCGCGGAATTTCGGCATCTTGTCATAGCGGATTGAATTGATCAGCTCATTCATGAAGACCTCCGCCGAGACATAGACCACGTTCATGTCCGGGAAAAGCTTCAGTGTCTTCAGGCCGATGGCGTTCAGCAGGTGGGTTTTTCCCAGTCCCACGCCGCCGTAAATGAAAAGGGGGTTGTAATTCTTCGCCGGCTGCTCGGCGACGGCCGCGGAGGCGGCATGGGCGAACTGGTTGCACGACCCCACGACGAAACGGTCAAAGCTGTAGTTCGCATTCAGGGTGGAATGAACGCGAGAACGGGAAGGCTTTTTGGGCACCGTTTTCTCGGCGGCCGTGGCGTCGCCAGAATATCTAACCATTTGATTTTGATTATTATCCTGTTCTATTATCCATTCGACGTGAAAAGATATGCCGGCCGCCGACTTCATGGACTCCCGGATCAGGGCAAGATAATTCTCGACCAGCCAGTCGCGAAAGAAGCGGTTGGGCACACGGAGATGGACCTGGTCTCCCTCCATCGTGGTAATGCGAATCGGGCGGATCCAGGTCTCGAAGTTCTGCTGGCTTACCTTTTCCTTAAGGATATTGACCGTTTTGTCCCAGAATATGTCCACTTTTCACAACCTTATACACAGCTTTATCCACACCTGTGGACAACGTTCATCCATTTTGGGGACAGATTTAAATCTGTCCCCCGTTTCATGTCCGGTCGAGGAGCAGCCGAACCAGACGGTTCAATTCCTCCCCGTTCGTGTAGCGGATCTCGATGGTTCCCGATCGTTTCCCGGCGCGGATCTGAACGGCCGCAAGCAGCTGCGAGGAGAGCTCGCGCTCCAGATCCGTCAGGTACGGATCCTTGCGCCCGGTTTTCTTCTTCTCCGGCGCCTTTTTCAGATTCCGGATCAGCCGTTCCGTATCCCGGACGTTCAGGTCCCGCTGCTGGATGATCTTCAGGGCGCTGATCTGCTCGCCCGGAAGCTCCAGGGCAAGGAGCGCCCGGGCATGTCCGGCCGTGATCTTCTTGCCGATCAGGGCCTTCCTGGCCGCCTCGGGAAGCTTCAGCAGCCGGACCGTGTTGGCGATGGTGGAGCGGTCCTTCCCGACGCGGGTGGAGATCTCCTCCTGTGAGAGGGAGAAGCGGGTCAGCAGGGTCTGATAGGCGTCCGCCTCTTCGATGGGGTTCAGGGCCTCGCGCTGGATGTTTTCGATCAGCGAAAGCTCCGCCAGCTCCCGGTCCTCCGCCTTGCGGATAAGGATGGGCACCTCTTTGAGCCCGGCCGCCTGCGCCGCCCGCCAGCGCCTCTCCCCGGCGATGATCTCGTAGCCGGTGTCCGCCTTCCGGACGATGATCGGCTGGATGATCCCGCTCTTCTTTACGGAGACGACGAGTCCTTTCTGGTCCTCATCGTTGAAGTCCCGCCGGGGCTGAAACCGGTTCGGGGTGAGTTCCTCGATCCCGCACTGGACGAACGAAGGCCGGTCGCCGATATGGTTCAGAAGATCGGGGAACATCGCCCCCAGCCCCCTGCCGAGGGAATTCTTTGGCGGCATCATATCCTCCCGTTGCTCAGGATTTCCTTGGCCAGTTCCATGTAGGAGACTGCGCCGCGCGACCGGATATCATAAAGTATGATCGGAAGTCCATGGCTCGGGCTCTCCGACAGCCGGACGTTCCGCGGGATGACCGTCCGAAAGACCAGGTCCCCGAAATGGCCGCGCACGTCCTCGCTGACCCGGCGCGAAAGCAGATTCCGCGTGTCGTACATGGTGAGTAGAATCCCCCCCAGGGTCAGAGTGGGGTTCAGCCGGTTTTTCACCAGGCGCATCGTGTTGAGCAGGTGGCCCAGCCCCTCCATCGCAAAGTACTCGCATTGAAGGGGCACGATCAGGTAGTCCGAAGCCACCAGGGCGTTGACCGTGAGAAACCCGAGGGACGGCGGACAGTCGATAATGATATATTCATAGGTCGTCTCCAGCGACCGGATCAGATTCCGGAGCCTCTTCTCGCGGTCCTCAAGGGAGATGAATTCCACCTCGACCCCGACCAGGTCCTGGTTCGCGGGGACCAGATCCAGATGGGGGATCTGCGTTCCGACGATCACCTCCCGCAGCGGGCGATTCCCGATCAGACAGTGATAGAGGTTCTTTTCCCGGATCGCTTTGCCGTCGATCCCCATGCCGCTCGTGGCGTTTCCCTGGGAATCACAATCAATCAGAAGGGTTCGCTTCTCCGCCGCCGCCAGCGAGGCCGAGAGGTTGATGGCCGTCGTGGTTTTTCCGACCCCCCCTTTTTGATTGGCCATGCTTATGATTTTACGCACCATTTAACAGAACACGCCCCGCGTGATGGTTTTTTATCGAATCGGCGCTGACGTTAGCACAAAAACTGATTTTGCGAAAGGTTTTTTAAAGAAAATTTTAGCGGAAAACGCGATTGTAAATCATTATTATTCTTGATGAATCCGCACCAGGCGGACGGACGTCCCGGAGGGTCGTGAAGACCATCCCTGCCGCGGCCGAAATCCGCTCCGTTTCGGCCATCTCTTCCTGCGGATCGGGTCCCTTCATGGCGATGAGCTGCCCCCCCGGCTTGAGGAAGAAGGAGGCCGCACGGATCAGTTCCGGGAGTTTGAAAGCCGCCCGGGAAATGAGCGTATCGAAGCTGCCGGCCAGGGTCTCCCCGGCGGTCAGGACCTCGATGCGCTCCCGGACCACTTGAACCCCGTCGAGGCGGAGGGTCCGGACGATGTGGGAGAGGAAGGAGGACTTTTTCCGGGAGGCCTCGACGAGCGACACTTGCAGGCCGGGCAGGGCGATCCGCAGGGGGATGCCGGGGAAGCCGCCCCCGCTCCCGAGATCGATCAAGGCGCCATCCGGACGGTCCAGAAACGGCGCCGGCGTCAGGGAATCGAGGAAATGGCGGATGACGATCTCCTGCGCGGAGCGTTCCGAGACGAGATTGATCCGCCGGTTCCAGAGGAGGAGCTCCCGGTGGTAGGCGGCAAACAAAGCCAGTTCCGCCGGTCCGAGGCGGACGCCGATCGCCGCCGCCCCTTCGGACAGGGTTTTGATCAGGGTTTCATCCATGCCTCTCTTTTGACAGAGCCCCACCCTCCTGTCAACCCCTTG
>PLLC01000093.1:73992-76470 GCA_003141195.1 Syntrophaceae bacterium
GTAGACCAAAGCGTCGAAGGGCGCCGTATGTTCGCTCAATCCCTGATCCCGGTCGAAGGCGAAAATGGTTGTTGTCCCAGTCGGTTTCTTGATGATTTCCTTGCTGACGATGGAACCATCCTGATAGACGACCAGATCCTTCATGTTTGATATTTTCTCGGTCATATTCCCTCCATACGTGATGAACCCGTCAAAAGTCGTCATTTGCCTTTTTTGTCATTCCGGGCTTGACCCGGAATCCGGGCGTAGGGTGCGTCTTGACGCACCGTTCCTTCTGAATTTCGGCAAACGGCAGTTCAAAAGGATATTTCATCATCAACTCCCCCATAGGAAGTCCTGTTTTCCTGAACATAATCATACTGCTGAAGCAGCGGCGCGTTCAGGTACTGAAGTGTTTCAGTAGCGCCCGATGATGGCGGCTACATCCTTCACGATCCTGAAGGCCCGTTCCAGATCGAATTCCCGGAAATCCTTTTCGCGCAGTACTGTTTTCAATTCCGTATCGAGCTGTTGTCGCAGCGTAGCCATCCGCTCCGGAGATATGTCAACCGGTTCGTTGCCCGGTACGGAAAGTTTTTGCATGACCAGTTCCGTTATGGCTGTTTCCAGCGGAAGAAAACCCCGTTTTCGCACGGCATAATCGATATCGTAGAAATCCCGTATCGCGGCCTCGCGCATCGACAAGGCTGCCCGCAGTTTTTCGGCCATTGCCTCGCTCCGGGAAATGCATGGCACCGGTATAGCCGGCGTTATCGGTTTGCCCGACACGGGATTGAGGGGGAGCGTCTGGGCCTCGCCGATCCATACTTGCGTCAGGAGCGGCTCGCGCAACCCCGCCTCGATCTTGACAGTCTCTTCTTGTTGGTTGATCAGCGATGTGTAACCGACGACCGCGACATATTGGGTCGAGGTGTTTGCGCCCGTAAGCGGTTTGACTATCCGGAAAGCGCTCAGTCTGCCCGGAAGCTGAGAGATCGCTCCTTTGAGCCCTGCCGACAGGCTGCGGCGTTTGGATCGGGAGGCGGAAAGGAGTGTTGGGATGACGAAGTCCAGATCCTCGCTGAGACGGTAGAACCCGGCATGGACCTTTGCCAGGCACGTCCCGCCCTTGAACACGAGTGAACCGTCCGATGTCGACAGGTAGGCCAGCAGCAGGGTGCAGAAGTAATCTTTTTCGATCAGGCGGGGGAGAAACAGGGTTTCCGCCGCCGTAAAGTGAATCGCCTCTCGAAAGCGAGCGGGATCTTCGTGAACTCGCGGAAAGGATGACGGTTCAGGTCTGGTCATTCAGCACAACCCCCCAGCGGCGGTTGATTTTTCCCCGTTTCGGTTTTGTGGGTATCCACGGGATCAGACCCGTGGACGGGTTCAAAACTTTTTCAAGTTTCCGCAACAGACCCGCTTCCACACACTGCATCTCCAGCAGCGCCCCGATCCGCCGGATCGTTCCCTTGTCGCCGTAGCGCAAGGCGACGGCCACCAACTCCGCAGCGCCGACACGGCTTGCGGCCAGTTCTCCCCGGATCCAATCATAGGCCCGGGGCAGGCTGTTGAACAGGGACCAGTCGTACACCGCATCCACCAGCGTCCGCGCCCGCGATCCGTAAACGGCTGTCTGGTCCTCCACTGTTTGCATCTCCTCCGTGTCGCCAAGCCGTTCGTCCGCAACCTTGATCAATGTCAGGGCGACCGCCCCGATGGTCCGCTCGCCGGAAATCCGGTTGTTGTAGGCATAAACCCGGTTGGGAATCTGGTCGTCAAAGCCATAGCGGTTGAAGGCGTTCGGTCCACAGATCTGGTAACGTCCCTTCCTGTCTCGGATTAGCGTGTTTAAAGCAAGGGTCTCATCCGGACTCTAGGAACCGCCGAGAGGCAGTCGCTCCGGCACAAGATAGAAACCAGGGCGGACCCGCGCGATCAACCCCCCGCGCGCCATCCGGCGGAACAGCTCCCGTTCCTGCTCGCGGCTCAGTTGCAGCGGGTCGGTCAGCTCGCCGGTTTTGACCGTCTGACACTTGCGCATCTGCAGGTAGGCCAACATCTGCATTTCCTGTTTTCCCAGCTTCATTTTCATGGGTGCATTGTATTTCTTTCAAATGGTTTGTCAAGTCATCTGTGCAAAATAAAATACTGGTCGCCCTATACGGCAATCAGGATAGATTCCAGTATGTTTATTACATCATTTTCACGCCAGGACTTTACCGCCTTGGGCCGCCCGGCCGAGGGCTTCGTCCAGGGTGCCCTTCAGGGAGGTCAGGGTCTCGATGGCCATGGACCGGGCCAAATCAAGCCTTCGATTATCGCCTTTATCTTATCAATGCCTCTGATTCATCCAAGCGGTCATCAATTGTATATTGAAGTCGAGATTTTGAGGGAAAAAGTTTGTTTAGCAGATTACTTTCCGTAATGCGCAAGAGTGAACAAAGAAAAAATGAAATGTGCCGGTTATTGACACCACCTACCTATATGTAACATAAT
>PLLC01000046.1 GCA_003141195.1 Syntrophaceae bacterium
TTTCAAAGGGAAGGCGGTTACGCGATCCTAAGTCTGCTCTGTCGTGTCGCGGGTCGGGGGACCTCTCTTTTTTCCCGGATGAAACCGGGCGCTTCCTTGACCGTCCTTGGCCCCCTCGGCAAGGGGTTTACCGTTCATCGCGATGTCCGGAAGGTGATCCTTCTGGCAGGCGGCGTCGGCGTGGCCCCGTTGACCTTTCTGCTTCATGAGGACTATCCGAAGGATCCCTCTCCACAAAGGGCGGAAATAACGGCCTATGTCGGCGCCAGGACGGCGGAACTTCTGACCGGTCTCGACCGTCTGGACGGTTTCTGCGACCTTCGGATTGCCACCGATGACGGCAGCGTGGGGTATCACGGCCTCGTCATCGATCTTCTCCGCTGCAATCTGCACGGGTACTGCCCGGAGGAGACGCTGATTTATGCCTGCGGACCGGCGGCGATGATCCGTTCTCTTGGGCTTCTCGTACGGAAGACCGTGATCCGCTGCCAGGTTTCTCTTGAGGAAAGGATGGCCTGCGGTATCGGCGCTTGTCTGGGATGCGCCGTGGCGATGACCGACAGTGAGGGGAGAAGCGGCTACCGGAGGGTCTGCCATGACGGCCCGGTCTTCGATATCCGGGAGATCTCCCGGAATTCTTCCGCGGACAAACAGGACAACGGTTATGGAATCGGATAAAAACAGAATCAGCCCCCTTGAGCTCAGGGTACGGATCGGCGGCCTTGAACTCAAAAATCCCGTCATGACCGCATCGGGAACCTTCGGCTACGGCGAAGAGTTCTCCCCGTTTTGCGATTTGAACCGCTTGGGGGCGGTTGTGGTCAAGGGTCTCTCCCTCGAACCGCGGGCGGGAAACCCATTGCCCCGGATCATGGAAACCCCCTGCGGGATGCTCAACGCCATCGGGCTTCAGAACATCGGCGTCCGGGCGTTCATCGCGGATAAAATGCCTTTTCTGCGGCAGTTCGACGTCGCCGTCATCGCCAACATCTTTGGCGAAACGGTCGATGAATACCGCCGCATCACGGAAATCCTGAGCGGCGCCGAAGGTGTGGACGGCATCGAGGTTAACATCTCCTGTCCGAACGTGAAAAAAGGCGGCATCGCCTTCGGCGCAAATCCCGATGTTGCCGCCGATGTCACGAAGAAGGTCCGGGCCGAGACCGATCTTCCTGTGATCGTTAAGCTGACGCCGAATGTGACCGACATCACCGAGATCGCCCTGGCGGTCGAGGCGGCCGGCGCCGACGCCGTTTCCCTGATCAACACCCTGACAGGGATGTCGGTGGACATCGAACGCAGGCGCCCCCACCTCGCGAACATTACCGGCGGGCTTTCCGGACCGGCCGTCAAACCGGTCGCCCTCCGGATGGTCTGGCAAGTCTTTCAATCCGTGAAGATCCCGGTCATCGGCATCGGGGGGATCGCAACCGCCGCCGACGCCCTCGAATTCCTCATCACGGGGGCGAGGGCCGTCGAAATCGGCACGGCCAATTTCACCAATCCCGCCGTGACGATGGGGATCCTGGACGGAATCGAAGAATTCATGATCCGGCACGGGATCGGCAGGATCGACGAATTGATCGGGTCGCTCAAAACCGATCCGCAGCAAAGAGGCAACGAGGATGCCGGATACTGAGCGGATTGCCCGGGGCGTTTATCTGGTCGGCGGACCGCAAATCTCCCACACCGAGGATGCCACCTCCTTTGTGATCGATTTCGGCGGGGAATCGGTCATGATCGACTGCGGCACCGGACGAAGCCTCAAGACCATCCTGGCGAACATGACACACAAGATCCTTCTTCATGTACTCCAACCGCGAAAAAGGAAGTTCTTATCAGTTCAATTCAATAATAATAGAGGAAAAGTTGTCCAGGTTGTTTTCCCATCAGCAATTCAAGACAATATGAATACCCAAAAGGGTAAACGAAATTAATGGGAGACTATTATGCCTCTTTATCTTGTGCGACATGGTGAAGCCTATTCAGAGGCTGCCGATCCGGACCGTTCTTTGACGGAGGCAGGAAAAGCAACGGTCGACGGTATGGCTCAACTAACTGCCGCATTTAATATTCCGGTCTCACAGATCCTTCACAGCGGCAAGACCAGGGCAAGGCAGACAGCCGACATCTTTTCCAAACACCTGAAGCCATTCGCCGGGGTAAAAGAGATCAAAGGGATCAAGCCAAACGACGATGTCACAACGATAGCGCCAAAACTCGATCCGGACCTGAACACAATGATTGTCGGACATCTCCCTTTTCTGGAGAAGCTAGTCTCTTATTTGGTAACAGGATCGCCGGATACATCCATCATTAAATTCCAAACGGGCGGGATCGTCTGTCTCGATCAGATTGAGAAGAACGGTTCATGGCATGTCAAATGGGCGCTTATGCCGAAGATGGTGTAGCGATGTATAACGCCGCCCTTATTAACGATCCTTTCGGAGATCCCGCGGTTTACGTGGAATGCAAGTACCGCCGCGAGGCCGTCCTTTTTGATCTCGGCGATCTGCATCTCCTTCCGCCCCGCAAACTCCTGAAAATCGATCACATCTTTGTGTCGCACACCCACATGGACCACTTTATCGGTTTTGACCATCTGCTCAGGCTGTGTCTGGGCCGGGACAAGCACCTGCACCTCTTCGGCCCGCCAGGGTTTCTCCAGCACCTGGAGCACAAACTGATGGCCTACACCTGGAATCTTGTGGAAAACTACACGAACGATTTTGCGGTCATCGCAACGGAGGTCCATCCGCATGCCCAGACCACAAAACGCTATCGCTGCCGGACGGCTTTCCAGCCGGAAACCCTTGAGGAACGCCATGCTTTTGACGGCGTCCTCGTGGAGACACGCTTCTTCACCGTGAAAGGCGTCTTTCTCGATCACCTCATTCCCTGCCTTGCCTTCCGCTTCGAGGAGCGGCAACGGTTCAACATCCTGAAGACGGTTCTGAAGGAAATGGACCTGCCCACAGGCGCCTGGCTGATGACCTTGAAGGAACATCTCGTCAACGGCGACGCCGACGAGACGCCTGTCCGGATCCGGTCCAGGGATCCACTGGGCAACGTCGAGGAAACGTGGCTGCCCCTAGGCGTACTGAAACAGGTCGTAAAGGTGAGTCCGGGTCTGCGGATCGGTTATGTCACCGACGCGATCCATAGCCCGGAAAATTGCGCCACTATCCTTGAACTGGTCGATCATGCCGATCTGCTCTTTATCGAAACGACCTTTCTTCAGGATGATATGGAAACGGCGGCAAGGAAATATCACCTCACCGCCCGGCAGGCGGGCACGCTGGCGAGACAGGCGCATGTGAAACGGATGGTCCCCTTTCACTTTTCCCCGAAATACAAGACCGCTCCGCATGTCCTGGCCGAAGAAGCCATGACGGCGTTCCGGGGAGATCCAGTGTGATGCCCTACCACCCCTGCTGCAAGGCCATCGGCGATCCCATGATCAACGGCGGATCACCACGGAAGAATACGCCGCCGCCGTCCGGGATGCCATCGCGGCCAGTATTCATAGGCTGGACCGGTGACGGTTTAATCGTACTAAATTAGCTTGACTCATGAAACCGCTCGGTTGTAGTCTTCCGACGCATCTCGTAAACATACTGATGCAACTAAGAGAAGAGCAGAAATTCTATGGAGAAGACGCGCCATGATGACGCTGCGCCAGTTTTCCGATAATCCGGAGACGATTCACGCGACAACTTCCTGGTACCTTGCCGATCTCGGTGAAGCCCGCGGCAAGCAGGAACTCTTTACACGTCAGGCCCCCCAGCGTTTGAAAGTGCTGCGGGAACACGCCCTGATCGAAAGCGCCGTTTCATCGAATCGCATAGAAGGCGTGGAGGTCGATCAGGCGCGAATCGGTACGATTATCTTCGGCAGATCACATCTGCGCGATCGGAATGAAGAGGAGGTCAGGGGATACCGGCAGGCGCTCAAAAGAATCCATGAGAAACCCCACAATCTTCCGATAACGGACAAGACCGTCATGATGCTCCATCGCCTGTCGCGCGGGGACATCTGGGATGCGGGAGAATACAAAGAAAAAGACGGGGATATTATCGAAACATACCCCAACGGACGCAAAAGAGTTCGCTTTAAAACAGTGTCCGCCGCTAAGACGCCTTCATACATGGAGGAACTCGAAGCGCTTTGGGCGCAATGCCTGCGTGAGAAATGGGTTCATCCTCTCATCGCCCTTGCGGCTTTCAACCTTGATTTTCTGTGCATTCACCCCTTCCGCGACGGCAACGGCAGGGTCTCGCGCCTTCTCCTCCTGTTGCAGTGCTATCAACTCGGTTACGAGGTGGGCTGCTATGTCAGTCTCGAACGCCTCATCGAGCAAAACAAAGAACGCTACTATGAAACCCTGGAAGAAAGTTCGCAGGGGTGGCATGAGGGAAAACAAAACCCCTGGCCTTATATCAACTACCTTTTGTCGATTCTGAAGACGGCCTACAAAGAATTTGAGGAACGCCTGGAACGGACCAAGTCTCCCCGTGGCGCGAAGACCGATATGATCGAAGCCGCCGTGGAAAACTTTGATTCGGAATTCACGCTCGCCGATCTTGAGAGGGCGTGTCCGGGCATAAGTCGGGACATGGTGCGCCGGGTTCTGCGAAATCTTCAGGCTGCGGGAAACGTCGATTGCCTTGGACGCGGCCCAGGCGCCCGATGGCGGAGAAGTAAAAAAAGTAATACCCTTAAAAAGGGGCAATAAAGAGGGTAATGTGTCCCAATACCACCCCTGCGGCAAGGCCATCAGCGATCCCATGATCAACCGGCGGATCACCCCGGAAGAATACGCCGCCGCCGTCCGGGATGCCATCGCGGCAGGTATTCATAGGCGGGACCGGTAACGGTTTATGAGTAATCATCCCCACCCCATTCACAGGGTGGGATTGAGAGGCGCTCTTAGGAGCCACAAATGCTTGACAGCCAATTTTTCTTTATCAGGCCGAACACCATTCTTCCTGAAACAAATAGGCCGCCATTGTGTTTAAATGTTGTAGATTATAAGTGGAATAAAAAATATCCATAGGGACATAACCAACTAGGAGAAACATATGGATCTTAAAATCTTTGAAAAGATGGATGCCCCTGAACTTAAGAATTATATCCAATTTTTGCTTTGGCACTACCGAGTCATGGACGCCTTCTGGTTTCTATCTGTGGCTAAAATGTTCGATCAACCCACAGCCGAAAGGCTTAATGAACAGGTGTGGGGCCGTGTGGGCGGAATGGCTGCGAAAGATCTGATCCAGCGCTTTGGAGTCAAGGAGAAAGGTCTTAAGGGTTTTGTGAAAGCTTTAAGGTATTTTCCCTGGACCATCCTGGTGGGCTATCAGATTGAGGAGAAGGCGGACGAAGTGATCATCACCGTTCCCAGCTGCCCCACCCAGGAAGCACGCCTCAAAAGAGGATTGGAAGAGTTTGTGTGCAAAGAGATGCACCGGGGTGAGTTTGAGAGTTATGCCCGGGAGATCGACCCGAGTATTGAAGTGCAATGTCTGTTTGCGCCACCCGATCCCCATCCCAAGGATTTGTATTGCAAGTGGCGATTCACGTTGAAGGGATGAAGCTATTCCTTAGTTGCATTTGAACCAAGGCATTTCTCATCGGGCACATGTCATTTTTCGTGAACCGCAATCGCTCGACTCCAAATACAAAGTTGCAGGGAGACTGATCAGGCCAGCTCATTGAATACGGTTTGAAATGCGCCGGGATGACCCCAGCGTCACCATATCGAGTAGAACGTTGACGCTCTCGTTCACGAAGAGAGCATACTGGTCCCGGGCTTTCTTTTTAAGCTCGGTAGGCGTCTCCTTCTTCTTGCCTCCGCTTTCCTTCTCCATCTCCTTGCGTAAGTCGGCGAGCCGGATAACGCCCTTCTTGCCGGCGGCCTCTTTGTTGTTCTTGATGATTTCGGCGAACTTCGCGTCTTTGGCGATCCGGGCCTTGGACCTTGCTGCCAGCTCCGCGAGCATGGGTTGCTCCAGAGGTTTCCAGAGCGGCGCAGCATTTCTCGGCACGGCGAGGAAGGGCATGATCGCTTGGACCGGAAGTGGATGATCCAGCTCCGTTTCGCCAATATCTTCGAGAATGAACCACATAGGTAGCTGGACATCCGCTTCTACGCCCATCTTCTGCGTAGACTTGCCGCCGGGCAGGAAGTATAGCCCGGTGGTGACTTTCATGCCGCCCAGACCCCAGGGCAGAGGTGTTAGTTCCTGTACGGACCCCTTGCCGAAGGTATGGTCCGACCCAACGATCACAGCGCGATGGTAGTCTTTGAGAGTGCCCGCCACGATCTCGCTGGCCGATGCACTCAGGCGGCTCGTCAGCACAACGAGGGGGCCCGTGTAGAGCGCGCGGAGATCTTCTGCCGGGAACGTAATCACGTTGCGCTTGTCGCCTTTCGTCCTTGATGCGGCCGAACCATTGGCGAGAATAGTCACTTGCTCGCGGCTGTTTTTGGTCGCCACGATTCCGCCCTTGTCAAGGAAAAGACCAGCAAGGCGCACCGCCTCCTTGAGCAGGCCCCCCGTGTTGCGCGACAGGTCCAGCACGATCCCATCGACATGCTGCCGCATAGCCTCCGCGAGAAGGATTTTTACGTCTTCATAGCAGGACTTATTTTCCTTCTC
>PLLC01000085.1 GCA_003141195.1 Syntrophaceae bacterium
TAATGAATTAGAAATGGTATTATTCCAAATAAAAATCGCATGAGGACGCATCCAGGCAGCGGATGGATTCGCGGTCCATCCGATCCCGATGCCGGGTAAAGCGGTCACAAGGGACGGGGATATCAGGCGCATTAGCCGCCGCCGACGGGCGGAATGAGCGTAATTCTGTCGTCTGCCTGCAACTTCTGCTGAAACGTGCCGCTGCGGGCGTTCACCACGACGATGCCGACGTCCTGCAGCGGTATTTGCAGCTTGTCCAGCAAATCGTTCACCGCGGCGCCCTCGGGCAATTCGACCTCGGCCTCGGCAAATCGATCGATGCGAAGGGCGGAATAAAGGCTCACCAAAACGCGCATCGTCATCATGGCATTTCTGATTGCAGCCACTCGAGATTCAGTTCCACCAATTTCCCGAACGTTGGACGGCCGCGCTGGTCCCAACCGGATAGTTCGTAGAAAAGCTCGACCGCGCGACGGAATTCCTGCTCATCGATCTTCTTGCCCTGGATGGGCCCGCCCGGCATCTCTTCATGCCACCGTCGAATCACGCGGTCATCTTCCGGCCCCAGGCCTTCCCGCAGGTTGAAAATCCGTGACATGACCATCGACCGCTCCACGGCCAGCATTATTTCATAAAGGCTCGTATCCCAGCCGGTGACGGCCCGTACCGCCTCGACCAGGTTGTGGAAGGTCATGGCGTGGATGGGCACCGATGTGAAGTTGCAGATGCTCAGCAGGTTGTTGATGCCCCAGGCCTTCTGGCCCAGGGCAAAAAACCGGACCTTGGCAGAATCGGTTTCCAGAGGCTCGACCGGGTCCAATAGTCCCAGCGCGTAGAGCTTGGACACGCCGTCGCCCTGGAAGTTGACATCGTGGGGCGTTTCGACGTGGTCCGCCCCGGTCGAAGACAGGGCATAACCCAGCGCCACGCCGGTCTTGCCGCGGCCGTCGTGTAGGGGAAGATCGTTGCCCTTGATGGTGAACGCGAATTGCTCCGAGCCGCGGCCGATCCGTTCGGAGGCCGTTTTTACTCCTTCGGCCAGGATGTCGCCGATTCCCCGGCGATGGACGACCTCTTCGATCAGCCACAGCATTGCATCGGGATCCCCGAAGTTGAGCTTGCGGCCGCCGGTGTCCTTCTCCGTCAGGATACCGTTCTCGAAGCATTCCATGACAAAGGCCGTTAGATTGCCCATGGTAATGGTGTCCATGCCATAGAGATTGCAAAGCTGGTTGCCCCGGGCCACGGCCGGAAGGTTGTCGTTTCCGATCATCGAACCAAGCGCCGCGATGGTCTCGTATTCGGGACCGCCCCATTGGGGGTTGAGCGGGTATTTCTCGTCGTCCAGGGCCACGCGGCGCTTGCACTTGACGGCGCAGCTCCAGCAGGTGCCGGAGGAGTGCAGAATGGATGCATAGGCGTCGGCGTTGAGCTTGTCAGCACCCTCAAAAACCCCTTCCCTGAAGTTGCGGGTCGGCAGGATGCCGGCGGCGTTCAGCCCCTTGACCAGCCCCGGTGTGCCGAAATGGGTCATCCCCACGCTGGGCGGGTGGGTCTTGATGCGGGCGTTGTGCCAATGGGCGATCTCCTTGACCTTTTCCGGTTCGGCCGATTCCATTCGTTTGGCGCCGCGCACGGCGACGGCCTTGAGGTTTTTGGACCCCAGGACCGCTCCCATGCCGGTGCGGCCGTTGAAGTGCTCGACGTCGTTGCTGACGTTGGCAAAACGAATCAGGCGCTCGCCGGCCGGGCCGATGGACGCCACCCGCACCCGCTTGTCTCCGACTTCCTCCTGGATGCGCAGCAGGGTTTCGAAATTGTCCAGGCCCCAGACGTTCTTCGCGTCCCGGAACTGGACCTCTCCGTCCTTGATGAAGAGATAGGTCGGTTTGGCTGCCCGTCCCTGGATGACGATGGCGTCGAACCCCGCGAATTTGAGCTCCGGGCCGAAGTAGCCCGCGGCTTCGGATTCGCCGAAGGCATGGGTCAGGGGCGACTTGGCAGCCACGGTATACCGGTTCCAGCCGGATATGGGCGCCCCGGTCACCACGCTGCAGGCAAAAATCAACACGTTTTCCGGCGACAGCGGGTCGACGCCGGGTTTGAGCAATTTAAGGAGGTAATATGAGGCAAAAGCCGAACCGCCCATATAGGTGCGATACCATTTTTCGCCGGGCTCTTCGACCCGCCATTCCTGCTTGGTCAGATCGACATGAAGTATTTTTCCGTTGTATCCGAAAGGCATTTCCCCATACCTCCGTAATGGATCACCGATTTTCTTTTCTGTTGGGGGGAAGGGTACGAAGGCGGGCCTTGTTTGTCAAGGAGATTTTTTCGCCGCTCTTCTGCGCCTTTCTGACATTTAATTTGAGGCAATTCGTGGCCAGGGAAATTGGTTGACAGCCACAATAGTTTTGTATACAAATACACCCGGCTGGCCGCCAGCAGGCGGCGGCGGGAAAAAGGAGATGGATATGTTGAGCAACGAAGAGATTGTCGGCGCTTTGGTGGCCAGGGCCCGCGCCGCACAGAAACAGGTGGAAAATTATACCCAGGAGCAGATCGACGAGGTGGCCCTCTCGGCGGCCTGGCAGGTCTACAGGGACGACAATATCGCCGCCTGCGCGAAGATCGCCGTGGAAGAGACCGGCATGGGGGTCTATGAGGACAAACTCACCAAACATAAGGTCAAGGTGCTGGGGGTCTGCCGGGATATCAAACATGCCAAAACGGTGGGGGTGATCGAGCGGGATGAAGCCCGGGGGCTGACGAAATACGCCAAGCCGGTAGGGGTCATCGGGGCGCTCACTCCGGTGACGAATCCCACGGCAACGGCGGCCAGCAATGGGACGGGAATCCTGAAGGGCCGTAACGCCGTCATCTTTGCTCCCCATCCGGCGGCCAAGCGGTCCTGCCGGGTGGTCTGCGAATTCATGCGGGAGGGGCTGCGCAAAGTCGGCGCCCCGGTTGATCTGATTCAATATCTGGAGGAGCCCAGCGTGCCCCTGAGCCAGGAGCTCATGCGCCAGGTGGACCTGGTGGTGGCGACCGGCGGCGCTGTCATGGTCAAGGCCGCCTATTCCAGCGGCAAACCCGCCTATGGCGTCGGGGCCGGCAACCCGGTCATCATTGTGGCCGAAGATGCTGACCTGGCCGATGCGGCGGAGAAGATCCGGATCAGCAAAACCTTTGACAACGCCACCTCCTGCAGTTCCGACAATTCGCTGCTGATCCAGGAGAGCGTTTTCGACCGGATGGTGGAGAAGCTCAAGAAACAGGGCGGATACCTCTGCAATCCGGCAGAAAAGAAAAAGCTTGAGAGCTGGATGTGGGTAGCGAACGCCAAAACGGGCCATGTAGCCCTCAACGCCAAGATCATCGCCGTGTCCGCCCGCCGGATCGCCGAAGGCGCCGGCATCGCCGTCCCGGATGGAACCAAGATGCTCATGGTGATCGGGGAAAAACCCGGTGAGGAGCGCTTCAGCGGGGAGAAACTCTCCCCCGTTATGGCCCTGTGGCGGTACAAGACCATCGACGAGGCCATTGAGCTCATCGCGACGCTCCACAAATACGCCGGACTGGGGCATTCCTGCGGCATCTATTCCTTCAATCCCGACTATATCCGGAAGGTGGCGACTGCGGCCAAGGTCAGCCGGATATTGGTCCGTCAGGCCCATGCGCCGTCCGCCGGGGGCCATTTCCACAACGGCATGCCCTCCACAGTCACACTGGGATGCGGCACCTGGGGCGGCAACATCACCAATGAGAATATCCACTGGAAGCATTTCATCAATGTGACATGGGTCTCGGAGCCGCTGCCGGTGGTAAAGCCGACGGAAGAGGAGATCTGGGGTCCGCTCTGGGCGAAATATGGCCGGTGACCTGCGGCCGGTGGCTGGACCTTTTCCTGGGGACATGATGCCGCATCGTGTCCCCGTCGGGCAGGTCCGGTCCCTGCGGACATGGAGGTCGGGAGGCTGGCGCCCGCAGAGTCTTTGAAGTGAGGGCAGCGTGGACGGTAGTGAAGCCAGAAAGACAAAGATCGAGGTCAGGAATCTGACGAAGCGGTTCGGGGATCTTCTGGTCCTGGATGAGATCTCCTTCAATGTGGGGGAAGGCGAGTTTCTCAGCATCGTCGGGCCCACGGGCTGCGGCAAGACCACCTTCCTCAACACCCTCTCCAAACTGATCCCGTCGACGGCGGGGGATATCTTTATCGACGGAGAGATTGCCGATCCCAAGAAACACCACCTTTCCTTCGTTTTCCAGGAACCGACCTGCATGCCCTGGCGCACCGTGCGGGAGAACGTGGCCTACGGGATGGAGGTGAAGCATGTGCCGAAAGTGGAGATGGAGAAGAAGCTGGATCAGATCATGGGCATGGTCGGGCTGTCCGACTGCGCCGGTCTCTATCCCAACCAGATCTCGGCCAGCATGCTGCAGCGGATCGCCGTGGCCCGGGCCTTTGCCGTCAATCCGGATCTGCTCTTGATGGATGAGCCCTATGGTCAGTTAGACGTGAAGCTCCGCTACTATCTGGAGGATGAGCTGGTGCGCCTCTGGGAGCACCTCAAGAGCACGGTCATCTTTGTCACCCATAATATCGAGGAGGCGGTTTATATATCGGAGCGCATCCTCATTCTGAGCAATAAGCCAGCCAAGATCAAGGCCGAGGTGAAGGTCGATCTGCCCCGTCCCCGGAGCCTCATCGATCCCCGGCTCGTGGAGATTCGCAAGGAGGTGACGGAGCTGATCCGCTGGTGGTAGCAGCGGGATGCACCGAATCGAGAAGTCCCGGTTTTCTTGGCTTCGGGATGTAGCGTTTCAGAGGGGCAGGCGGGGGCTTGTCCGGAAAGAAATCCATCAAATCAGAAAGGAGTAGAAGGTATGAAGAGGCTCAAAGGTGCAAGCATTGTTTTGTTGGCGTTGGTGTTCCTCTTTGGCGGCTTCAGTGCGGCTTTCGCGCAACAGAAGCAGAAGCTGTTTGAACTCAACACCAGTTGGCAGCCGGAGCATGAGACTTTTGTTGTCTGGTATGCCAAGCAGAAGGGTTGGGACAAGGAAGAGGGGCTGGACATCAAGATGCATTCCTTTGACTCCGGCATGGCTCAATGGGAGGCGCTGCCTGCCGGGCAGTGGGTCCTGGGAGGTCTGGGCGGCGTGCCCATGGTGGTGGGCGCCATCCGTTACGGGGCCTACCTGATCGCCATCGGCAATGACGAGTCGGTGACGAACGTCGTCATGGTCCGGCCCGACAGCCCGATCATGAAGACCAAGGGCTGGAACAAAAAGTACCCCGCACTCTATGGCAGCCCCGAGCTGATCAAGGGGAAGACGATCCTGGTAACGACGATTTCCTCGGGCCACTATGCCATGAGCCTCTGGCTCAAGGCCTTCGGACTCAAGGACGGCGACGTGGTGATCAAGAACATGGACCAGGCCCAGGCCGTGGCGGCCTTTGAGTCCGGCGTCGGCGACATGGTGGTCCTCTGGGCGCCCCATATGTTCACCGGCATGGGAAAAGGCTGGAAAGTGGCCGGCGACGTGAAGACGGCCGGTGCGGCTCTGCCCATCGTCCTGACGGGCGACAAGAAATTCTGCGACAAGAACCCGGAAATCGTCGCCAAGTTTCTGAGAATGTATCTGCGCGGCATCAACCTGATCAAGAAGGAAGGAATCAAACTGCTGCCCGAATACAAACGCTTCTACAAGGAATGGGCCGGCATGGACATGAACGACGAGATGCTGAAAAACGATTTCGAGTGGCACCCGGTCTTCAAGTATGATGAACAGTTGAAACTCTTCAAGAAGCCGGCCAAGGGGGACAGCACCGTTGAGGCATGGCAGCGCTCCATTACCGAATCCTTCACCACCCTGGGGCGGTTCAAACCGGAAGAAAGGGACAAGGCTCTGAAGACACCCTACATTACGGATAAATTCCTCAAGATGGTGAAACAGCCCATTCCCTAAGAGGGATGATGGAAATCAGGACCCGTTCGGAAACATGATGCCGCATCGTGTCCCCAGAGCGGGTCGCTCTAAAGTCTGTATCGGGGGACCGGCCGGAGAGGCCGGCTTCCCGATATCACTTTTGTGCTCGTGCCTTTGCGCGCGTCAGGTCGTATGAAAAAGACATGAGGGTTTTAGCATTCATGCCCTTGGGGGCGCCGCAAGGCATGAAGATCCCATTTCCCTGGTACATCTTTTTCGCACGGTTCTCTTTCCTGCCACAGGGGGAAAACCTGGAGGTTATCCATGGCCTATGAGCAAGTCAAAGTAAAAACGCCCCTCATCCTGAGGTTGCTCCCCATCCTCAGCATCATCACCTTCTTCGGGACCTGGCAACTGGTCGTGGATTGGGAGATTGTTCCCTCGACGATGCTGGCCTCGCCCATTCAGATCTTTCAGCTTTTTCTGGTGAAATGGACTGAGGTGAATCCCGACGGCGCCCTGCTCTCCCAGCATATCTGGACCAGCGTCCAGGAGGCCTTTACCGGCTATCTGCTGGCCCTGCTTGTGGGGATACCGCTGGGTTTGGCCATGGGCTGGTTCATCGTCGTCGAAGGGCTGAGCCGGCCCATTTTTGAAATGATCCGTCCCATCCCTCCCGTCGCCTGGATCCCGCTGGTCATTTTCTGGTTCGGCATCGGCATCAGCGGCAAGGTCTTTATCATCTGGATTGGCGGCATTGTGCCCTGCGTGATCAATTCCTACGAGGGGGTCCGCATGACGAATCCCACGCTGATTCAGATGGCCAGGACCTACGGGGCCACGGACTGGCAGATCTTCAAACAGATCTGCATCCCCTCGGCCTTGCCCATGGTCTTCGGGGCCCTGCAGATCGCCCTGGCCTGCTGCTGGACCAATTTGGTCGCCGCCGAGTTGCTGGCGGCCGACGTGGGGCTCGGCTTCCTCATCACCATGGGCCGCAAACTCGCCCTGCCCGACATGGTTCTCCTGGGCATGATCATGATAGGACTCACCGGCGTCGTGATCGGGGTCGTCATCAATTATTTCGAAAAGAGGCTGCTGGCCGGGATCAGGAGGTAGCGTCACGTGGTCGATATTGCCAATGAAATAAAGCAACAGGTTCAGGAAAGAAGACCGCTTACCCTGGCGATGATCCTGACGAACCGCTGGTTCCTCTATGGCGTATCCATGCTGGCCTTTTTCCTGGCCTGGGACATGGCGGCCGTGGCCCGGGTCTTCAGCAGCGGCCTGCCCCGCCCCTACGAGGTGGTTCTCCAGTTGTGGCGCATGATGTTCGATCCTCTGGCCGGGAAATCCCTGCTGGGTCATATCTGGGCCAGCACCCAGCGGATTCTCATCGGTTTTACCATCGCCTCTCTGGTGGCGGTGCCGCTGGGTCTGATGATGGCGCTGAACCGCTATGTCAACGCCATCGTAAAGCCGCTTTTCGATCTCCTCAAGCCGATGCCGCCCCTCGCCTGGATTTCCATTGCGATTCTCTGGTTCGGCATCGGGGAGACCTCGAAGGTCTTTATCATTATCATCGGCACCTTTGTGCCCTGTCTTCTCGATGCTTACAATGGCGTACGTCTGGTGGAGCCCGAGCTCTATGACGTGATCCGCATGCTGGGCGGCAACCGCCGCCACGAAATCATCCAGGTTTGCTTCCCAGCGGCATTTCCAGCCATTTTTGCGGGTCTGCAGATCGCGCTGAGCATCGCCTGGAGCTGTGTGCTCGCGGCAGAGCTGGTCAGCGCCCGCTCCGGTCTGGGATTCATCATCATTCTGGGCATGAACCTCTCCCGGCCGGCCATGGTCGTGGGCGGCATGGTCGTTATTGCGCTGGTCGCCTGGACCATGAGTCAACTCGTCTCGGGTTTGGAAAGGTTTGTCTGTCCCTGGAAGCGGGAGATCGATAGTCGGTAGAAGATCCCCGTCGGGTTTGTGCCGGGGAGTTTGGGCGATTTATTATTTCATCAGGCAGGAGAGAAGATTGAGAGAAGAAAGGCATCCCGGTCAGGCCAAGATCGAATGTAAGGATATCACCAAGGTTTTCATCCAGAAGGGGAAGCAGCGGGTCCATGTGCTGGATCACATCAGTCTGGATGTGAAGGAGAATGAATTTGTCGTGATCCTGGGACCGGGCCAGTCGGGGAAAAGCACGCTCTTGCGCATCATCGCCGGTCTGGAGACCCCCACGGAAGGACACGTTCGGATTGACGGTCAGGAGGTAGAAGGTCCGGGGCCGGAGCGGGGACTGGTCTTTCAGGGCTACATGCTTTTTGCCTGGAAAACCGTCCTGGGCAATGTGGAAATGGGCCCAAAATTGCGGGGGGTTCCCAAAAAAGAACGGCGGGAAATCGCCGCCCACTACATCCATCTGGTGGGGCTGGACGGTTTTGAGAACCATTATCCCCACCAGCTTAGCGGCGGCATGAAGCAGCGGGTGGGGATCGCGCGGGCCTATGCCAACAATCCCCAGGTCATGCTCCTGGATGAGCCCTTCGGTCAGCTCGACGCCCAGACCCGGTATTTCATGGAGAAGGAGACCGCCCGCATCTGGGAGACCGAGAAGCGGACGATCCTTTTCGTGACCAACAACATCGACGAGGCGATCTATCTGGCGGACCGGATCGTCACGATGGAGGGCAAGCTGCCGGGCCGGATGCACGTCGTCTACAGGGTCGACCTGCCCCGGCCCCGGGAGCATACGGACATGGCGTTTCTGAAGCTCCGGCACGAGATTACCGAAGCCTCGGAGCTGACGCTTTAACAGGCTGTTAAAGAGGGCCGGCGGCCGTCATTTTTCCGGGGACATGATGCCGCATCGTGTCCCCAAGGAGGGTTAGGATCATGAGCCATACAGGTCTGATGCAGGAGAGCGTTGAAGCATTGCTGAAGCAGGATCGTGATTACCTCTGGCATCACCTGACGCAGCATAAGGTCTTCCAGACGAACGAGCCTCTGGTCATGGTGGAAGGCCAGGGTCTGATCCTGAAGGATATCCGGGGCCGGGAGTATCTGGACGCCACGTCGGGCGGAGTCTGGTGCGTCAATGTGGGTTACGGACGGGATTCCATTGCCGACGCCGTCTGCGCGCAGTTGAAGAAGATGCCCTACTATGCGGGTACGGCAGGAAACATTCCCACAATCCAGTTTGCCCGCAAGGTGATTTCGCTTTTGCCCAGACTGGGCAAGGTCTTCTTCTCCAACAGCGGCTCGGAGGCGAACGAAAAGGCCTTCAAGATGGTTCGACAGTATTTCCGTTTGAAATACAAAGATAAGGACAAGTACAAGATCCTCTACCGCAACCGGGATTACCACGGCACCACGCTGGCGGCTTTGAGTGCGACCGGTCAGCAGGAGCGGAAGGAAAGCTACGGTCCCTTTCTCGAGGGTTTTGTGGAGTTTCCCCATGCCTGCTGCTACCGCTGCCCCGTTGCCAAGACCTATCCCGGCTGCAGCATCGAATGCGCCCTGGCCTTGGAGGCGATGATTCAGAGAGAGGGTCCTGACACGGTGGGAGCGATCATCGTCGAGCCCATTACGGCCGGCGGCGGCATTATTGCGCCGGTGAAGGAGTATTATCCGCTCCTCCAGAAAATCTGCCGGAAATACGAAGTTCTCATGATCATGGATGAGGTCGTCTGCGGTTTCGGCAGGACGGGGAAGATGTTCGGCTATGAGCACTTCGACGTGGATCCCGACATGGTGACCATGGCTAAGGGAATGGCCAGCGCCTATATGCCCCTGTCCGCCACGGTGGTCAAGAATGACGTCTTTGACGTCTTCCTTAATGATCCGGCCGACAAGATGGCCTATTTCCGGGACATCAGCACCTACGGCGGCTGTGCCGGCGCTTGCGCGGCAGCCTTGGAGAGCACAAGGATCATTGAAGAGGAACATCTCTGCGAGAACAGCCGGGTCGTCGGGGATTACCTGCTCGGCTGCCTGAAGGAGCTCCGGGCTTTTCCGATCGTGGGGGATGTGCGGGGCCGGGGTCTCTTCGCCGGCATTGAATTTGTCGAAGACCGTAAAACGAAGCAGCCGGTTTCGGAACCCTTCCTGATGAGCATCATCAAGGGAATTGCCGATCAGGGCGTCCTCGTGGGCAGGACCAACCGGAGTCTGCCGGGTCTGAACAACATCATCAACCTCGCCCCGGCGCTGGTGGCCACAAGGGCCGACATCGACCGGATCGTTTTGGCAATCCGGAACGCCATCGCCAAAGTGAGCTCATAACAATCGAAGAGGAGGTTTCCGGTTTGAGTCGAGAGAGCAAATTGATGACCATGAAGGAGGCTGTTTCTCATTATGTCCATCCTGGAATGCACTTGAGTTATGGTGGATTTTCCCTGTGCCGCAGTCCGATGGCCTTTTCCCATGAAGTGATCCGTCAGGGAATCGGCAATCTGCATATTTCCAGTGTGAATCCTTCCTATTCTGTGGATATCCTGATCGGCGCCGGGCTGGTCAAGTCCATCGAATCCGGCTGTGTGAACATGGAACGTCTCGGATTGCCGAAAAACTTCTGTCGCAGCGTCGAGGAGGGGCGACTCCTCTCCGAAGACTATGAGCACGGTGCGATGACATTCCGTTACCTGGCCGGTTCACTCGGTCTTCCCTTTATCCCGACGACGTCAATGCTGGGTTCCGATATGCTCAAGTACCAAGTCCTGAAGGCCAAAAAGTATGAACGGATGAATTGCCCCTTCACGAACCAGAAAGTTGTCCTCCTGCCCGCCTGTACTCCCGACTTGGCCGTCATCCACGTGCCCCGCTGCGACGAAAGCGGCAACTGCCAGATCGACGGATCCAGTTTTGCAGACGAGTATATCGCCAAGGCCGCCCGCCAGGTGATCCTGGTAACGGAACAATTGATCCCCAACGATGAGATCCGGCGCAAGCCCCAGTCCACCATCATCCCGTTCTTCCGGGTGGACGCCATTGTCCACTGCCCCTGGGGCGCTTATCCGTCCAGCGTCCCCAGTTGTTATGACTATGACTATGAGGCGCTCCGGAATTATCAGAAGATTTCCAGCACACCGGAGAGCTTCAAGGCTTACTTGGACCGGTTTGTTTACGGTGTCGAGGATTTCACCGCTTATCTCGAAATCGCCGGAACGCCACTGACGTACCGCCGCCTGGCCATTGATCCCCGCCTGGGATATTCGGAATACACGACCAGCCTGGTCAGCCCCTCGATGGAGCTGCAAGAGAAACGGCCCGGAGAATTCAATCTACGAGAGCTCATGATCATCGCCGCCTCCCGCGAGCTGAAAGACCATGATATCGTCGTGGCTGGAACGGGCTTACCCATGGCGGCGACGACAGTGGCCAAACTGTCCCATGCGCCTCATTGCCACTATATTGTTGAGACAGGCATCGGTGATTTGAAACCGGTCGACTCATCCCTGTCGGTTGCCGATCCGCGTTTGACCGGTATCGCGACGCCCGCCTTCATTACGGCGACGCTGGACGGTCTGGGCCATATCGTCCATCGGGGTTTCGCGGATGTCGGATTCCTGGGGGGCGCCCAAATCGATCAATACGGAAATCTGAATGCCACCTGCATCGGAAACTACAAGAACCCCAAAAAACGTTTTCCGGGCAGCGGCGGCGCCAATGTCATCGCCTCCTGCGCAAAGCGGACCTTGATCATCATGAAGCATGAAAAGCGACGTTTTCTGGAGCGTGTGGACTATATCACCAGCCCGGGATTTCTCAGCGGCGGAACATCGCGTGCCGACGCCGGATTGACCGGCGGCGGACCGGACAAGGTCATTACCGATCTGGCAGTCCTCGGCTTTGATCCTGACAGCAAGCGGATGACACTGGTCTCGGTTCATCCGGGAGTGACGGTTGATCAAGTTGTTGCGGCGACGGGATTTGATTTGATTGTTCCGGCGGATGTCCAGATGACACCGCCTCCGACGGAAGTGGAGCTGGCGACTCTGAGAGCCAATGTCTCGGCCGTTTATTATGCGGATTGACAGGTTGGAAAGCCGGTAGACAAATCCCGGCGGGCAGGGTGTCGTCATACTCGTTGAAAGAAAACGGCGAAACCTTGCATCCGTTTCCGGGACCTGAAAGGAACGCAGGATGTAATGGAGAGGGGGTGCCCGGATTATGCCTAAAAATGCCCACCGGGCATCGTCAAGCCGCTGAAAAGGATACCCTGTGTTTGTTTTTATCGTCTTCCTGCCAATTTCCCTCAGGATACCCCTGTAAGAAATCACTGACATATACCCAAGATTGTGGTAAATTTTTCTGAGAATTTTCTTGAGAATTTTCCTTGACAAGTCGCTTTGACAAAGATATTCGTGTATACAAAATACAGTATGTCTCCGGTAAGGTAAGGTATGGAAACAAAAGCACAGAAACTGATCGATAATCCCAATCTTCGGGGTCAGACCTATAAGATCCTGAAGAACATGATCATCACACGAGAGATACTGCCGGGCAAAAAGATCAGCGAAGAGACGCTGGCCCAGGAGATCGGCGTCAGCCGCACCCCCATCCGGGAGGCGCTTTTCCGGCTCGAACATGAGGGCATCGTCAAGATCATCCCCCGCCGCGGCGCCTTTGTCGTCAAACAATCCAAGGAAAATATCATCGAGATCCTGCAGATCCGGGAGGTGCTGGAAGCGCTGATTGTCCGTCTGGTCACCCCGCTCCTGGAGGAGTCCGACATCCGGGAACTCAGATCCTGTCTGGAAAAGCTTCGCACCACACCGGAAGAGGAGCGGCATGTCATCGAGTACAACGATTCCGAGTTGGAATTTCATGACCTGCTCCTTAGAAAATGCCCGAATCAGATGCTCAGACGGATGATGGAGATGGTCAACGCACGTCTCCAGATCATCCGGCTCAGAACCGTGGTTCTGCCCGGACGGGCGCAGAAAACCCTGGATGAACATGCCGGGATCCTGGAAATGATCGAAAAGGGGAACGCCGAAGAAGCGGAGCTGCTTATGAGGAGGCATGTGATCAGTGTCAGAACGATGGCCCTGGAGAATATCGACGCCATGGTCTAACAGAATGTTGAAAAAGTCTCTTTTACAGGCTGTTCAAAAGCTTGTCCCGTACTGTATACGGGATGCCCGGATGCAAGGTCCCCGAAATCCTGAGCCGTGAGGCGTNNCAGATGGGCGTTTTTCAACAGCCTGCTAAAGAACCCTGGCCGGAAAGCGAGGACCTTGATCCTAATCAAGGGAAGTTGAAAAATGAAGAAGATCAGAACCGACATACTCATCATCGGCATGGGGGGCGCGGCGCAACTGGCGGCGCTCAATGCCTTTGATGCCAATCCCGATCTCAACATCGTCATCGTCACCAAGGCGCTTCAGGGGAAGGGCGGCTGCAGCCGCATGGTGCAGGGTGGCTTCAACGTGGTCCTCAACTCGGCAGATTCCCACGAAAAGCATCTGCGGGACACGCTGAAGGGGGGCCAGTACATCAACAATCAGGAACTGGCGAAAACGCTTGTGGAGCAGGCGACACCCACGATCAAAGAGATGGAGACCCGGTACGGCTGCTTTTTCGACCGGTATCCGGACGGTACGGTTCATCAGAAACCCTTTGCCGGCCAATCTTTCGACAGGACCGTCCACAAGGGGGACCTGACGGGCATCGAGATTATCAGCCGCACCACCGAGCAGATCATGAAGCGCGACATCCGGATCCTGGAAGAGTGCCGCGCCCTGGACCTGCTGGCCGATACGACCGGCAGAGAGATCGTCGGTGCTCTCTGCGTGGATATCAAGCAGGGAGATTTTTTCGTCGTGGAAGCGGCGGCAACGCTCGTTGCCACGGGCGGCGGTCCCACCAGTTATCGGTTTTTCGCTCCGGGTCCCGAAAAGACGCTGGACGGTATGGGCATGCTTTACCGGGCCGGCGTGCGGATGGTGGACATGGAGATGCTCCAGTTCCATCCGACCGGGCTGATCGTGCCCGGATCGGTCGTGGCAGGGTCGCTTCTGGAAGAAGGGTTGAGAGGGGCGGGCGCTTACATGCTCAACAGTCTCGGTGAACGGTATATGCAGCGTTATGATCCCGTGAAGATGGAGCGGACCACCCGGGACGTGATGAGCCGTTCCTCATTCCTCGAAATGATGGCCGGTCGCGACTGTGAGCACGGCGGTGTCGATATGATGGCTGCCCATCTGGGCGCCGAGTTTGTGGAGAAGAACTTTCCCGGCATGTACACACGCTGCAAGCTCTTCGGCTATGACCTGGCTCGCAAGCCGGTTCCGGTCTCACCGGCCGCCCACTTCATGATGGGCGGCGCCGTCATCGATACGGCTTGCCATACTTCGCTTGAGCGGCTGTTCGCGGCCGGTGAAGACGCCGGCGGCGTTCATGGCGCCAATCGCCTTGGCGGGAACGGCATTGCCGATTCCTGTGTCTATGGCCGTCAGGCGGGAAAATCGATGGCTCAGTATCTGAAGCAGGAACGGGGTATTCCCCAGGCGGATGAGCGCCAGATCGAGCACCTGGCGGCCAACTATCTGGCGCCCTTCGCACGGACCAGCGGTCCCTCGCCGCTGACGCTGCGAGATGAGCTCCGGGAAATGAACTGGACCCATGTGGGTATCGCCCGTACGGAAGAGAAGCTGCAGCAGGCGATCGACATCATCGAAAAGATCCACGAGGAGGTTCTGATGGTGCAGCTTACGGGTACGGGTGGTCGGGCCTACAACATGGTCTGGCAGGACTGGATCGCCCTGTTCAATATGCTGGATGTATCCCGCATGATCAGCGCTTCGGCCCTGCAGCGTCAGGAGACGCGAGGCGCCCATTTCCGCCTCGATTATCCAAAACAAGATGACCGCTATGGATTATTCAATATCTTTCTCAACCGGGGTGCGAACGGCAAACCGATCCTGGAGAAGCGGCCTGTGGCCCTGAAATACATGAGACCGACCGATGTCGTGAATTAGCATCCCTCGCGGAGGGTTTGCCCAAGGAGTCCGATTATGGAAGAAGAGAAGAAGGTAGAATTTCGCTATCCCCTGAGACGGGACGAACTGGACCCGAACCGCTGGCGCAGCACCCAGGCAGGCATGTGGGCCTGGCTCTGGCAGCGGATCTCCGCGCTGGCCATCATCGTCCTGCTGGCCATACACGTGACCTTGCCCCACCGTCCCCTGATTCAGTTTCTGCTGCTGCTGACAGTCGTTTTCCACGTGACGCTGGGGCTTCGGGTCATCCTGCTCGATTTCGGGCTGGTGAACGTCAAATATCAGAAGGCCCTCATCGGAGGGCTGGCCGCCTTGGGCGCCGTCATCTTCGTCCTGGTCTGGACCGGTGTCTACTGAGAGGAGCGATGGACCCATGGCAAATCATGCGCCGAAAACAAGAATCATCAAGGTATTCCGCTATGACCCGGCCGTGGGCGGTCCGGGTCATTTTGACCGATTTGAGCTGAAGACCGACGATGAAAGCCTGACCACCATTCTCGATGTGCTGATCCGCCTGCAGAAAACCCAGGATCTGTCCCTTGCCTTCCGATACGCCTGCCGCGTCAGCATGTGCGGCTCCTGCGGCATGGTAATCAACGGCCGGGAAGCCCTGGCCTGTAAAACGATTCTGGCCGATCTCAAAGGGGAGGAAGTGACGATCCGTCCCCTGAATCATTTTCCTGTCGTAAAGGATCTTGTCGTCGATATGGAGCCTTTCTTCCGGAAATATGAAGAGGGACTGACCTATTTCCATGCCGCCCGGGAGCGGTCGGAACCGGCGATCATCCGGCCTGATTCCCGGGAGCGCCGGGTGATCGAATCATCGACGGAATGCATCGCCTGCGGCTGCTGCGTCTCCAGTTGCACCATGGCGAACTGGCACAAGGATTACCTGGGACCGGCCGCCCTGAATCGCGTCTTTACGCTGCTGGCGGACAGCCGCGACGGTCTCCATGAGGAACGCCTGGCCCGGTCGCTGGGGAGTTGCTATCATTGCCGCACGGAGCTGAATTGCACCGAGGTCTGCCCCAAAGAGATCAGCGCCACTCGGGCCATCAAGTACATCCAGAGGCTGGCGGCCAAGGAGGTCCTGAAGCCGGGATCGACGGTCCGAAGCGATCTCCGGGAGCTGATGCCGCCTCAGAGTACGGCGCCCGCTGCGTTGACACCCGAACCGGAGGATCTGCTTCCGGCGGTTCCGCCGCCGACCCTGGCATCACGGCGCGAATTTCTCTCCCGGACCACCCTGGGGATTGCCGCCCTCACCATCGTTTTTTTAGGGGGTGTGCTCGCGGCAACGGCTTTGGCGCCCACCCTTCGCAAACGTCCCGAAAAGTGGGTTGATGTGGGTCAGGCGGAAGACTTTCCGGCGGGGAGCGTAAAAACCGCCCAGATCCGTTATCCCGTGAAAGACGGTTTCTATGAGAGTACGGTGAGCAAACCGGTCTTCGTTTCCCATCAGGAAAATCCCGATCAGTTTACGGTTTTCAACAGCCGCTGCACGCATCTGGGATGCATGCTCCACTGGGACGACGGGAAGAATCTCTTCATCTGTGACTGCCACGGCGGTCAGTTCAAACCCGATGGCGTTGTCAAGGCCGGTCCTCCGCCCCGGTCCATGGACCGCTATCTGACGATGGTCCAGGACGGGCACCTCTTTGTGCAGGAGGCTTGATCACGATGTCACTCTTTGGTTTCCATATGGGTCAGCGGTTCGGCTGGGAGGAGAATCTCAAACCCTTCCTGGAGAAACCGCTTCCCGGCAAACTGGACTGGACCCTTACCCTGGGCAGTGTGCTCGCGCTGCTCTTCGCCGTCGAGGCCGTCACCGGCATGATCCTGGCCATGTACTACAACCCGTCGCCGGAGCATGCCTATCAGTCCATTCACTACATCATGAACGATGTCTTTCTGGGCAAGATCCTGCGGGGCATCCACCATTGGGGCGCCGGCGCCATGGTGGTTCTCGTGGTGATCCATCTGTTGACCACTTTCTTCTACGGGGCCTATAAGGCGCCCCGGGAATTCACCTGGATCGTCGGCGTCTTCCTGCTGGTCATCACCCTGGGATTCGGTTTTACGGGCTACCTGCTGCCCTGGGACCAGAAGGCCTACTGGGCGACCGTGGTCGGCACCAGCGTAGCTTCGGACGTGCCTCTGGTGGGGAAACTCATCACCCGGCTCCTGCGAGGCGGCGCCGAGGTGTCGGGACTGACGCTGACGCGGTTCTATGCGGTGCACATGCTGATCTTTCCGGCCTTGATGGCGGTTTTCATCGTGATCCATATCTACCTGGTGCGGGTCCATGACATCGCCGGTCACTGGCTCGATGAGCATGCCCGGCAGGCCAAGACGGCCCGCTTCTACCCGGATCAGATCTTCAAAAGCGCCATCGCCTTTCTCATCATTTTTACCGGGATCACGCTCATGGCCGTTTTCATCGATCCGCCCCTGGAGCAGATCGCCATGACGCCGGATCCGGCCTACATTCCCCGTCCCGACTGGTATTTCATGTGGCTCTACAAGATGCTTACCTTCTTTTCGGGACAGATGGAGATCGTCGGTACGCTCGCCATCCCTATCGGCGGGATGATGATCCTGCTTTTGCTGCCGTTCCTGAATAAAAGTCTGCTCCGCAGCCCTTATGACCGTCCTCTGGCCATTGCCATCGGGGTGGCCTGCGTCGTCGGGATCGTCTACACGAGCCTCATGGGTATGGCCGACTCCAAACCCTATGGGCGGATCGTCGCGGTGCCGGACCGGCCGCTTACAAGGGTCGAAGTCTCCGGTATCAAAAGCTGGGTGGAAAAGGATTGCGCCTACTGCCACAACGTCCAGGGACAGGGGGGCCGCCGGGGTCAGGGACCGGATCTGGCCAATGTGATCGCCAAACAGAGGTCGAAGGATTGGATCATGGCGTCCATCCGGGATCCGCTGTCGGTGAGCCGCTGGAATATCATGCCCAAATATGACAATACGGAAGAGGAGCTTCAGGTCCTGTCGGCTTACATCCGGTCGCTGGACTTTGCGCGCTACGGCCTGAAAACGATTCCTAGGGAAGCGGTGCTGCAGGACAAGATCCAGTAGAAAGCTGATCATTCATGCCGCCTCCGCACTTTGAGACGCCCCCTCCTTCTCTCCCTCGCCCCGCTGGGAGCAGGGAGAGTGCGGAGGCGGTTTTTACTTGACTTTGCCGGGGACCATCTTATATCTTACCCTTGTTTTGTTTGGGTTTCCGAAGCTCGGTGGGCGGGCAAGACCTCCGGGGTGTGACCCTGTAAAACAGGTTGTCCGGTCAAAATCAGGAGGGCCACCTGTGGCCGTCCGGTAGAGGGAAATGGGAGGACTATGGAAAAGAAAATAAATCATTACAATCGCATATCGGCCCTGTTTTTCATCGGGGTCGGGATGTTTTTCTCTTTCTACGGACGGACAGTAGAAATTGGCGCCTGGAGTGAGCCGGGTCCGGGTTTCATGCCTTTCTGGTCCGGCATTGTCCTGACCGTAATGGCCGTTTTTCTTCTCCTGGGGAGTTTCAAGCGGAAGGAATGGCAGGTCATGCCGCCCTTCTTTCCGCTTGCCGATTCCTGGAAGCGGGTACTCATGGCCTTTCTCTCCATGGTTGGCTATCTGCTTCTCTTCAAACCCCTCGGATTTACCCTCGTTACCTTTATTTTCATCGCGTTTCTCCTCAAAACGATCTTTCCCCAGAACTGGAAGCGCACCCTGATCGTAGCGTCCGCCACAGCGATTCTGGCCCGATTGATCTTCATCAATTTTTTGGAAACCCAGCTTCCTCTGGGGTTCCTTGGCTTTTAGGTGATCTATGGATTTGCTGAATCATCTTGTCCTCGGCGCCCAGGTCCTTTTTACGCCGACCAACATCTTCTTCTGCTTTATCGGCGTCCTGATGGGGACGCTGGTCGGCGTGCTTCCCGGCCTGGGACCCACGGCGGCCATTGCCCTCCTTTTGCCCAGCACCTTTCACATGACCCCTGTCACGTCGATCATCATGCTGGCCGGGATTTACTATGGGGCCATGTACGGAGGTTCGACCACCTCGATCCTGGTCAATATCCCCGGCGAGGCGGCCTCGGTGATCACCTGTCTCGACGGTTACCAGATGGCCCTGAAGGGACGTGCGGGACCTGCCCTGGGCATTGCCGCTTTCGGCTCCTTCATTGCCGGAACGATCTCCGTCATCGGCCTGATGCTAGTGGCTCCTCCCCTGGCCAAGTTTGCCCTGGCCTTCGGACCGCCCGAATATTTCGCCTTGATGCTCCTGGGCATGGTGGTGCTCATCTACCTTGCTGCGGGTTCCATGCTGAAGGCCCTGATGATGGGCGTCTTCGGTCTGCTGCTCAGCACGATCGGCATGGACAGCATTTCTGGCACCCAGCGGCTGACCTTCGGCATCCTCGAATTAAGCGACGGCGTGGGCCTGATCCCGGCGATCATGGGACTCTTCGGCGTAGCCGAGGTCATCGTCAATCTCGAAGAGGGGATCACACGGAGCGTTGTGACCACCAAGGTCAGGGACCTCCTGCCCAACCTTCAGGACTGGAAGGATTCCATCTGGCCGATCCTGCGGGGCTCGGTGCTGGGGTTCTTCATCGGCATTCTTCCCGGGCCGGCGCCGGTCATCTCCGCCTTCACCTCCTACGCCGTCGAGAAGAAGCTCTCTAAATATCCGGAGCGGTTCGGTACCGGGGTCATCGAGGGCGTGGCCGGTCCGGAGTCGGCCAACAATTCCGCCACCGGCGGGGCCTTTATTCCGCTGTTCACTCTGGGCATTCCGTGCAACTCGGTCATCGCGGTCCTGCTGGGGGCCTTCATGATCTACGGCATCCAGCCCGGGCCGATGATGATTGACAAATATCCCGATCTTTTCTGGGGGACCGTCATGAGCATGTATCTGGGCAATGTTATGCTCCTGGTGCTTAATCTGCCCCTCATCGGCATCTGGGTGCAGGTGCTGAAGGTGCCCTATCCGATCCTTTTCCCCATTATTCTGCTCTTCTGTCTCATTGGGGTTTTCAGCCTGAATTACAGCTTCGTGGAAGTGGCCCTGATGATCGGCTTCGGCGTCTTCGGCTATCTGGCCCGGAAGCTCCAGTACGAAATGGCGCCCCTGATCCTGGCCCTGGTCCTGGGGCCGATGATGGAGAGCAATGTGCGTCTTTCCTTGGTCATCTCTCAGGGAGATCCCATGATCTTCTTGACCCACCCCATCTCGGCAAGCCTCATGGCCGTAACCTTCGTTTTGCTGGTTTCCCCCTTCATTCCCTGGATCGGCAAGCGCCGCAAGAAACTCCAGGAAAAGGTGGGGGGAGATGATGTATAGTTTCAGATCATCGGGGCAAAGGCCCGTTATGAAAAAGAAAGGGAGGAAGGGTATGATGAGGATGTGGAAATGGATGGTTGTAGTACTGGCGGTCCTTTCGCTGCTGGCGGTCAATGTCGGCGCCCAGGATTTTCCCAAGGGACAGATCAACTATTTGAACCCCTTTAACCCCGGCGGCGAGGTGGATATCGCCGCCCGGGCCATGCAGCCCTACCTGGAGAAAAGCATGGGAGTGCCTTTGGTCATTCAGTACTTCCCCGCGGCGGGCGGGGCTCTCTGCTGGTCGAAGCTGGCGGCTGCCAAACCGGACGGCTACACGATCGGCGGCTTCAGCATTCCCCATATCATCCTGCAGCCGCAATTCATGAAGGATGTGGCCTTCAAGACCGATGACTTCGTCATTCTCAACATTGTGGAATATACGCCCATCGGGCTCGCTGTGAAAAAAGACTTTAAGGCGAACACCTTGAAGGAATTCATCGACTATGCCAAGGAGAACCCGGGGAAGGTCAGCGTCGGCGGCGTGGGCAAGTTCACAGGCCATCATTTTGCCACCCTCCAGTTCATGAAGCTTACGGGCACCAAATTGAACTATGTTACCTTTAACGGGACTTCACAGGTCCAGACGGCGATCATGGGCGGCCACATCGATGCGGCCTTCACCAACTCCACCATGATGGTGAGCACCCGCGATCAGATCAAGGTCCTGGCGATGGGCGCCCCGGAGAGGATGAATCAACTGGCGGATGTCCCCACGTTCAAAGAGCTGGGCTATGAGATGTATCCGAAGATTGCCCGCGGCGTCATGGCCCCCAAGGCCCTGCCGCAGGCCATTCAGAAATATCTAGAGAAGGTGCTGATGGAGACGACATCCAAGCCCGAATTCCGGGCCAAGATGGAGCAGGCCGGCTTCGTGCCTCAAGGGCTGGGCGTTGCCGACTCTCACAAGTATCTCGATGCGGAGGGGAAGGAACTTCAGAAGCTGATTCAGGATTTTGGCCTGAAGATGTAATCCCAACAGTTAAACGGTTGTTTAGAAAGGATGGTCCTATGAAAAAGATATTGCTTTGTTGTCTGGCGGTCGCCTTTTTACTGGTTCCCGGTCTGGCCATCGGCGCGGCCGATTTTCCCAAGGGACCTATCACCTACATCATCCCCTTTAATCCGGGCGGGCAGTCCGACGTGGAAGCGCGCTTGCAGCAGCCCTATCTGGAGAAAATCCTGGGGACGAAGATCATTGTGGAATACAAACCGGCCGCCGGCGGGGCTCTGGCCTGGACCCAGTTCAGCAAGGCCAAGCCGGATGGGTATTCGGTCTGCGGGATCAACATTCCCCATATCATCCTGCAGCCGCTCTCCCTGAAGGATGCCGCCTTCAAGACGGTGGATCTGAAGCCCCTGTGCATCTTCGAATCGACGCCCATCGGTCTGGCGGTGAAGAAGGGGTCGAAAATCAACACGCTGAAAGAATTCATCGACTATGCCAAGGCGAACCCCGGCAAGATCACCGTCGGCATCTCGGGCAAGCTCTCCGGTCATCACATGGCCTCGCTGCAGTTTGAGAAGAAAACGGGCACCAAGCTGACGCTGGTCACCTACACCGGGGCGGCGCCCCAGGTGACGGCGCTTCTGGGCGGCCATATCGAAGCCATCTGGGGGAACTCTTCCGACCTGGTCGGCTATCAGAACGAGTTCAAGGTCCTGGCCATCGGCACGGAAAAGCGGATGGACACCCTGCCCGATGTGCCGACTTTCCAGGAGTTGGGCATGAATTTCTATCCTCGGATCGACCGCGGCGTGGCCGTGCCGAAGGATACGCCGGCCGACATTACGGCGAAGCTGGAAAAGGCCTTCCTGGATACGGTGAATGAGAAGGACTACCATGCGAAGATCACCAAGGCGGGCTTTGTGGCCATGGACCTGAACAGCAAGGCGGCCATGAAGTACATCGCCGAGGAGACGGAGGAGTACACGAAGCTGTTGGTGGAACATGATCTGCTGCTGAAGGAATAGACCCCCATACCCGCTTTTTCTGCCTGCGGGCACCGCACGGAAGGTTCCCGCAGGCAGAGAGGCCCTCTTGAGTGTCAGCATCATTCTGCAATATTCCTGAAATATCCGTCCGCCCATCGGTCCGGGATACGGGGCTCATTTTTTCCAGGTATTGAAAAAAAGGAGGTTTACTATGGAGAGTTTTGATTACAAGATTGTGGAGGAGGCAGCAAAGCAGCTCTATATCCGTGCCCTTTGCGATCTTCCCCCGGATGTGCGCGAGGCCATCAAAAAGGCCGCCGCCAGAGAGACCCAGCCTACGGCGAAGGAAATCTTCAAGGCTATGCTGGCCGCGATCGATATCGCCGATGAGAAGAAGACCCTGATCTGCCAGGATACGGGATTGCCCCTGTACATGCTGAAGATCGGCAGCCGTTTTCATTGGGACGGCGCCGAGATCAAGGATCGCATCCATGAAGGGGCAAAGCGGGCGACCCTGGAATTCCCTTTCCGCTCCAGCGCGACGGATTTTCTTACCCGGGTGAATTCCCAGACGTCGGTGGGCAGGGGCCTGCCCGTGCTCTATGTCGATTTTCTCAAGGATGCGGACTATCTGGAGATGCTTATGATCCCCAAGGGCTCCGGCTCAGAGAACATGAGCACCCTGAAGATGTTCATCCCCGCCGACGGCATCAATGCCCTGAAAAAGTTTGTCCTCGACAGCGTCATCGCCGCGGGGGCCAATCCCTGTCCGCCCGGCATCATCGGCGTAGGCATGGGCGGCACCGCCGACCTGGTCATGCGTCTGGCCAAGGAGGCCATCGCCCGCCCGGTGGGTCAGAGAAATCCGGATCCGGAAATTGCCAAAATGGAGCAGGATCTGGAGGATGCCATCAACGCCACCGGCAGCGGCCCCATGGGGCTGGGCGGCGATGTTTCCACCCTGGCGGTCCACATTGAAACGGCCCATACCCACATCACCCAGAATCCGGTGGCCGTCAATACGCAGTGCTGGCCGGCGCGCCGGGCGAGGGCCAGGATCTACCCGGACGGACGAGTCGAGTACGGTTATTGAGGAGAGAGGAGGAAAAACCCATGGCAAGATATCATCTGCAGACCCCTTTTTCCGAAGAGGCCATCCGGCAGCTTCGGGTAGGGGATATTGTCCATTTTGACGGCACCCTGTTCGGGATCCGGGATCTGACCCAGATCTACATGTTCGATCAGCACCACGAACCGCCGGTCAGCCTGAAGGGGATGCCCTGCATCCATACGGCGCCCAGCCTCAAGAAGGTAGATGGGAAGTGGGTGCCCATCTGCGTGGGGACAACCACGAGCTACCGGATGGAGCGCTTTACCCCGCCGCTCATCGAGAATTACGGAGTCCGGGCCATTATCGGCAAGGGCGGTCTCTATGAGCAGAGCCTCGAGGCCATGAAAAAATGCGGCGCCGTCTATCTGGCGATTGTGGGCGGCGCGGCGTCCCTGGAGACCCAGCAGATTGTCGAGGTGGAGCAGGTCTACTGGGAGCATCTCCATCCTGAGGCGCTCTATCAGTTTCGGGTGAAGGATTTTGGTCCCCTGACGGTGGCCATGGACTCCCATGGCAACAACCTTTACAGCGAGGTGAAGGCCAAGGTAATGGCCCGGCTTCCCAAGATCTACCAGAAGCTGGGCGTGGCCTGAAAGACTGCCTGTCGTTCCCATCACGGACTCCCTGCATCCACAAAAGTAAAGGTGCAGGGGGTCCTGACAGAGGTTCCATCAGGCTCAGAATGGAAGCTCACCGCTCATAGGGTGGGGCTTGCGGAGCCCCCCGGTCAATCCCGCCTTCGCACGGCCCCTCCCGGGCGCCACGTGCAGGCGTTAAATCGCCCCTCGCCGATACTCATCCGGAACGGTGTCCGGGGTCTTGGAAGCGCTTATGGCACTCAGTCTTTTCCAGATCGTAGTGATGGCCGTTCTGATTCTCCTGGCGGCGCTCATCAAGACCGGCTTCGGGGTGGGGGCGGGCATCTTCCTCTCCGCCACGCTCTGCCTGTTTATCCCTCCCAAGATGGCCATCGCCATCGGCGGCCCCGTCATGTTCCTGACCGACATTCTGCCTGTCTATCATTACCGGAAAGAGATCCACAAGCCGATCCTTTTTCTCCTCATGTTCGGTTCTCTCGGCGGCATCGTCGTCGGGGGCATGATCATGAACTGGATCCCGGATAAGTGGTTCATCAAGATGGTGGGTATCTTCTGCGGCGTTTTTGCGGCGCAGCAACTGATCCAGCTCTACGCGCCTGATTTACTTCAAAAAGGGGATCAATCCTTCATGGCGCGGCCGCTGCCCCAATGGGTCGGCTTTCTGATCGGCCTGCTGGGCGGGGTCGCCTCCGCCATCTCCCATGCCGGCGGCGTCATTTTCTCCATCTACATGCTGCGTCTCCAGATGGCCAAAAGCGCTTTTGTGGGCACGATCGTGGCGGTTTTTTTTCTCTCGGATCTGCTGAAAATCGGCGTTTACTGGAAGATGAAACTCCTGACCCTCCAGATGCTGCTGCTCGTGGGCTGGATGGTTCCGGTTGTGATCGTCGGGAGCTTTCTGGGCTATCTCCTCCACAAACGCATCCCCGCCGGCCTTTTCGAGAAGATCATCCTGGGCTTTGTCCTCATCGTCAGCATCCGTCTGATTTTCTTTACCTGATCCGAAGGGCCTGGTCTCCATTGCGGCATATTTTTCTTGACACAAAACTCGCTTTTCCCTATATTTCCCCCGCGAAAGAGCGACCATCAGAAGGAGATCATCCGCCGGATGGCAAAGGCTGTGATGGAATAGAGAGTGTCCGGTTCGATTATCGGGTAGGGACGATGATCGAGATACCCCGTGCGGCCCTGACGGCCGATGAGATTGCCGCGGCGGCGGAGTTTTTCTCCTTCGGAACCAACGATCTCACCAGACCACCTTCGGCTTCTCCCGGGACAATGTGGACGGATTTCTGCCCTATTCCTTTTGAAACGGTTCTGAAGGGGTTTCGCAAGAGAAATCCCTTCCGCCAAACATGCAGGATTTTTTGAACTGATGGAAACAACATTGAAATACGGGCAAGGTCATCTGACGCTTTCCCTCCCGGAAAAGGCCGGAATCTCCGTCCTTCAACCCTCCAGTCTCCCCGTACTGGAAAATCTGGAGGAGGCCTTTGGTCGGGCCATGGATACCCCTCTCGGCGGCGTGCCTCTAAAAGCGATGGCGACGCCGCGAACGGTGGCCATCGCCGTGCCCGATGAGACAAGGCCGGCGCCGGTAAGGACGCTCCTGCCGCTGCTGCTGAAGCGGCTCTATAGGGTCTTCACGGATCTGCGTCCCGACGATATCACGATCATCGTCGCCGCCGGTCTGCATCCGCCTCTCGATGAGGCAGGATTAAGACGGGTGGCGCCGGAGGCGGTTGCGCCGGGTTGCAGGATCATTTCCCACGACGCCCTGCACTCCCCCATGAAGGACTGCGGCCGGACGAGCCGCAACACCCCGGTCCTGACCAACGCCTGTTTCGCCGGGGCGGATCTCCGGATCCTTATCGGCAATATCGATCCCCATCAGTTCGTGGGTTTCACCGGGGGCGCCAAGGTGGCTGTCATCGGCTGCGGGTCCAGCCGGACCATCGAGGCGAACCATGCCCTGATGTTCCATGACCGGGCCAAGGTGGCCAACATCGAGGGCAACCCCGTGCGCATGGATATCGATGAAGCGGGACGGATGATCGGCATCCCGCTGATCATCAATGTCGTGCTCGATGGGGACAAGAGGCCGGTGCAGCTTCTGGCCGGCGAACCGGTGGCCGTTTACCAGGCCGGCGCTGCGACCTGTGCGGCGATCTATGGGGTCGCCGTTCCGGAGAAGTTCGATATCGCCATTGCCTCCTGCGGGGGTCATCCGAAGGATATCACCCTCTACCAGGCCCAGAAGGGACTGGCCCATGCGGCCCAGGCCGTCAAGCCCGGCGGAAAGATCCTGCTGCTCGCGGCCTGTCCCCAGGGAGTGGGGGATGATGTCTATTTTGAGTATGTCTCCCGTTTTCCAACACCGGAGGCCGCCCTGGAGGACTTCAAAAGGATGGGGTTCAAGATGGGAGCGCACAAGTCTTTTCTTTTCGGCAGAACTCTGGTCGCTTTTGATGTGGCCATCGCTGCGGATATGGACCCGGCGGTCCTGCAGAAGTGCCATCTGCGGGCCTGCGATCCGCAGAAAATGGTGGAGCGCTGGGTGGCAGATTTTACCGGCAAACCCAGTCTGGCCGTCATCCCCAACGCCAACACCACCTATTTTTATCAGCCATAGGGTCAGCGGGTGTTCTTCCTGACAGTGGCAGGAAGGCGTGCAGGGCAGAGAAAAATCGTTGAAGTATTCCCCTTCTTCCCGATCGATCCGGGGGAGGGGGTTCATTACAGGGAGGTCAGGTTACATGGTCATTAACATTAACAGAGATTTTTGCAAGGGTTGCGGCTTCTGTATCACCTTCTGCCCGAAGAAGGTCTATGAGCGTTCGGGAGAATTGAACAAGAAGGGGTACGAGCCGCCCAAGGCCGCCAGGCCCGAGGACTGTTCGGAGTGCGGGATGTGTGATCTCTACTGTCCCGAATTCGCCATTGTCCTGGAGAAGAAGTCGGCCTGATGCGGAGGCGGAAACGTCAGGGAAAGAAAGAACCATGACGACATGTTTTCACAGCAACCCCGGACAAGCCTCTCGCCATCCGATCTGAAGGCATCCAGGAAATCGCTGGAGATATGCTTCCGGGGTCAGAGCTTAAAAACAGGAGGTTGAACGTTGTGTTAAAACAGGAATGCAGCATCAATAAATATTTTGTCCAGGGTGACGAGGCCATTGCCGAAGGCGCCATCGCTGCCGGATGCCGCTATTTTGCCGGTTATCCGATCACCCCGGCTTCGGAGATCTCGGAAACGATTGCCAGGCGTTTCCCTGAAGTGGGCGGTGTGGCGATCCAGATGGAGGATGAACTGGCCTCGATTCATTCGGTGGGCGGCGCTTCCGTGGCCGGCATGAAGGCCATGACCGTTTCCTCGGGTCCGGGCATCAGCCTGAAGCTCGAGGGCCTGGGCTGGGGCATCAAGAATGAGCTTCCCTATGTGGTGGTGGACGTACAGCGGGCAGGACCCAGCAATGGTGTCGCCACCCGCGTGGGTCAGGGCGATCTCTACACGGTGAAGTATGGCTCTGCCGGGGGGAATAACTCCATCATCGCCATATCGCCGATGAATGTCCAGGAGGCCTTCGATCTGACCATCGAATGCTTCAATCTTTCCGAGATTTTCAGGACGCCGGTTTTTCTGCTGACCGACGAAACGGTGGGACATACCCGGGAGTTGCTCGTCATTCCCGATGCGAGGGAGCTGAAGATCGTTCCTCGGCGAAAGCCAACGGTACCGCCCTCGGAATTTCTGATGTATCCCCTGAACACGCCGGGGACCATCGACTATCCCTATCCCAATATCGGTGAAGGTTACGGCATCTGCGTATCGCCCTATACCCATACGGCGAAAGGCTATGCCACGACCTCGGAAAAGGATCATGACAAAATGGCTACCCATCTGGTCCGCAAGGTCACGGATCATCTGGATAGGCTGACCCGTGTTCAGGAAGAGATGCTCGACGACGCCGAATACGGCATCATCGCCTATGGCTGCGAAGCGAGGCCGGCCATGGAGGCGATGAAAAAGGCCCGGGCAGAGGGTATCAAAGTCGGATTTCTGCGGCCCATCATCATCTGGCCGTTCCCCGACGAGCCGATCTACCGGATGGCCTGCAAGGTAAAGAAGATTCTGGTGCCTGAACTGAACCGCGACGGTCAGCTCTCCCGGGAAGTCCAGCGGGCCGCCAAGGGTCAGGCCGAGGTCTACCACCTGGGATCGGGCGGCGTGGAAACCCATCAGCCGGTGCATGTTTATGACGAACTGATGCGCATCATTAAGGGGAAATAGCGCCGGTCCGCCGGATTTCTCCCGGCAGGAGAAACAGCGGAACGCGGCATCCATAAGCAACGATGAAGGAGGCAAAACCTATGAAGAACCAAGGAGGAGATCTCGAAAGAACCATCCATCCCTTGGCGGCAAAATATCTGCGGCAGGAGCGGATGCCCCATATGGCCTGTCCGGGCTGCGGTATCGGCCAGGTGGTCCACTCAACCCTGATCGCCTGCGACGAACTGGCATTGACCCCGGAGAATACGGTCTGGGTTCAGGGCGTGGGCTGTTCGAGCCGTATCACCTATACCCTCTGGAAGGGGGACAACATCGATGCCCACCACGGCCGTATCTTCGCCGTGGCCACGGGTATGAAGCTCTCCCGGCCGGATCTCAACTTTATCTGCTTCACCGGAGACGGCGACTGCATGTCCATCGGCGGCAACCATTTTCTCCATGCCTGCCGCCGCAATCTCGATGTGACGGCCATCATGTTCAATAATGCCATCTTTGGCATGACCGGCGGCCAGGTGGCGCCCACAACCCCGATGGGGGCCATGACGACGACCACCCCTTACGGCAATATCGAGGATCCCATGGACTCGGTTCAGGTCGCCATGGCGGCCGGCGCCTCTTATGTGGCCAGGTGGCGCTCCACGGATTTCCGGCAGATCGTCAGTTCCATCAAGAAGGGTATCCAGACCAAAGGATTCAGTTTCATCGAAGTCCTGGTGCAGTGTCCTACCCAGTTCGGCCGCTATGTGCTGAAGACAGGCGATCCCATCAAAATTCTCCAGTGGTACAAGGACCATACCGTCACCCTGAAGAAGGCGGAAAAGATGACGCCGGAGGAGCTGAAGGACAAGATGCTTATCGGCGAGTTCGCCCACAGGACCGACCGTACCGGCGTCGTGGAGCGGTATTGGGACATGATTAAAAAAATCCAGAGGGAGAGGGCATAGATTATGGCAAGAACAGAAATACGTTTTGCAGGATTCGGCGGTCAGGGTCTGCTGCTGGCGGGCATCATGCTGGGCACGGCGGCCACGATCCTGGACTGCAAGAATGCCGCCCAGACGCAGTCTTACGGCACCGAGGCCCGCGGCGGCGCCAGCCAGTGCAATGTGGTCATCGACGATGAGCCGATTACTTATGTCGGCGTCGTCAACCCGGATATCTTTGTATGCATGAGTCAGGAGGCCTATGATAAACTCATCGCCGATGTCCAGGAGAAGGGTCTCGTCTTCTACGACAGCGACCTTGTGAAGATCAAGGAACTGCCGAAAACCCGGCAGATCCCGATTCCGGCCACCAAGACCGCCATCGACAGCGTGGGCCGGAAGATCGTGGCCAATATGGTCATCCTGGGCAGCGTCATCGAGAGCACCCGGATTCTCGATGCCGATCTGATGAAAAAGTGCATCCAGGACAACGTCCCCAAGGGCACAGAGGAGATCAATCTGAAGGCCTTTGACAAGGGCAGAGAGCTCTATCGGGAGATTACGGGAAAAGCTTAATGAATTCCTTGGGGTACATTATGAAAAAGAAGATTCTCATCACCGAGAACATCATCGGACCGGGAATCGACGGTCTGAGAGAGAAATACGATTGCCGCTGGGACAAGGATCTCTGGCAGAAACCGGAGGAGATCCTGGGGATTGCAGATCGGTTTGAGGCGATCATCGTGCGCAATCAGACGAAAGTGACCGCCGATCTTCTGAAGGCCGCCACCCGCTGTCAGGTGATCGGCCGAGCCGGCGTGGGCGTCGATAATGTGGATGTCAGGGCCGCTTCCGAGCTGGGCATCGTGGTGGCCTTCACACCGGAGGAAAACGCGCTCTCTGTGGCGGAAGAAGTTCTGGGCATGATGCTCTGCCTGGCCAAACGGTTCGTCGGCGCCGATGCGAGCGTCAAGGCCGGCAAGTGGGACCGGATGGCCTTTTTAGGCGTGGAGCTCTTCGGCAAAACCCTGGGCATCATCGGCCTGGGCAAGATCGGCGCCAGGGTGGCGATGCGCGCCCGGGCCTTCGGCATGCGAATCATCGCCTATGATCCCTACCTCACACGGCATCATATCCACGTGACGGAAAGCCAGGCCGAACTGGTGGATCTGGAGACGCTGCTGCGGACCAGCGATTTCATCACCATCCATCTGCCCCTGACGGCAGAGACACGGCATCTGATCGATAAGGACAGCCTGAGTCGGATGAAACCGACGGCGTACCTCATCAACACCTCGCGCGGCTCCATCGTCGACGAGGCCGATCTTTACGAGGCGCTGGACCGGAAGGTCATTGCCGGGGCCGCCCTCGATGTCCGCGAAGCGGAGCCGCCCAAGGCGAGCCCCCTGAACGGCCTGGAGAACATCCTGCTCACGCCCCACGTCGCCGCTTTCACCGTTGAGGCGCA
>PLLC01000019.1 GCA_003141195.1 Syntrophaceae bacterium
AATCTATTTACCATGTTCAGCCGTTTCCGGATCCTCTGCGCCCTCCGCCGGGGTCCCTACGGCGTTACGGAGATCAATCGTCTGTGCGAGCGCATCCTTTTCGAGGAGGGGCTTACCCGCCGTGGCGTTCCCTGCGGTTGTTTGCCATTCCTATGGATTCGTCCACGGATAGGTCGTCTGGATCACGTTCCGGTAGTTGTCGTCCAGGCATGACTGTAACGCAATTAAAGCCGTGAGCCGGCGGGCCATTTCCGTCACATAACGGACTTCGTCAGGCGAAAGGCCGCGGCCGAGCAAGGGCTTCTCGCGGTATGAGAGCCACTTCTTGATGACTTGGTAGCCGCCGATGGTGTAGTCCCACACCGTCCCGGGCACGTTCCGCCAGAATGCGACGTCGTTGAGGAAGATGTCGCAGGCGCCGTCGTCCCGGCGGATCAGCTTCCCCTTGCCCGGCATGGTCACGCCACCCTTGCCGGCATGGCCCCATCCGGCGGTCAGGTCCAAGTCGCCGGCTTCAGGGCTCGCGTGTTTTCCGTCCACGCGCTGAAAGACCGCGATGCTCTTCAGTTCATCCTTAATCGTCCCGGCGGTCACGCCGGGAACCGGCGCTTCCGTGTCCAGCAAGGCCGCCACCTGCCGCCCAAGGGCGGCGGAGGCGAGCAGTGAATCCTTCGCTTGCGGAAGCGGAATCCGCGGCCAGTCCTGACGGATGCCGTCGGCGTTTTCGGCGAGATAAAAGGGCGAATAGCCGATGGCCAGCGCGTGATACCAGATCAGTTCGGCGGTTGCCGAGGATGACGAGGATCGGCTTTTCCTGCTTCACACGGCCGGCGGCGTCGCGTTCGTCGTCAAAACCGGGGAAGGCGATCTGTTTCGGTTTTTCCTTGGGCGGCTCCCAGCCGGTGAGGGCGTTGGTCAGATAAACCCCGGCGCGTTCGGGCGGATCGCTGAGGTCGCTCAAGCGCGCACCGAGGGTTTCGAGTTCGAGGCCGAGTTGGAGATGCGCAATGATGAACGGAGCGGGCAGAATCTCGAAGCCGAAAACCCTCTCCATCGCTGCCTTCTTGAGATCGTTCGCGACCAGCGCGTCGCCGCCCTTGTCGTGCAGCGTGGCGGCGATGCGGCGGAGGACGGTCCGCAAGTAGGCGCCGGTGCCGCAACAGGGATCGAGGACGACTACTTTCGGGTCCGCGAGTCCGTCGGCAAGACCGAGTTCGGAGAGAAGGACCGCGTCCACCCGCTCGACCTGGTAGCGGACGATCTCCTCGGGGGTGTACCAGACGCCGAGTTCCTTGCGCAGTTCGGGATCGAAGGCGTGCAGGAAGGGCTCGTAGAAATACTGGACGGCGTGCCCCTCGTCGAAGGACTGGAAGAACTCCGCGCGGTCCACGCGATTCAAGGCGGCGGCGGTCCAGTCGAGAACTTAGATCAGACCCAGCGCGCCGAGACGGGCGGGGTCGGCGACTTGCACGAAAAGGGCGCGGAGCATGGGAACGCGCAAGAGGTAGTGGGCGGAGCGCCAGTCGAAGCCGCCGGTGACGGCGTACGGCGCCGCGGAGTCGCGGAGGGCGTCGGCAAACCCGGTTTTTTCACTCAGTTTGGCGTCTCGCCTGCGCGCCCACAGGACCCACGCCGAGAAGACGCCATAAAAGAGGGTTTGAACGAGGGTCGAACGAAAGAAATGCTCGCCCTTTTCGCCCTCGAAGCGCAGGCCGAGGGCGTCTTCGAGCGCCTGCCGAAGGCTTGCCAGGGCCGGGAGATCGGCCTGATCGATGCGCAGATGCGCGTCACGGGCGTAGGAGGCGAGAATGCCAGCCACGTCTTGCGGAGCGGCCAGCGGCGCATTGTGGAGCAGCACCCGCTTGAGATACTCCAGCATGCGTTCGCCATGCTCCGCAGCCGCCCGGCGCGGATGGGCGGTCAGACGCCAGAATTCGCTCTCTGTCCCGGCCAGCGCGAAGGATTCCAGAACGCGCGGCTGTCCGGCCGGGCCTTTGCCGATGAGGGCGAAGGCGCGGAAGTTGGTCACGAGCACCATGCCGTACCGCTTCCAGTATCGCTCCACCTGCCCGGTGTCGGCCACCCGGCGGACATCTTCCGCCGGGGGTTTGGCTTCGATCACGCCGCGCGACGGGTTCTGAACCAGGAAAGGATTCTCCTTGGCGTCCGCGTCGCGTGTCTTGCGGCGAAACTGATCCGCAGAAAAGAGGCCGCCGTCGGGCAGCCCGGCGCCCCAGTTGGCCAGGTTGATGACGCACCGGACCTTGGGGGAAAGGTTCTTTCCGATGTCGGAGAGCAGCCGTTCCAGTGCCGGATAGAACGACGTCTCCGGCACGTTCGACCGTGTACCCCGGACTTCTCCCATGTCAGTCAAGTAACGCTCTATCAGGTTTTCGGGCATGATTCCTTATTCCATCCTGCTCACGATCGGCGATGTCTCATCCTGGCGAACGGGAAAAATCAGCCGCTGCCGTAAGCGGTCGGCTGGATTGCCTTGTTCGGTACAGCCATCTCATTGTTCAGGCGCCGTGAGTACATTCATAGCCCCATGGATCACTGCAAGAACATCGACCTGATCAGACTTTATGTAATAGATAATTCGGTAGGAACCTTCGATCACTTCTCGAATTGAGTCAACATCGTATTCAGGAACTCTGCGGCCTGCAAAAGGGAACTGGCCAATCTGTTGGGATCTTCGAGTGAGCCGATCAACCATACGCTTGGCAAATTCAGTGGAATCCCGTGCAATATGGGTGTGGATTGCCTCGAGATGGGTCTCGGCTGTATCAGTCCAATGGACCTTCATTCCGTCAAACCGTATTTTTCCCGAACCTCTTTCACATCCCTGGTCCGGTCTTCCTTGCTGTCGGCCAAACCGTGTTCAATCACTTCGCGGACGTATATCTCGTTCATGAGATCATCCCATGTGGCATTTGGCGGCATCCGGTCGATCAACTTGTGGGCTTCGTCCTTCTGCAAGACCATCGGCATAAAATCCCTCCTTTCATTGTCCAAACAGTAGCACCAAACCAGGGTGATTTCAAATCATCTTTGGCCGCCGAATTGCCTCAAAAAAATGTTATAGAGCGGCGGGAAAGAGACGGAAAATCAGCCGAAAAGTTACGGCAATGAATCACTTTTCACTAATTTTGTCAATGACTTTAGGGAAGGATTATTCTAATAATTATCTCCATAAAGCACTTTAAGCAATATATGGAACATACTGATAATATAAGTGAATATGAGAATCTATTTACCATGTTCAGCCGTTTCCGGATCCTCTGCGCCCTCCGCCGGGGTCCCTACGGCGTTACGGAGATCAATCGTCTGTGCGAGCGCATCCTTTTCGAGGAGGGGCTTATCCGGATCGGCGGACCCTGGTACCCGGGACGTCCGGTGATGATCACAAAAAATGATTATGGGATGAAGCTGTTTAATGGCGATGTCGGACTCATCCTCCCCGATCCGGAACGCAACGGGGAATTGGGTGCATTCTTCCGGGACGCGGCCGGCGGGCTGCGTCGTTTCGCCCCGGTCCGTCTGCCCGCCCATGAAAACGTCTATGCCCTGACGATCCACAAGAGCCAGGGCTCTGAATTTGATCATATTCTGATGATTCTTCCCGACAGGGATGCCCCCGTTCTGACGCGCGAGCTCATCTATACGGCCATCACCCGCGCCAGAAAATCCGTCACGGTATGGGCAGAGGAGGAGCTCTTCATCCGAGCCGTTTCACGTCTCAGCGTCCGTTCATCCGGTCTCCGTGACGCCCTCTGGAAGGGGGGACAAGAGGGGGCCATATATGACAAAGAAATGAAGGTTCATCCGGTTGATATGTGCTTTGATTCGATAATATGCTGAATCTAATCCTGACTGATTTTCACCTACAACTGCTCAGAACGGAGGAGAGAAAAGCATTGAATATTACCAGTTGAAAGCAGCAACACTTGCAGAAGAAGGCCAGGAGTTATTCGTGGCCGAAGTCTTTGCATTTCACAAGGGCAAAGCCGTTGTGGATGTCGCCGCAATCCAGATACCGATAAATCACCTGCTGGACGTAAGGTCGCCAGAATCCGTCCTGTCTTGAGAAATGTTCAAAATCTCTAAGTTTGGTCAAGAAAAATCAAATTGGAAACTCGCCGCTGAAACCTTTCATCCCCCCTTCGCTTCTCTGAGCATGGGCTGTAAAATAAACCGTCCTATGTCGCCAGAAAAATCTTCACCCAACTGAAAATATTTTCTCGGGCAAACCGGACCCCTGTGATCGCTTACTCTCCTTCTTTATATTAATTTATATTATCCCATTACAGGTGGAACGAATGGTATATACTTCGCAAATAACCAGCACAGGAAGAAGACCAATGGTATGTGGAAAATCAACTGAAGCACTGAATATCCTACCAGATCACGGGCCTTCATATGCAACATACCTAGCAGCGGCAACATCCAGAATGGATTTAAGAGGTTCGGTAATGCTTCGGCTGCATTATAAATTTGTACCACCCACCCCATATTAACTTGATGCTGAACTGCTGCCTGCAGAACGTATGGAGCTTCAATAACCCATTTACTGCCGCCCGAAGGAATAAAAACTCCCAGAATTGCCGAGTAGATGGCAACCAGTAACGGATATGTTCCTTGTGACGAGATGGAAACAAAGAGATCAGCCAGCCATTTAGTAATGCCCGTTCCAACAATCATCCCGAAGATAACAGCGTAGAAAGGGAACTGAATCAGAACTCCGCCGGTAGCCGGTACGGACTGGGCAACGGCACGAACAAATCTCCGGGGACGCCAGTGCAGCAGCATACCACAGGCAATGAAAATTAAGTTGTAGTTATTTAGATCAAGAGCCGCCAAGGGCCCCATAGGAGATTTCTGAAAAACATCAAACAGATACCACCCCAGTAAGGCTACAATCAAGACCGTCAAAACAGGACTGTATTCCAACCACTCACCCGGTTTCTTCCGGGGCTCCAGACTCATATCAACTGGTTCGAACTTAACGCCAAAATCCGCCGCAGTTTTAGCCCGCGCTGGAGATGGTGCCGACCAGAATGCGATTGCTATTGATATTATAATTAGAACAATAACCATTAATAAAGTCGGCCAGATGAATAGAGTTTGCGTAAGAGGTATAATACCGCTTATGGCATAAAGCTTCGGAGGAATAGCCCCTTTTGTCGCCATCATCAGAGCCGCGGAGGAGGAAAGGCCTAGTGCCCAGACCGCACCCAATCCAAGATAAGCAGCAGATCCCACTGCCCTGTAGTCCAGACCCTTTACGCGCTGCGTTAACTCGCGGACCAGCAGACCGCTGAAAATCAAACTGAATCCCCAGGAAAGCAGAGAAGTAATCATGGAGAAAGCAGCGACAAAAGCGACTGCTCCTCTTCCTGTTTTGGGGATACCGGCCAGTACCCGAATCAGACGATATACAGGAGGTGATGAAGCAACGACATAGCCGCCAATAATGACCATCGCCATCTGCATAGTGAAAGGAACCAGCACCCAGAAGGATTTGCCACCTTCTATGGCTAGTTTGACCGGACTTTCACCAAGTAAAAGTCCGATTATAAAAACAATTATGATTCCCACTAATGCAAATACGAGGGCATCGGGGAACCACTTCTCACTCCATTCGGCAAGCGCCAGGCCGAATTTTTCCAGACTACCTTCGGTAGTGGTTTCCGGAGTTTTTTCTTTTCCTTGGTTTTCTCGTATCATTATCAATTCTCCTTTCTGATCCTTTTTCATCGTTTGTCAATTCTTCTGTTTCCGCTTCGCTCAGAAATGGATAATGTTTGCTGTCTATCCATATGCCGTTTTATGAAACCCTCCCGCAGAATACCCCGTCCTGTGAACGGGGATGAATGCGGTGTGGGAGGAAGGGGGATGCAATCCCCCCCATCCAGTTTCTTAAGATGCCCCGCCCTGTGGGCGGGATAATTCACTTTTATAAGGTATTGCTTTCGATGGATAAAAAATTATAGGGGGGCTGTTATTGCTTGTCAAGGGAAATTATGGCAGCGAATTGCCTCAAAAAAATGTTATAGAGCGGCGGGAAAGAGACGGAAAATCAGCCGAAAAATTACGGCAATGAATCACTTTTCACTAATTTTGTCAATGACTTTAGGAAGGATTATCTGATTCACCTTGACAATTGAGATCCAATCCATTAGCGTTCCACCAATATCAGAACATGGGGGAGAAAAATCATGATCGGCGTGCTGATTACCACCCACGGCAACTTGGGGAGCGAATTGATCAAGGCGGCGGAGTTGATCCGGGGTAGCCTGAAGGGGATCGTTCCCATCTCGGTCGACCAGACCAATGGGGTCGAGGATCTGAAGAAAGAGATCAGCACGGCAATCAAGAAGCTGGATCAGGGACAGGGGATCCTGATTTTGACCGATCTCTTCGGCGGGACGCCGTCCAACATTTCCCTCTCCTTTATGAAAGAAGGGAAGGTGGAGGTGATCACCGGCGTCAATCTCCCGATGCTTCTGAAGCTGCCCGACATCCGGGAGGGCATGTCATTAAAGGAGTTTGCGCAGAACATCAAGGATTACGGAATCAAGAACATCTCCCTGGCCAGTGAGATTCTGAGCAAGAAAGCCGTCGGATAGGCCATTGCAAGCTTCATTGGATATAGCCCTCGTGCGGGTCGACAACCGGCTGGTTCATGGTCAGATTCTGGAAGCCTGGGTTCCCTTTCTCAGGGCCTCCTGCATCGTCGTTGTAGATGATCAGGTGGCGTCCGATTTCTTCCACGAGACGGTGATCCGGATGGCGGTTCCCAGCGGGGTCAAGGTCATCGTCTGCGGCGTCGCTGAATTTGCGGAGACCTACCCCTTCAACCGGGGCTGCGGTCCGAAGACCATCGTTCTTTTCAGCAAGGTCTTCGATGCCTGGACGGCCCGTAGTCTCGGATTCCATTTCGATCATTTGAATATCGGCAACATCTACAACGAGGATTGCAAACTGTGCTGCACCCCCTCCGTCCTTCTGAGCGACGACGATATCCGTGATATCACCGGCCTGCGGGATGCCGGCGTGAAGATCGAATTGCGGCGCGTCCCCCGGGAAAAACCGATCGACCTTTTTGAAATCGTCCGGAAAATGCAATCTTGACGCTCTCGTAAAAAGTTGTCATTCCCGCTTTCACGGGAATGACAGAAAAGCGGATCCTATGATCATGAATGTTCTGATCGTATCCATTGTCGGCGGGGTCCTCTGCCTGGACCGCATTTTCGTACAGATCTTGATCTCCAGGCCGATTGTGGCGGCCCCCGTGATCGGTATGATCCTGGGTGATCCGTATACGGGTCTTATCGCCGGCGCGTTCATCGAACTCTTCTGGATTGATCGCCTTCCGATCGGCGCCTACATCCCTCCCAACGATACCATCGCCGCCGTCCTGATCGCCGCCGGCGCCATCGAGAGCGGACGGATCCTGGGGCACCTGCCGCAAGGGCTGATCGCACTCGCCGTACTCATTTTTATCCCGCTTGCCCTTCTTGCGCAAAAGATGGAACTGTGGGTCGTCCGGAGCAATGAGAAACTGGCCAGAGATGCCTTGAGCGACGCCGCCCATGGCGATATCCGTTCCATTTCGAGAAATCATCTCCGCGCGGCCCTGAGGAGCTGGCTTCTTCCGACAGGCATGATCCTGATCACACTTCCGGTCGGCATCGGTGTGATGACCTGGGTCTATCCCCGTCTCACGCCCTGGATCATCCGGGGTTTAGACCTGGTTTACGGCTTGATTCCCCTGATCGGCGCCGCGGTCGCGCTCAACACCATCAACTTGCGCGGGACGCTCCCTATCTTTTGCGCCGTGTTTCTGGCGATGACGGTTATTCTGCATTATATCCGGTATGTTTGAAGCATGGACCATGACGGCCTGACCATCGGTGAATATGAAGAAGGGGATCTGGTCGAAATCCTGGAGATCGAAAAAGATTCATTTCCGACCCCCTGGTCGCCGGGCCTTTTCCGTAGCGAGAGGACCAATCCCCTCTCCCGGATGCTTGTCGGAAGGGCCGCACATGCACAAGGGACGGCGGTGGCCGGATATATTGTTTTCTGGCGGGTGGCGGATGAGATTCACCTCCACAACATCGCGGTCCGGAGGGATCTGCGAAAGGGCGGGATCGCCTCCCGTTTGTTGTCGAAGGCGATCCGGGATTCTCGTCCGGAAGGGGCGCGATGGGTGACGCTTGAGGTGCGGCGTTCCAACCTCCCGGCGCAGAAATTGTACGAAAAGTTCGGATTTTCCATAAGGGGCGTCCGCCGCGCTTATTACACGGATACGGGAGATGATGCCCTGATCATGTCGGCGGATCTGGGGCGGGTCCCATCGGAGGCAGTGCCGCCGTCGGAACAGCGTGGAGCCCAAAATGATAACATCGCATGAACATCCATCCGTGGCGACCGGAGAGGTGATCGAAAATCTCGGCGTCGCCCCGGGCCACTTTCGGCTGACCCTCCGACTATCCCCCTCCTTTGCGACGCCGCATCCGGGGCAATTCGTCATGATCCGTGATCCGGAACGGGGGGAACCCCTGCTGCCCAGGCCGCTGAGCGTTTACGGGTTTCAAAGGGAAGGCGGTTACGCGCG
>PLLC01000015.1 GCA_003141195.1 Syntrophaceae bacterium
ATATTCATCACGGCGACACCGGCGGCGCAGGAGTTGAGCATCGCCAAGAGCGCGGAAAGCCCTCCGAAGCTTGCGCCGTAGCCCACGCTCGTCGGCACGGCGATCACCGGGCAGGAGACCATCCCCCCGACGACGCTCGGAAGCGCCCCCTCCATCCCGGCCACAACGATCAGCACGTTCGCCTGCGTGATCCTCTCCCTCTGGTCGAGCAGCCGGTGCAGGCCGGCGACGCCGATGTCGTAGGAGCGCTCGACCCGGCTTCCCATCACCGCCGCCGTGACCGCAGCCTCCTCCGCCACAGGAATGTCGGCGGTCCCCGCGCAGAGGACCATCACGTACTTTGCGCCTTCAGCGGCCGCGTCGGTCTTTTCCCCGGGACGGTCGACGACCAGGAGCCGGGCGGCCTCGTGGTAGGTGCACCCTGCGACCGCCCCGGCGATTTTCTCGGCGACATCAGGTTCCACGCGGGTCGCGAGGACCTTTGCGTGGTTTTCGGCAAGTCGCTTCACGATTTCCACGGCCTGCTCGCTGGTCTTCCCCTGGCAGAAAACGACCTCCGGAAAACCGGTGCGGATGCCGCGGTGCAGATCGAGTTTTGCACATCCGATATCATCGTAGGGCAATGTGCGCAGGCTGTCGAGCGCCTGCTCGACCGGCATTTCGCCGGATTTTACCTCCTCGAGGAGTCTTTTGAGTCGCTGGGTATCCATAAAAATGTGGGGCGTGAGATGTGAAGCGAGAGGCGACAAACACTTCTAACTCCTCACCCCTTTCTCCTTTCTCCCTTTATGCCTTCTTCTGCCTGTTCAGAACGGCGTTCATGCTTCCCGTCCGGTAGCCGCTCAGGTCCAGTGTGGTATATAGATATTGCAATTCCTTGAACTTCTCCGTAACCTTCCGCCGGATTTCCGGTTCGGCAAGGCGCGAGATCTCCTGCGGTTCGACCTCGATCCGTGCGATATCCCCGTGATGCCGGACCCGCACCTGCCGGAATCCCAGTTCCTTCAGGAACCGCTCCGCCTCGTCGAGACGCCGGAGAATGCCGGGATCGATCCGGGTGCCGTAGGGGATGCGGGACGCGAGGCAGGCGAGCGACGGCTTGTCCCAGGTCGGCAGACCCATCCGGTGTGCAACCTCCCGGATCTCCTTCTTTGTGAAGCCGGCCTCGCGCAGCGGGCTCCGGACCCCGAGCTCCGCGGCGGCGCGGCGGCCCGGCCGGTAGTCCTCCAGATCGTCCACGTTGGCGCCGTCGGCCACCCATCGGATGCCGTGTTCCCTGCCGATCGCGATGAGCCTGCCGAACAGTTCTTTCTTGCAGAAGAAGCAGCGGTCGGGGGTGTTGGCCGCGAAGGCCTCGTTTTCCAGCTCGCCGGTTTCGATCCGGATCACGGTGAACCCCAGCTTGACGGCCGTTTCCAAAGCCTCCTCTTCTTCCGACAGGGGATAGGTTTCCGAGGACGCCAGCACGCACACTGCGCGGTCCCCCAGGACCTCCCTCGCGACAGCCGCCAGCAGCGTGCTGTCGACGCCGCCGGAGTAGCCGATCACCGCGCCGCCCATCTCCCTCAGCAGTGAGCGGAGTCGTTCCAGTTTGAAATCGATGGTTTCCATAACGCCTTTCCGGCTTGATGACGACGGATACGCAGGACCCGACTGCCGACGGAGAAAGCGGGGGGGCTCCTTTCTCCGATCGGGCGCGCAACACGCAAGTCCCGCCCCGCGGACGAAGATCTTCACCGGAGCCCTCTGCACGCCGCGGGAAGTATGGGATAAACGACGCCCGTTGTCAAAGAATTTTTGCATACGGAATGGTGCAATGGCGGGGGAATTAGAATGATACCCCGCTCCTGCCGGAAGAGATGCTTTCATCTTCCCTCCTCGATCCGGGAAATGCCGGGACGGGGATTTTCATCCCCCTTTGTGACAAGCCGCGTCAGGAGCGTCGTATAACGGAGAAAACGGCCAAGAACCAGCTTTCAGATCATGTACGGGAAAAATCACTTGACAAGTGGGAGTCCATGCAACACTATTGCACGAAGAATTTATGGCGGATACCTCTTTGGATTCTGAAACTATGGCATTTCCCTCTGATGAAACTGGGTTGCACGACCAACCGCGGAAAAAGAAAGGATAAAAAGATGAGACAACCGTGGAAGCTGTTGTCCGGTGCGGCCTGTTCGGTTCTCCTGGCGCTCTCGGTTCTGCCGGTCGAAGCGGCCGTTACCAAAGCCTTTGTGAGCATCTCTCCCCAGAAGTATTTTGTCCAGAAAATCGGGGGGGATCTCGTGGATGTTTCTGTTCTGGTTCCCGCCGGCGCCAATCCCCACAACTTCGAGCCCAAACCGCGACAGATGGCCGAATTGTCGAAAAGCGCCGTCTATTTTGCAGTGGGAATCGATTTTGAAAAGTTCTGGTTGAAAAAAATCGCGGCCGCCAATCCGAAGATGCGCGTAGTCCACACCGACGATGGCATCACCAGGATTCCGATGGCTGACCACCATGACGGAGAAAAAAGCCGGCGCCAGCATTCGCAAAAATCGAAGGTGGAGGCCCGGGCGGGGCACGATCACGGCGGCGGCTCGCCGGATCCCCACGTCTGGCTGTCTCCGGCTCTGGTGAAAATCCAGGCCAGACACATCCTCGATGCCCTCGTTGCCATAGATCCGGTCCACCAGTCAAAGTATGAATCCAATTATGCCTCCTTTATGAGAGAGATTGACGAACTGGACGCCGAGCTGAAGGCGTTGTTTGCCGGCCGGAAAGGAGAGCAGTTCATGGTGTTCCACCCCTCGTGGGGCTATTTCGCCGAAGCCTACGGGCTGGTACAGGTTCCCGTTGAAATCGAAGGAAAGGACCCCAAACCGGCTCAACTCCAGAAGCTCATCCGCCATGCCCGGGAGCGCCACATCAAGGTGGTCTTTGTCCAGCCCCAATTCTCCGCGAAAAGCGCCGAGCTGCTGTCCGGGGAGATCGGAGGGCAGATTGTTTATACGGACCCTCTGGCGGAGAACTGGGCCGGAAATCTGCGCGAGGTCGCCCGCAAATTCGGAGCGGCCGCGCGATGAGAGGAAAGTGATGCCGGAACCCATCATCCAGATGCGAGACGTGTGGTTTTCCTTCAACGGGCAGCCGGTTCTCCAGGAGGTGAACCTGCATGTGCCGCGCGGGGATTTCCTGGTCGTCATCGGTCCCAACGGCGGCGGGAAAACGACCCTGCTCAAACTGATGCTGGGCCTGCTCTATCCCACCCGGGGAACGGTGGCCGTTTTCGGAGAGCCCCCGCACCGGGTGTCGCACCGCATCGGCTACGTGCCACAGAACGTCCATATCAACAAGGACTTTCCGGTCTCCGTCCTCGATGTAGTCCTGATGGGTCGTTTGAGGACCGGCCGGGGGTGGTCCCGGCATACAAGGCAGGACCGGGTGGCCGCGCAGCAGGCGTTGGAGCAGATGCAGTTGTGGGGATGCCGGGACCGGAGGATCGGTAAACTCTCCGGCGGGCAGTTGCAGCGCGTATTCATTGCCAGGGCGCTGGTCTCGGGTCCCGAGGTTCTCTTTCTGGACGAGGCCATGGCCAGCATCGATGCGCAGGGCCGCGGCGAGTTTTACGATATCCTGAAGGAATTGAACCGGACGGTTACCATCGTGGCGGCAAGCCACGACATGATGATCCTTTCGAGACAAGTGAAATCCGTTGCTTGTGTCAACCGCGAGCTTCACCACCACGATTCCGGCGAGATCACCCAGGAAATGCTCGATGAGGCTTATCACTGTCCGGTGGACCTGGTGGCCCACGGGATCCCCCACCGGGTGCTCGGCCTGCATGCGGACAAAAAGGAGGACGAATAATATGTGGGAGGCGCTGCAGTTGGAGTTCGTCCGCAACGCCCTGATGGCCGGGGTCCTGGTGAGCGTCGTTTGCGGGGTGATCGGGACCCTGGTGGTGGTGAATCGGATTGTTTTTCTGGCCGGCGGCATCGCCCACGCCGCCTACGGAGGGATCGGACTGGCTTTTTTCATGGGATGGCCGTATGCGGTCGGAACCACAGGCGTCTCGATCCTCTCCGCGGGCGTCATGGCCGCCGTCACACTCAAGGCCCGGCACCGGGTCGATGCCATGGTGGGGGTGATCTGGGCGGTGGGGATGGCGATCGGGGTGGTCTTGCTTGACCTCACACCGGGCTATAATGTCGATCTGATGAGCTACCTGTTCGGGAGCATCCTGGCGGTGCCGGTTTCGGACCTGTGGCAGATGGCCGCCATCGGGATCGCCGTCATCGCCATCGTCACTTATTATTACAACGATTTTCTGGCCATGTCCTATGACGACGAGTTCGCCCGCCTGAGAAACGTTCCGGTCACCTTTCTCTACTGCCTGCTGCTGGGGATGGTCGCCCTCACGGTGGTGATGATCATCCGCGTGGTGGGGCTGATCCTGGTGATCGCGCTTCTGACCATCCCACCGTTCATTGCGGAAAAATTTACCGGTTCACTGCGGGCGATGATGGTGCTGTCCTCGATTTTAAGCTGCCTCTTTACCATCACCGGGTTGTGGCTTTCCTATCTTTTTAACCTGACCTCCGGGGCGACGATCATCCTGGTGGCCGCCGCGGGTTTCTTCACGTCTGCCCTGTGGGACTATCTCAAGCCCCGGAGGTCGGCAGATCAGTCAGCCGGGACGGTCAACCCTGCGTAGAGGAGAATCACCATGTGTCAGCGCTGCAACTATCCGGAACTTCTTATGGGAGGCGATCTCGATCCGACGCCCAACCGGGTGAGGATTATGGAGGTGATCGGGAACAATCCGTCGCCGATCCGGGCTCAGGAGATCTTCACGACGGTCAGACGGACCGCGGAGATCAACCGGGTCACCGTTTATCGCATCCTCGACCTGCTGGTGGAAAGGGGGCTGGTGGCGCGGCTCAGCGGAGGGGGCCGGAGCCTGGCCTACGGCATCGCACCAAACGAAAACCACCCCGCACACCCTCATTTCCACTGCAAGAATTGCGATGTCCTGCAATGCCTGCAGCCCGGCAGCCTGAAGGTGGACGTCGGGGACTATCAGCGCTCGTTTGCCGGCGAGATTCGGGGGGTGGACGTTCGGGTGGAAGGGATTTGCAGCTCTTGCCTGAAAAAGGTCCGGGACCTTCGATCAAAAACGTTCTGAGAGTATTCGCAGGGGGGGTGAAGGGCTGAAAAATCTTGACAGGGAATGAAGTAAAATATGGTTCATCCGGTTGATGCGTACTTCCTGAAGTCAGTAAAACGTCGCCCTTGAAGAAAATGCGAGAGCTTTGAAAAATCCCCCCACTTTGTCATTCCCGCGTACGCGGGAATCCAGAATGTCTTGAAAGGACTAGACATGATGGCTGACAGT
>PLLC01000044.1 GCA_003141195.1 Syntrophaceae bacterium
CTCCTTGCCCGTCAGGTTCAGGTTCCCTACGTCGTCGTTTACATGAATAAAGTGGATCTCGTGGATGATCCCGAGCTGCTCGACCTGGTCGAGCTCGAACTGCGGGAACTTCTGACGGCGTATGATTTTCCGGGCGATGACATCCCGATCATCCGCGGGTCCGCTTTGAAGGCCCTGGAAGCGGATGATCCGAAATCGCCGGATGTGAAATCCATCTGGGAGCTTCTGGAAGCCATCGATACCTACATTCCGATGCCGGTTCGCGATCTGGACAAGCCTTTTTTGATGCCGGTCGGCGATGTCTTTACCATTTCCGGCCGCGGTACGGTCGTCACAGGCCGCGTCGATCGCGGTATCGTCCGGACGGGCGATGAAGTCGAGATCGTCGGGATCCGGCCGACCTTCAAGACCGTCTGCACCGGCGTCGAGATGTTCCGCAAGACGCTCGATGAGGGGCGCGCCGGCGATGACATCGGGGTTCTCCTTCGGGGCACAAAGCGCGAGGAGGTGGAAAGAGGGCAGGTCGTGGCCAAGCCGGGTTCCATCACGCCGCATACCAAGTTCAAGGCGCAGGTCTACGTCCTGACGAAGGAGGAAGGCGGCCGGCATACCCCCTTCTTTAACGGCTATCGTCCCCAGTTCTATTTCCGGACGACGGACGTGACCGGCGTGGCCAACCTCCCAGAGGGTGTGGAGATGGTCATGCCCGGCGACAATGTTGAGATGGAAGTGAATCTGATCACACCGATCGCCATGGAAGAGCAGCTCCGGTTTGCCATCCGCGAAGGCGGCAGAACCGTTGGCGCCGGCGTGGTCAGCAAGATTATCGAATAGGATTGCCATCAATTGGGTTGAATGAAACCATGAAAGATCAAAAGATAAGGATTCGTCTGAAGGCTTATGACTACAAACTGCTCGACCGTTCGGTGGAAGATATCGTAGAGACGGCAAAACGGACGGGCGCCCGTGTGGCCGGTCCCATTCCCCTGCCGACCGAGATCAACAAATACTGCGTCAACCGGTCGCCGCACGTGGATAAGAAATCGCGGGAGCAATTCGAGATCCGGACGCACAAGCGATTGATTGACATCGTCGAACCGACACAGGCGACGGTGGACGCCCTGATGAAACTCGATCTGTCAGCGGGTGTGGATGTGGAGATCAAGTTGTAGAAAGGGAGATCTGCGGGAGGACCGTCGGGTCATTTCGCCATCGTTCGTGACGGGTTTTTATGTTTGGCAAATGAGAAAGATGATGACAAAAGGATTGATCGGCAAAAAATTGGGGATGACCCAGATCTTTTCGGATGAAGGGGTTTCCGTTCCCGTGACGGTTATCGAAGTGGAGCCCTCCGTGGTCATTCAAAAAAAGACCAGGGAGACGGATGGCTACGATGCCCTCCAGCTGGGATATGGGCGGATTAAGCAGCGCAATGTGACGAAGGCCCTTCAGGGACACTTCAAGAAGGCGGACAAGGGCCTCTTCCGTTTTCTCAGGGAATTCAATATGGATCCGGAAGGTTGCGAACCTGGTCAGGAACTGAATGCCGAAACGTTTGCCCCCGGGGATTATGTGGACGTTGTTGGAACGACCAAGGGCAAGGGATTTGCCGGTGTCATTAAACGCCATGGTTTCCACGGCGGCCGGGCGACCCATGGTTCCATGTTCCACAGGGCGCCCGGTTCCATCGGTGCGAGCGCGGATCCGTCCCGTGTTTTCAAGGGAACGAAGCTTCCCGGTCACATGGGGTGCGATAGAAAGACGGCGCAGAACCTGCTGGTATGGGCCGTCCGGCTGGACATGAATGTGATCCTGGTCCGGGGCGCCGTTCCGGGCAGCAAGAACGGATTTGTGTTGATCAAGCCGGCGATCAAGAAGGGTCAATAAGCAGGGTTTTCAAGGTGGGGAAAATGCCAGTAGCAGGTGTATACGACATTGAAAATAACCGAGTTGCTGAGATTGAACTCAGTGAGGCCGTGTTTGGCGCGCCGGTCAACGAGCACGTCATTTACGAAATGGTCCGGATGCAGATGGCCTCGAGACGAAGTGGAACCGCATCAACCAAGGGTCGGAGCGATGTCAGCGGGGGAGGCAAGAAGCCGTGGCGTCAAAAGGGGACGGGAAGGGCCCGGGCGGGTCACTCGCGTTCTCCGATCTGGAGGGGAGGCGGGATTGTCTTCGGACCCACGCCTCACGGTTATGCCTTCAAGGTTCCCAAGAAGGTCAGACGATTGGCCCTTATTTCCGCTCTCAGCATGAAATTCAAGGAAGAACAGATGACCATCCTCCGGGATTTCCCGATGGAAGAGATCAAGACCCAGAGATTCCAGAAGGTGATCGACCGCTTCGGATTCAAGAAGACCCTTTTCGTAATCGATCAGCCGAGACCGGTCTTGGAGAAATCCTCGCGGAATATCCGGGACGTCAAAATGGTCCGCTCAGAGGGAGTCAATGTTTACGACCTGCTGAGATACGATCATGTCGTCCTTCTTGAACCCTCTGTTCATAAAATTGAAGGGGCGTTGATATCATAATGGAATTGTATCAGATCATCAAGAAGACGTTGATCACGGAAAAGAGCACGGTCGCGAGAGACGCTGCGAATCAGTACAACTTCGAAGTTCATGCCAAGGCCAACCGCATCGAGGTGGGGCGCGCCGTTGAGAAGATCTTCAAGGTCAAGGTGCTGGCCGTCCGGGTCATGAATGTACGCGGTAAGAAGAAAAGATCGGGTAAGGTCATGGGAGAAAGAAGCTCCTGGAAGAAGGCGATCGTAACCCTCGCTCCGGGCAGCCGAATCGAGATCGGGGAAGGTGCGTAACCGGTCATCCCGCAAGGGTTGAAGACAGCAAGGATGAGGGAATAGAGGGGATGGGAATCAGAAAATACAAACCGACGTCGCCGGGAAGAAGGTTTCAAACCTGTTCTGATTTTGAAGAGCTGACGAAGTCGACGCCGGAGAAGCGACTTTTGCGGCCCCTGAAGAAAACCGGTGGACGCAACTGCTACGGCAGGATGACGAGCCGTCACATCGGCGGCGGACACAAGCGGCGTTACCGGCTGATCGATTTCCGGAGGGACAAGGATGATATTCAGGCGCGGGTCGCCTCCATTGAATACGATCCCAACCGGTCGTCGCGGATCGCGCTGCTGAACTATGCCGACGGCGAGAAGAGGTACATCATCGCCCCGTCCAAGATGACCGTGGGTGATCCTGTCGTCAGCGGTGAAAAGGCCGATATCAAGCCCGGTAATGCCGTTCCCTTGAAGAATATTCCGCTGGGAACCCTGATTCACAACGTGGAGCTTAAGGTGGGGCGGGGAGGGCAGTTGATCCGCTCGGCCGGCGCCTATGGACAGCTCATGGCCAAAGAAGCGGGTTATGCCCAGGTCCGGCTTCCTTCCGGAGAGGTCAGAAAGGTCTTCCTGGAATGTCGGGCCACCATCGGCCAGGTCGGTAACATTGATTCTGAAAACCTGAGCCTCGGCAAGGCAGGACGGAAGCGATGGCTCGGCCGGCGGCCGAAGGTCAGGGGCGTCGCCATGAATCCGGTCGATCATCCGATGGGCGGTGGCGAGGGAAAATCCTCCGGCGGCCGTCATCCCTGCACCCCGTGGGGCGTACCGACGAAGGGCCATAAGACGCGGACCAACAAGAGTACGGATAAATATATCGTAAAAAGAAGAGGTTAAAAGGTGGCACGTTCAATTAAGAAGGGCGCATACATAGAGGAAAGTCTTCTGGAAAAGGTCAGAAGGCAGGAATCCGCGGGGAGTAAAACGGTTATCAAAACCTGGTCGCGCCGTTCCACCGTTACCCCGGAATTGATCGGACAGACCTTTGCGGTACACAACGGAAAGAAATTCATTCCGGTCTTTGTGACCGAAAACATGGTCGGCCATAAATTGGGTGAATTTGCGCCGACCAGGACTTTTCACAGCCACGCCGGAGACCGCAAAACGAAGCTGCGAAAGTAGGGATCTGGGGGGACAGATTTGAAATCTGTGCCCCAAGCGGGGGTGGTTCCCACCGGCGGTTTGGAGTCAGTTATGGAAGCAAAAGCAGTTGCCAAGTATATTCGGATGTCGCCGCAGAAGGTGCGGTTGGTAGTCGACCTGGTCCGAGGGAAGAAGGTGGAAGAGGCGAAGCAGATCCTCCTGTTTGCAAGAAAATATGCAGCCGATCCCGTGAGCAAGGTTCTGCTGTCGGCGCTGGCCAATGCGAAGCAGAACCCCAACATCGATGAGAATATCCTTTTCGTGAAGGAAATCTTTGTCGATCAAGGACCCTCCCTCAAGCGCTGGAGGGCGAGGGCTCAGGGAAGGGCGGCTTCAATCAAGAAGCGGATGAGTCACATCACCGTGGTCCTGGATGAACAGTAAGACTTGAGGAGGTGAGAGGTTGGGGCAAAAGGTTAACCCGATCGGATTTAGGTTGGGTGGTATCAAGACGTGGCGTTCTGAGTGGTTTTCGGAGAAGAATTATTCCGAGTTGCTCCATGAGGATCTCAAGATCCGGAAATTCCTCAAGGGGAAGCTCTACCACGCGGGTATTTCCAGGATAGAAATCGAAAGGGCTGCCAACAAGGCCAAGGTGAATATCCACGCCGCCCGCCCCGGGATCATCATCGGGAAGAAGGGAACCGAGATCGAGAAATTGAAAAAAGATCTCGAGGCCATCACCAAGAGCGAAGTGATTATCAATATCCTCGAAGTCCGCAAACCGGAAATCGATGCGCAACTGGTCGCCGAAAATGTCGCGCAGCAGTTGGAAAGGCGCGTTGCATTCCGCAGGGCGATGAAGAAATGTGTGATCACGGCGATGAAGTTCGGGGCAAAGGGGATTCGGGTGAACTGCGGCGGCCGCTTGGGCGGGGCCGAGATGGCGAGATCGGAGTGGTATCGGGAAGGCCGTGTGCCTCTCCATACCCTGAGGGCGGATATCGATTGCGGTTTTACCGAAGCCCATACGGCCTATGGTCTGATCGGCGTCAAGGTTCTGATCTTCCATGGGGAGGTATTGCCCGGCAAGAAAGAGGCGGCAAAATAGGCTTTACTAAAAAGGCCGGTGTTCCGGGACGCAGGATAAGCGTGCAGAACAGGGGTTTAGAACGATGTTAATGCCGAAAAGGGTTAAATTTAGAAAATTACAGAGGGGCCGGATGAGCGGAAAAGCCACGCGCGGGAATACCGTGGCCTTCGGCGAGTATGCCCTTCAGGCGACCGAGTGCGGCTGGATTACGGCTCGGCAGATCGAGGCGGCGCGCGTGGCCATGACCAGACACGTCAAACGTGGGGGAAAGATCTGGATCCGGATTTTCCCGCACAAGTCCGTCACCAGGAAGCCTGCCGAAACCCGTATGGGAAAGGGAAAGGGCGCCCCGGAAGAATGGGTGGCGGTCATCAAACCGGGTGTCGTGCTCTATGAGATCGAAGGCGTTCCGAAAGAAATCGCCAAGGAGGCGTTCACCCTGGCGTCCCATAAGCTGCCCATCGGGACCAAGTTTCTTTCGAGGGAGATATCTGATGAAAATTAAGGAGATCAGAGATCTTAGCCTGGATGAGTTGCAGCAGAAGAACCGCGAGCTTGTCGAGGAGCTTTTCAAGCTCCGTCTGCGTCATGCCTCCGGGCAACTGGACTCTCCGGCGACACTCGGCCGCATTCGCAGGGATATTGCCCGTATCAGAACGGTTCTGGTCGAAAAGGAGATAAGGTAGTGGAACAACGCGGCAACAAGATCACCATCCAGGGTGTCGTCGTCAGCAGGAAGATGGATAAAACGGTCGTCGTCCGGGCGGAAAGGCTCGTGAAGCACGCGGTCTTTCACAAGTACATCAAGCGGTATGTCAAATACAAGGCCCATGATGAGCAGAACGCCTGTCAGGTGGGTGATAAGGTTCTCATTGTTGAATCCCGGCCGTTGAGCAGAGAGAAGCGGTGGCGGATGCTGGAGATCCTGGAGAAGGCAAGATAGATTGCAATAAGGCGTTAGGCGTAAGGAGTAAAGGTGTAAAGAGCACGGAGCAAGGTGGTTGGTTTCTCAACTATTAATTCCCAACTCCTAATGCGCGATGGGGTATTGTTATGATTCAGATGCAGACGGTGTTGAACGTAGCGGATAATTCGGGCGCCAAGAAGGTGGCATGCATCAAGGTGCTGGGAGGGTCCAGGAGACGATATGCCAGCCTGGGTGATGTCATCGTCATTGCCGTCAAGGAAGCCCTGCCGAATTCAAAGGTGAAGAAGGGCGATGTCATGAAGGCGGTCGTCGTCAGAACGGTCAAAGAGGTGAGAAGGGCGGACGGTTCTTACCTGAAGTTCGACGACAATTCCGCCGTTCTCATCACGAACCAGTTGGAGCCGGTCGGGACGAGAATCTTCGGGCCGGTCGCGCGCGAGCTCCGGGCAAAACAGTTCATGAAGATCGTCTCCCTGGCCCCCGAGGTTTTATAGGCGACGGGGACAGATTTGAAATCTGTCCCCTGAAGAGCGACTGAGGAGCAAGAGATGCTGGGAAAGCGACTGAAAAAAGGGGATACCGTCAAGGTGATCGCCGGTAGAGAAAAGGGTAAGACGGGGAAGATCCAGAGCCTGATTGCCGACAAGGAGCGGGTTGTCATCGAAAAGGTGAACCTGATCAAAAAACACAAGAAGCCGGATGCCAAGGGCAAAGGCGGCATTGTTGAGAAGGAAGGGCCGATACACGTTTCCAACGTGATGTATCTGTGCAACAAATGCGGTACCGGCGTCCGGATTGGATACAAGATCCTTGAAGATGGGAAAAAGGTGCGTGTCTGCGCGAAATGTCACGAGATACTGGATACATAGGCTGAGGAAAGATGGCAAGACTAAAAGATTACTATACCAAGGAAGTCGTTCCGGCTCTCATCAAGGAGCTCCATTATAAAAACCCAATGGAAGTCCCTAAGATGGTGAAGATCGTCGTCAACATGGGTCTTGGGGAGGCCATTCAGAACGTCAAGATTCTGGACAGCGCGGTGGCGGAGATGGCCGCGATCGTTGGGCAGAAGCCGGTCATCACCAAGGCGAGAAAGTCGATCGCGACCTTCAAGCTTCGGCAGGGGATGTCCATCGGCTGCTGCGTCACCCTGCGGAGGGAGAGAATGTACGAATTCTTCGACAGGTTGGTCAACGTCGCCCTTCCCCGCGTCCGCGATTTCCGGGGGATCCCGACGAAATCGTTTGACGGGAGAGGGAATTTTGCCTTGGGCCTGAAAGAGCAGATCATCTTTCCGGAGATTGAATATGACAAGATCGAAAAGATCAGGGGCTTGAGTATTGCGATCGTCACCACGGCCAAGACGGATGATGAGGCAAGGCAACTGCTGAAGCTGATGGGGATGCCGTTCAGGAACTGAAAACGGGGGAATATATCTCTGGAGGGTAAGAGTGGCAAAGACATCCTTGATTGTGAAGGCCAAGAGAAAAATGAAATTTTCAGTCCGAAACTACAATCGGTGTCCGCTCTGCGGAAGACCGAGGGCTTATTACCGGAAATTTGATATGTGCAGAATATGCTTTAGGAATTTATCTCTGAAGGGGGAAATTCCCGGCGTGATCAAATCGAGCTGGTAGAAAGGGAGCAGCAATGGGGATGACCGATCCGATCGCGGATATGCTCACCAGGATCAGAAATGCCAACCGGGTTCATTTCAAGAGTGTGGATGTGCTGAACTCGCGGATTAATCTGAACGTGGCGAAGGTATTGAAAAAATCTGGATACATCAGTGGTTATGACATCAAGAAGGATCCGCGTGCGCATGAGGTGCTGCGGATCTATCTGAAGTACCCGGATGCAAAGAGAACCGTGATGACCGATATTCAGCGGGTCAGCAAACCGGGAAGAAGGGTTTATGTGAAGAGTGAGAAGATTCCCCAGGTGCTGAACGGTTATGGCATTTCCATCCTTTCCACCTCCAGGGGCATCATGACGGATAAAGAGGCGAGGGAATTGAGCCTGGGCGGTGAGCTTCTCTGCAATGTGTGGTAAGTGAAAACCGGGCAAGGGGGACAGATTTGAAATCTGTCCCCCCTTTTGGAGAGAGGGCTTCATGTCAAGAGTTGGTAAGATACCTGTGGAAGTTCCTGCTGGTGTAAAGGTCAGCCGGGATCATTCCATGATCATGGTTGAGGGTCCGAAGGGGAAGCTTTCCCTGGAAGTGCCCAAAGGCATCGATGTAATTCTGAGTGACCGGACGGTAGAGGTCAAAAGGGCGTCTGACGGAAGAATAGAGAGATCCTATCATGGGCTGGTCCGAACCCTGGTGGCCAACATGGTCAAGGGGGTCAGCAGCGGGTTCGCGAAAAGCCTCGAGATTTCCGGCGTCGGATACCGTGCCGAAGTCGGAGGCAATACCCTGAAACTGATCATCGGTTTTTCCGCTCCGGTCGAATATCCGATACCGGAGGGGATTCAGATCAAGGTCGATAAATTGGTCAACATCGCGGTGTCCGGTATCGACAAGCAACTGGTCGGACGTGTGGCGGCGGAGATCCGGAGCTTGAAGAAACCGGAACCTTATAAAGGCAAAGGTATCAAGTATGCGGGCGAGCAGATCAGACGCAAGGTCGGAAAATCCGTAGGCGCCTAAGTTCCGGTGCTGCCGGCCCTGTTCCGGCACACCCCGTGAAGAGGTAGGACATTGGCAACGAAGAAAATTGAAAAGATCAGAAGCAAACGGAAAATGAGGGTGAGAGGGAAGGTGACGGGTACCGAGAAGCGGCCCCGCCTTTCCGTATTCAGGTCTGCGGTCCATATCTATGCCCAGGCCATTGCCGATGATTCCGGGAGGACCCTGGCGGAGGCCTCCACGCTCAGCAAGGAGCTGGCGGATTCCCTTGCCGGTATGAAAAGGGTCGATGAGGCCAGGGCGGTGGGGAGACTCCTGGCAAAGCGTCTTCAGGATGCCGGTATTGAGAATGTTGTCTTCGACCGGGGTCGGTTCCTCTATCACGGAAGGGTGAAGGCCTTGGCCGACGGCGCAAGGGAGGCGGGGCTGAAGTTTTAGCCTGCAATTCGACAATCCACAGCGAAGGGATGATCGTAGGAAACGAAGATTATGGAAGAATTGGAACTTCTCGACAGGGTGATCACGATAAACAGAACGGCCAAGGTGGTGAAGGGCGGGCGGCGGTTCCGGTTCAGTGCCGTGGTTGTGGTCGGCGATGGAAAGGGTTCCGTCGGCGCCGGTCTGGGAAAGGCCCATGAAGTCCCGGAGGCGATCCGGAAAGGCATGGAGCAGGCCAAGAAGGCGATGATCCGGGTGGTGGTGGAAAATCGGACGATCCCTTACAGCGTCATAGGGCATTACGGCGCCGGCAAAGTCCTGCTGAAGCCCGCGTCGGAAGGGACTGGGTTGATTGCTGGCGGGGCGGTACGCGCCGTGCTGGAGGTGGCCGGTGTTCACAATATCCTGACGAAGTGCCTGGGATCGCATAATCCGCACAACCTGGTCAAGGCGACCATCGAAGGACTGGGGCAGTTGAGGGCGCCGTCCGAGATCCTTGCCGCCAGAGGGAAAGGTATTGCCGAAAATTAAGGCTGAGAGGGACAGGCTGTGGGTAAAATGCTCAAGATTACATTGATTCATAGTTACATCGGCAGACCGGAGGCGCAACGCAGGGTCCTTCGCGGCATGGGACTGGGCAAGGTCAACCGAAGCGTGGTGTTGAATGATACGCCGGAAATACGCGGGATGATCCGGAAGGTCGATCACCTGGTGGCTGCGGTGGAAGTTGAGGGGAAAGGGAAATGAATCTGGGAACATTGAGACCGCCGGAAGGTTCGCGGAAAAAGAAAAAGAGGGTCGGTCGCGGCGACGGTTCGGGGCACGGCGGTACGGCCGGTAAGGGCGCAAAAGGCCAGAATGCCCGTTCGGGACACAGTGTCCGTCCCAATTTCGAAGGGGGGCAGATGCCCCTTACCCGAAGGATACCCAAGAGGGGATTCAAGAATCCCATGAGGCGGATCATCGCGATCGTCAATATTGAACAGTTGAAAGGGTTTGCCCAGGGGGCGCTTGTCGATCGCGATACCCTGACGGCGGTCGGTCTGGTGTCGGGAAGAGTAGATGGGGTCAAGGTCCTGGGAAACGGGGAGATCAATTTCCCCCTTTCCCTGAAGGTGGATAGGGTCAGCCGCGGGGCAAGAGAGAAGATTGAAGCCGCGGGCGGTACAATTGTAGAGGTCATCTGATTTGTTAGAAGGCTTAAAGAATATCTCCAAGATACCGGAACTCCAGAAGAGAATTCTCTTTACTTTTATCCTCCTGGCGGTTTACCGGATCGGCGCCCATGTACCGACGCCGGGGATCGATACGGCAGCCCTGGCGGCCTTCTTCGAGCAGGCCAAGGGGTCTCTCCTGGGACTCTTTGACATGTTTGCGGGCGGCGCCCTGAGCAATCTTTCGGTCTTTGCCCTGGGGATCATGCCCTACATCAGTGCGTCGATCATCCTCCAGCTCCTGACCGTGGCCATCCCCTACCTGGAGAAGCTTTCCAAAGAGGGAGAGGCGGGCCGGAGAAAGATCACGCAGTACACCCGTTACGGAACGGTGGTCCTCAGTCTTATCCAAGGTTTCGGAATCTCTATCGGTCTGGAAAATATGGCGGGCCCCACGGGGGCGTCGATCGTGATCAATACCGGCTGGGCGTTCCGGCTGATGACGGTGATTACCTTGACCGCCGGCACGGCATTTATCATGTGGCTTGGCGAACAGATCACCGAAAAGGGGATCGGGAACGGCATCTCGCTGATTATCTTTGCCGGCATTGTCTGCCGCGGCCCGGAGGCGATCATCAATACCTTCCGCCTCCTCGCCTCGGGGGAGATGGGAATTTTCTTCATCATCATTCTGATCCTGATGATGGTGCTGGTCGTCGGCGTAATCGTTTTTGTCGAGAGCGGTCAGAGACGGATCCCCGTACAATATGCGAAACGGGTGGTCGGGAGGAAGATGTACGGCGGTCAGTCGACCCATCTTCCCCTGAAGGTCAATACGGCCGGCGTCATCCCGCCGATCTTTGCCTCTTCGATCATCATGTTTCCGGCGACGATCGCCAATTTTATTCCCCATCCCTGGATGAAGTCGGTGGCGAGTTTGATGATCCCGGGGCGGGTCGGTTATGAGATGCTCTACGTGGCCTTCATCGTTTTCTTCTGCTTCTTCTATACGGCGGTGACCTTCAATCCGGTGGATGTGGCCGACAACATGAAAAAATACGGGGGGTACGTCCCCGGAATCCGGCCGGGAAAGAAGACGGCCGAGTATATCGATAATGTTTTGACGAAGCTGACCTTCGGGGGGGCCATTTATGTCTCCGCCGTCTGCGTGCTTCCCAGCATTATGATCAGCTCTTTCAATGTACCTTTCTATTTCGGAGGGACGGCCCTTCTGATTGTCGTCGGCGTGGCGCTGGATACGGCGGGGCAGATCGAAACCCATCTTCTGACCCGGCAGTATGAGGGGTTCATGAAGAAAGGGCGCATTGCCAGAAGGCGCTGAGGCAGGCAGGGCAGTTGAAAACAGAGGATCAGGGTCATGGTTATCCTGAAGCTGCCGGATGAGATCGAAAGGCTCAGGACCAGCAATGGGATTGTTGCGGAGATTCTGACGGAGCTGAGGGAAAGGGTCAAACCGGGTGTGACCACGCGGGAGCTGGACCGGTTATCGGAAACGCTTTCGCGAAAGAGTCGGGTTGTCCCGGCATTCAAGGGGTACCGCGGTTATCCCTTTGCTCTCTGCACATCGGTGAACGGCGAGGTGGTTCACGGTATGCCGTCGGATCGGCCGCTCATATCCGGGGATATCCTGAGTCTGGATTTTGGAGTCATTTACAAGGGATATTATGGAGATGCCGCGATAACCGTTCCCGTAGGAACCGTTTCGGCCACGGCGCAGCGGCTGATGAAAGTCACCGAGCAAGGGCTCTACGATGGAATTGAACAGGCGCTGGCGGGCAACCGCCTGGGGGACGTCTCCGCCGCCGTTCAGCGACGCGTCGAGGCGGCCGGTTTTTCGGTTGTCCGGGATTTTGTCGGACACGGAATCGGCAGGAGCATGCATGAGGATCCGCAGATCCCCAATTACGGCGTGCGGGGGAGAGGGATTCAGCTACGGCCGGGAATGGTCCTGGCGATCGAACCGATGGTGAATGAGGGAAGCTACCGGGTAAAGGTTCTGTCCGACGGGTGGACCGTCATCACCGAGGATGGAAGGCTTTCCGCGCATTTTGAGCATTCCGTAGCGATTATGGAGAACGGGCCGGAGATCCTGAGCCGGATACAGTAGCGGCGGCTTCGCTTAGAACGTCAAGGGGACAGATTTGAAATCTGTCCCCGAACGGAGATTATGGCGAAAGAAGAAGCGATAGAGGTTGAAGGTCGGGTGATTGAACCCCTGCCCAATGCCATGTTTCGTGTGGAACTGGAAAACGGCCATCGCGTCCTGGCCCATATTTCCGGCAAGATGAGGATGCATTTCATCAAGATACTGCCCGGCGACAAGGTGACGGTGGAGCTGTCTCCGTATGATCTGACCCGGGGAAGGATCGTTTACAGGACAAAATAGCGAAGGCGGCGCGGGGAAATAGGTCATGCCGTCAGCGGATTGAGGGGTAATGATCGTGAAAGTACGTTCTTCGGTCAAAAAAATTTGCGAGAAGTGTAAGATTGTCAAAAGGCGGGGCGTGTTGCGCGTGATTTGCGAAAATCCGAAGCACAAGCAGCGCCAGGGATAGGGATTCAATAATCAGGAGGTTGATCGGTGGCAAGAATTGCAGGTGTGGATTTACCAAAGAACAAGAGGATGGAGATCGCTTTAACCTATATCTACGGGATAGGGCGGACAAAATCGAATGAGATCCTTCGGGACGCCGGCGTCAGCCCCGACACGAAAACCGATCAGCTTGCGGATTCGGAAATCACCGCCATCCGAAATATCATCGACAAGGAACTCAAGGTCGAAGGGGACTTGCGAAGGGAAATCTCCATGTCCATCAAAAGGCTGATGGATGTTGGGAGCTACCGCGGTTTGCGACATCGGAAGGGACTGCCTGTCAGGGGCCAGAGAACGAGTACCAACGCCCGAACAAGGAAGGGACCGAGAAGGTCGATTTCCGGCAAGAAAAAATAGGGAGTGGAGGAATCCGGAGGATCCATGGCAAAGCCAGTCAGAAAAACAGGGAAAAAGAAGGAAAAGAAAAATATCTCCGAGGGGATAGCTCACATTCAGTCTACCTTTAACAACACGATCGTGACCATTACCGATCTGAGCGGGAATGTCATAGCCTGGGCGTCTGCCGGTATGCAGGGATTCAAGGGGTCCCGAAAGAGCACCCCCTTTGCCGCGCAGATGGCGGCGGAGGATGCCGTCAAGAAGGCGCGGGAACATGGGGTCCGGGCGGTACAGGTTTATGTCAAGGGGCCGGGATCCGGTCGGGAATCGGCGCTGAGGTCTCTCCAGACGGCGGGTCTGAAGATCAGTCTCATCCGCGATGTGACGCCCATTCCCCACAACGGATGCCGCCCGCCCAAGCGCAGAAGGGTTTAAAACAATGATCCATGGTTAATGATCCATGATCAAACGACGATGAGAAGACGTTGGTAATGGATAACGGATAATGGATAGGGGGAGGTTTTTTTGGCAAGATATCGAGAATCCACATGCAGGTTGTGCCGAAGAGAAGGCCTGAAGCTGTTTCTCAAAGGGGACAGGTGTTACAGTGAGAAATGCGCCTTTGAAAGGCGGGGGTTTGCACCCGGTGATCATGGTCAGATGCGGAAAAAATTCTCCGATTACGGCGTCCAGTTGCGGGAAAAGCAGAAGCTCAAAAGGATGTACGGTCTTCTGGAAAAGCAGTTTCGGGGATATTTCGCCAAGGCGGAACGGCAGAAGGGGATTACCGGAACCAATCTTCTCCTGTTTTTAGAGAGAAGGCTGGACAACATGATCTTCCGGATGGGTTTTGCGAATTCGCGTACGGAGGCAAGACAACTGGTCCGGCATAACCATTTTCTGGTGAGTGGGAAACCGGTCAATATACCTTCTTATCTGATAAAACTAGGGGATGAAATCCAAATCAGAGAGGGCAGCCGGAAGGTGGAGCGGATTATCGAAGCTATGGAAACCGTTGCCAGGCGGGGGGTTCCTCAATGGCTGGAGGTCGATAAGACCAACTTCAAGGGCGTTGTGAAGATGCTTCCTGCCCGTGAGGAATTGACGATGCCGGTTAAGGAACAACTGGTCGTTGAACTTTATTCCAAATAAGACAATCACCAGGTATCCGAAGGGCAGGGAAAGGAATTATGCAGAGAAACTGGCGCAGTTTGATTCAACCGAAAAGAATCGATATCGATAAAGCGACCCATACATGTTTTTATGGGGAATTCAGTTGCCAGCCGCTGGAACGCGGCTTCGGTACCACCCTGGGGAATGCACTGCGGAGGATTTTGCTGTCATCCATTCAGGGGGCAGCCATCATTTCCGTAAAATTTGGCGGCGTACTTCATGAATTTTCCACGATCCCCGGGGTCAAAGAGGACGTGACCGATATCATTCTGAATCTGAAGGGTGTGCGCCTGAAGCTTCATCAGGATGGACCGCGGACCATCTGGCTCAATGCCTCCGGGGAAAGGGTGATCACTGCGGCGGATATCGTGACCGACGGGACGGTGGAGATCCTCAATCCCGATCACTACATTGCAACCCTGGTGGGTAAGAAGGCTTCCTGCAAGGCGGAAATGGTGGTCAAAATGGGAAAGGGGTACGTTGCCGCCCAGAAGGAAATGGATCCCGAACAGCCCGAGGGAACGATCAATATCGATTCCATCTTTTCACCGATCAAGAAGGTGAACTATACCGTGACCTACTCCCGGGTCGGGCAGGTTGCGGACTATGATCGCCTGATCCTCGAGGTCTGGACGGATGGGAGCGTTCTTCCGGAGGATGCCGTGGCCTACGCGGCGAAGATCCTCAAGGAGCAGCTCGATCCCTTCATCAATTTCTCCGAGGAGGAAGAAGAAGAGGAAGCATCCGAAATTGAAGGAACGGAAGAAGATATCAACGATATCCTTCTGCGGCACGTGGAGGATCTGGAACTCTCCGTACGTTCGGCCAATTGCCTGAAGAACGCCGGGATCAATCTGATCGGGGAATTGGTTCGGAAAACGGAGGCCGAGATGCTCAAGACCAAGAACTTCGGACGGAAATCGTTGAATGAGATCAAAGAGATCCTGTTGGAATCCGGTCTGGGCTTTGGCATGAAGCTGGATTCCCCTCCGTGGGACAAGGCCGAAAAAGCGGAAGAAACGCCTGTTGAAGGGGCGGAATAGAATTGTTTGCATTGAAAGGATGAGTTTCGATGGGCCAGGGGAAATTTGGAAGCAAACTGGGAAGGACGACAAGCCACCGCAAGGCCATGCTGAGGACGATGGTAACCTCCCTTTTGAAACATGAGAAGATCCAGACCACCGACATGAAGGCCAAGGAGCTCAAAAAGGTGGCGGATAAGATGATCACCCTCGGCAAGCGGGGGGATCTCCATGCCCGGAGACAGGCCGCCGCTTATGTCCGGGAACGAGAGATGGTGGGAAAGCTGTTCGGTGACCTGTCGGAGCGCTATAAGGAACGGGCCGGCGGCTATACCCGGATCGTCAAGTCCGGATATCGCGCGGGTGACAATGCGCCCATGTCCATCATTGAATTCGTCCGGAATGCCGAGGCGGATAAACCCAAGAAAAAGGCGCCGGCGCCGAAGAAATAGAAAATCGCAGAGGGCGGGCCATCAACCCGCCCTTTTTATTTTCCTCTCTTTCCCCCCTTGTCTTTTTATCAAAAACGCGATATTTTCCCACCGAAGTGTTTATGGTACGGGCTTTTGCCTGAGATCGTCGTAGGAAGGAGGATTGGCAATGGGTGAACAGAGGATTGGCGAAGTCGTGAAGTTTTTTTCCAAACCGAGCGTGGCCGCCGTCAAGATCACGGAGGGCGAGATCAGGGTCGGGGATACCCTGAAATTCACCGGACATACCACGGACTTGACCATGCTGCTCGATTCCATGGAGGTCAACAACCAGAAGGTGGCCCAGGCGGTTGCCGGCGATTATATCGGCATCCAGGTGGCGGATCGGGTCCGTCCCGGCGATGAGGTGTTCAAGGTGACGGCGGATTAGGCCTGCCGGGAAAAGCCGTAAAGCTGCGAAAAAGACGACCACCGAGAGGCACCAATGGCGATCCAAGAATGTAAGGTATGGCCGAGATGGAAATCAGGACATTGGATTGTCACGGCTCGCAGTTCCCCGGTTGCGGTTTCACGGGGTTTCTGATCGATGGGAGGACCCTGCTGGACGCCGGTGCGGCGACGTCGGTCATGACGCTGGAGGACCTGTCCCAGATGGATCATGTTCTGATCAGCCATGCCTACCTGGATCATATCCGGGAGCCGGCGTCTCTCGCAGATAACCTCTGCCATGTCCGCAGAAACCATCCGCTGACGGTGATCAGCACGCCCCAGGTGATCGAAACCCTCAATCGGCACATTTTCAACGGCGCCATCTGGTGCGATTTTTCAATCCTTCCCAGCGCGGAGAAACCGCTCCTGAGGTTTAAACCCCTCCGGGGGGGAGAGAAGATGCGCGTCGGCCATTCCGGTCCATCATTCCGTAGAAAGCGCAGCCGATGTCATCGAATCCGGATAGGCATCCGGGACGAAGACGGCCATTTTCGTCAGGGACACCGGGCCGAACGAGGGGATCTGGCGTGTTGCAGGGAAGGGGGAGAATGTCCGGGCGATCTTCGTTGAGACGTCACTGCCGGGAGAGAGGGCGGACATGGCCGAGCTGACCGCCCCCCTGACCCCTGCCGGCCTGGCCTGTGAATTAAAGAAACTGGATCCGTTGAATCCGCAGAGCTGTCTGTATCGTATGAAGATCCAGTATCGCGAAGAGATCCAGCGCGAGATCGACCGGATGGGGAACAGCCGTATCCAAATCCTTCAGGACGGACAGGTGATCCGCATCTGATCTCCGTGATGATGCGCAAGGCAATGTGATCCATGACCTATCGCGAGACGCTCGCATATCTTTCCGGTCTGAATTCCCTGGGCATACGCTTCGGGCTGGACCCGATCCGTTCCCTCCTGAGCAGGCTGAACGATCCCCAGGGAAGTTTCCCCTCCGTGCTGATCGCGGGTACCAACGGCAAAGGTTCGGTGGCGGCGATGACGGCCGCGATCCTCTCGACGGCCGGATTCAGGACCGGGCTTTACACCTCTCCGGACCTGATCGACGTCCGGGAAAGGATCCGGATCGACGGCCGGATGATCAGCCGTGAGGAAACGGCGTCCTGCGTGGATGAGGTCCAAAGCCGGATCCGGGAAGAGGTGAGCTATTTCGAATTCCTGACTGCGATGGCCTTTCTCCACTTTCAACGGCGGAAGGCGGACATCGCCGTGCTGGAGGTCGGAATGGGCGGCAGGCTGGACGCCACCAACGTGGTCATCCCGCTCGTCTCGGTGATCACCAACATCTCCCTCGAACACCAGGAGTACCTCGGCAACACCCTAGGGAAAATCGCGCGCGAAAAGGGGGGGATCATCCAGGAGGGGGGAGTCTGCCTCACCGCGGCCCGGCAGAAGCCGGTCATCGGGACCCTGGAGGCGATCTGCCGGGAAAGAGGGGCAAGGCTCTTCCGGGTGGGGAAGGAGATCCGGACGACGATCCATCGGGACGGGACGTTTTCATATCAGGGCGTCGGGCGGCGCCATGAGGGGCTTCTCTGCCCCCTCGCGGGAAAACACCAGATTTCCAATGCCGCCCTGGCGCTGGGCGCCGTGGAACTGATCGAGGATGCCGGTTTCCGGGTGGAGGAAGCGGCCGTTTCCGAGGGCCTGAAGCAGGCGCACTGGGAGGGGCGGCTGGAGATCCTCCAGCACTCACCGATGCTGCTTGTGGACGGCGCCCACAATCCGGCGGGGGTGGCCACGCTCTGCCGGGCGCTCCAGAATGATTTTCCCCACCGGCGGTTGATTCTGCTCTTCGGCGTCTTGGGGGATAAGGACTATCGGACGATGGCGAAGAGGCTCTTCCCCTTGGCCGATCGGGTGATCCTCACTCGCCCCAACAGCAAGCGGGCCCTATCGCCGGAGGAGCTGCGGCTGGCGGCCGGGAGGTTTCACGGGGATATCGAAGTGGTCGAAAATCCGGGCGATGCTCTGCGCTATGCCCTTTCGCTCGCCGGGGAGGGGGATCTCGTCTGTGCGGCCGGTTCCCTCTATCTGGTGGGAGAAGTCAAGAAGCTCCAGCGGATCGGGAAAGGCGGCGGGACGTATGCCGTTCCTGAAGACAGGCAATCGGATCGTCGTGGAAGGTGTTGAGGTGAACAGACTGAAAAAGGTCTTCTGCTTTCTTGCGATCCTATTCGTCCCCTGGATGGCGGCCTCGCCCCTCCGGGCTTTCGAGACGGAGTTCCGAGGGGGACCGGTCACCATCGAGGCGGATAGCATCGCCTACGATGGGGATGAAGACGTCTTTCACGCGGCGGGGAAGGTCTTGATCACCTTCTCCGGGGGTTATCTGAAGACAGACGCCGCAACCCTGAACCGCACCACGAACCAGGCCCTGGCCGTCGGCCATGTGTATGTCCAGAGCGATCAGGATATCCTTGAGGGCGAAAAGGTCTCGTTCAACATCGTCTCGCGGACGGGGATGGTGGATGACGGGAAGATGTTTATCGCCCAGAACCATTTCTACATCAAAGGAGAAAGGATCGAAAAGAAGTCGGAAGCGACCTACCGGCTTGAAAACGCCACGGTGACCAGCTGCGACGGAGATGCGCCCGACTGGCGCATTGCCGGCAGTGAGCTCGACTTGACCGTCGATGGCTACGGCGTCCTGAAGAACTTCCGGTTCCTGGCCCGGGATCTCCCCTTGCTCTACCTGCCCTATCTCATCTTCCCCGCCAAGACGACGCGCCAATCCGGGTTGCTCTTCCCCATGTTCACCTACTCCAGCGACAAGAACGGCCTGGACATTCAGGTGCCCTTCTACTGGGCCATTTCGGAGAGCGCCGACGCAACCTTCTACCAGCGGTATATGTCGCAACGCGGCTTCAAGGAGGGGGTGGAGTTCCGTTACTATCCCAGTGCAGAGACGTCCGGGACCCTTTACGCCGATTTCCTCAACGACCACAAGAATGTCAAGGAAACCGTCGGGTCGATCAGCCGCGACTGGCAGGAATCCAGGAACCGCTGGTCCTTCTACCTCAACCATGAGACGACCTTCAGTTCCGGTTTCTCCATTCGGAGCGACATCCGCCGGGTCTCCGATCATTGGTATTTCAAGGATTTCTCGTCGAGCAACTACTACTTGGACAACTATTCCGCGAGCGGCACGGAGCTGTTTCGGCGCATCACTTTTTTCGGGGATGAATCCCTCGGGTCGCTCGATTCCACGGTCCGTCTGACGAAGGACTGGTCCCTGTACAACCTGACCGCCCTGGCGCGCTACACGGATGATCTGTCTTTGCAGACCAATGACGCCACGCTCCAGAAGTATCCGGAGGTGATCTTGACGGGATTTAGGCAGCCCCTCTTCGGCAGCCCTCTTCAACTCGAATTCACCTCCGGCTATAATTATTTCTACCGTCAGACGGGACAGAAGGGCCATCTCTGGGACATCAGTCCGACCCTCTACCTGCCGCAGAAGCTGGGACCCTATGTTCAGATGGTGCCGCAGGCCGGGTTCCGGGGGAACGTCTGGGATCGGACCGATAACCTGGATTCAAGGGACAAGTACGGGGATCGGGAGGTTTTCCAGACAGGCGCCACCCTCTTAACGGAGGTCAGCAGGGTCTTCGACGTCGGGGCGGCGGGGATAGATAAGATCCGGCATGCGATCCGGCCGGAGCTCACCTACACCTATATCCCCGAGGCCTCCCAGTCCTACCTCCCCGATTATCTGTCGAGCATTTCAGCCTCGAACAGCCTGACCTACGCCCTCACCAACACGATTACCTCCCGAACGAAGGGGAAGGATGGAAAGGTCAGTTACCGGGAGATGATGCGCCTCAAGCTGGCACAGACCTTTGACATCCAGGAGAGCCGGCGGGACGTGACGAGCGGGACCGCCGACAACCGCCCCTTCGGCGCTGTCACCTTGGAACTGGATCTGTCGCCGATCCCGAGTCTTTCCTTTGCGGCGCGGAACATCTACAGCGTCAATTCCGGCGTCTGGACACAGACCAATTACGATCTGGCCGTCTCCGACAACCGGGGCGATTCCGCCATCCTCGGGTACCGCTATACACAGAACAGCGTGGAGGAGGTCAACCTTACCCTAAAAGCCGCCGTGACCCCCTCCCTGGATGCCTTGTATATCCTGAGGCAAAATCGGTTGGACAACAAGACCATCGAATCCACGTATGGCATCAAGTACCGGAAGCAGTGCTGGATCTTTGAATTCAACATCACCGACACATCGAGTGACCGGGCGTTCATGTTCTACTTCTCGCTGTTGGGATTAGGACGAAGCGGTGGAGGGGTAAGCCTTTCGAAAACGGGGCAGTCGGGGCAGTAATCCCCCCGCAAGGCGGCCTGTTTCCCTTTTTGATTTTTTATGCAGGTTTTTCCTTGACAAGGAGGATAAATTTGCGTATCTATCCAAGTTCAAATTCATGCGCACTGGGTGAGAGGATGAAGACATATCAGGCAAAGCAGGGGGAGGTCAGTCGCGACTGGTATCTCGTGGATGCCGGGGACAAGGTCCTGGGAAGGCTGGCGAGTGAGATCGCCCACCGCCTGAGGGGAAAGCACAAACCCGTTTACACCCCCCATACGGATACGGGAGATTTCGTGATAGTGGTCAACGCCGAGAAGATCAGTCTGACCGGCAAGAAGTTAACGGACAAAATCTATTACCATTACTCCGGCTACCCGGGTGGACTCAAGGCGACTACGGCGGGAAAGATGCTCAAGGAAAAACCAGAGGAGCTGCTGCGGGCGGCCGTGAAGGGGATGCTCCCCAAGAATACGCTGGGGCGGGCCATGCTGAAAAAGCTCAAGATCTACGCCGGCAGCGACCATCCGCACGAGGCGCAGTGCCCCCGCATTCTGGCGTTGTAATATTTGCGACGGAAGAAATATCGGGTTCGTGAACGCGATCTGGAGAGGGATATGACGGAAAAACGGTTTTATGCGACAGGGAAGAGAAAGAGCGCCATTGCCCGGATCTATATGAAGGAGGGCACCGGCGTTTTGCAGGTGAACAAGCGGAACTTCGACGACTACTTCACGCGGGAAAGCCTGAAGATGATCATCCAGCAGCCCCTCGAGATGACGGGGAAGAAGGGTCTCCTTGATTTTTACATTAACGTGAATGGGGGCGGCATCGCCGGTCAGGCGGGCGCCATCAAGCACGGCATCTCCAAGGCGCTCGTGGAATACGATTCGGAGCTGAGGGCGGCCCTGAAAAAGGCCGGTTTCCTGACGCGGGACTCCCGTATCAAGGAAAGAAAGAAATACGGTCAGCCGGGGGCCCGGAAGCGGTTCCAGTTCTCCAAGAGATAAATTCCGCAGGGAGGCTGATGGCCTCCCTTTTTTTTGGATTTCAGGGGGATGCTTTCGTAAAAAGTCGCGAAAGTCTATGTTCTGGGGCTCAAGGAGGTGCAAGGTGATCAAGGTTGGTATCTACGGGGGTAGCGGCTATACCGGGCAGGAACTGCTGCGGTTGCTGCTGGGCCATCCGGAGGCAAAGGTTGTGGCGGCGACCTCCCGGCGGTTTGCGGGGGCGCCCGTCTCCGAAGTCTATCCGGTTTTCTCCGGGCGGACCGCTCTCGTCTATACGAACGATTCCCCCGAAGTCGTGGCCGGTCTCGCCGATTTCATCTTTCTGGCCCTTCCCCACGGCGTCTCTATGGAAATAGCGCCCATTTTTATCCGGGCGGGCCGGAAGGTGGTCGACCTCAGCGCGGACTTCCGCATCCGGGATGCGGCCTCTTATGAGGCGTGGTACGGCCGGCATACGGCCGCCGGGATGCTCGAAGAGGCGGTTTACGGCCTGCCCGAGCTTCATCGGGACGAGATCCGCAAGACCCGTCTGACGGCCAATCCGGGCTGTTATCCCACGAGCATCATCCTCGGGCTGGCGCCTGTTCTGCGCTCCCGGTGGATTGACCCCGCCTCCGTCATCGCCGACTCGAAGTCGGGCGTCAGCGGGGCAGGCCGGGAGCCTCAGATCGACTCGCTCTACTGCGAGGTGGAGGGAGGATTCAAGGCCTACAAGGTAGGAAGTCACCGGCACACCCCGGAGATCGAACAGGAGCTTGGGTTCCTGGCGGGCCGGGAGATGAAGATCTCCTTCACGCCGCACCTGCTGCCTGTGAAACGGGGGATCCTGAGCACGATCTACGCGAAGCTGGAAAAGGATGTGAGCGCCGAGGAGGCGACGACCCTCTATCGGGAATTCTACCGGGAAGAGCCCTTCGTCCGGGTCTGCCGGGTCGGTCGGTTCCCCAACCTCTCCTCCGTCGTCGGCTCGAATTTCTGCGATATTGGCGTGACCGTGGACAAGAGGACCGGGCGGCTCATCGTCGTCTCCGTGATCGACAATCTGATCAAGGGAGCTTCCGGTCAGGCGATCCAGAACATGAACCTGATGTCCGGTCTCCCGGAGGGGACCGGTCTGCCCCTGGTCGCCCTGTACCCCTGAGAGCCTGTTGAAAAAGGCTCCCTTGCAGGCTGTTCAAAAGCTTGTCCCGTACAGGATACGGGATGTCCAGATGCAAGGCCCCCGAAATCCTGAGCCGTGAG
>PLLC01000071.1 GCA_003141195.1 Syntrophaceae bacterium
CACGCCGACGGCCCGTACATCTATCTCCGGCTGCTCCGGGAAGACCCGAAGCGGGCGGCGGAGGTCCTGGAGCTCCTGCAAATGAACGAGGGGAACAGCTCCGGCCATGGGATCGGTTGCATCAGTTGGGACGGCGAGGTCCATCCCGACCAGTTCTGGCGGGGGATCTCCTTCGGGAACGTCCGGAAACGCCCCTTCAGCCGGATCTGGTCGGACATGAGCAACCCGCTCCTGGCGAAGCTCAAGGACAAGGGGCCGCACATGCAGGGGCGCTGCGCGACCTGCCGCTGGCTCGCCGTCTGCGGCGGAAATTTCCGCGCCCGCGCCGAGGCGGTGACCGGGGAGATCTGGTCCCCCGACCCGGCCTGCTTTTTGACCGACGCGGAGATCGCCGGATAGGGGAACGGGAAAGGGGGGGACAGCTCCCTGGTTTTGGTTCATCCGATTTAAGCGTACGTGTCTAAAATGTCTCTCTTCCTGCGATCAGCAAGCTGCATAAGTCAATAAAAGTTGATGATTTCTTGTGGCTATACTCATCTTACGGCCTGAATTCTCTTGGCACACGATGATTATGCTGGTATATACAGCCCACAATGCAGCAATGTCTTTTCACCTGTTGGAGGGGATAAGATGAATAAAAAGATTACATTGGCTATTCAGGAACTGAAGGGCAGCTTAATAACGAAGTTTGGCCATGATGTGGAGCTCAAGCTTTTTGGTTCTGTAGCGAGAGGCGATGACAGAAAATATTCTGATATTGATCTTCTTGTGCTGCTTCCGGGGCAAGTCGATCACTCTGTCGAAGAAATGGTTTTTGACACCGCTTACGATATGGAACTGAAATACAGCGTCGTTTTCGGCGTTATCGTCTATGAAAAGGAATTCTGGAATTCCGATCTTGCCGCCATCATGCCCCTTCATCAGAACATCGATCGTGAAGGACTGGCTGTATGAAAGAGACTCTGATCCGCTACAGAAAGGATAAAGCCAGGGAAACTCTTGACGATGCCCGGGTGCTCCTGCGTGACGGCACCCCTTCTTCCGCATTGAACCGTATCTATTATGCAATGTTCTATGAAGTCCTGGCCCTTCTTCACACGAAAGATTTGTCGTCCTCTAAACATACGGGAGTACGTGCCCTCTTCAATGAACACTTCGTCAAGGCGGGTATTGTCCCGGTAGAACTGGGTCGCCTATTCTCGCGCATGTATGACTTCAGACAAAAGAGCGATTACGGGGATTTCGTGAAGATCCAACCTGAAAAGGTAAGCGAATGGTTTGAACAGGCCGTGGCTTTTATAAATGAAATCGATCAGATTATTGAAGGGAGTCTGGGCTGAAACGACACAGAAAATGATAAAATCGACTATGTAACGCGGTGTGGACCGCTTCCATCATCCTACTTGATGAAGGATAAGCACACTGGATTTTCTATTTTCACCAGAGACAAGTTTTTTCCGTAGGCAGGTGCGTTGAAGTGTGGACAACTTCCCGAAAGAAATGATAGACATATCAATACAATTGATGTACATCTCATGCCGAAGTAAACAGAATAGATGGTAGTATAAAATAATACGAGCGGTGTCTCCTTATTTACCTATATAATATCTCTTGTTTCTATCAAACGGAGGTTTGCCATGGGAAAAATAAGATTGGAAGACCTAAAGCGCGTTGTTGATGTTACAAAATTAAAAAAGTATCAAATATTTTCTGATGAAAATATTCAAAAAATATTTGGGCATGAGGCTGCAGATGATGAAAATCTCCATAGACTACGGGAGTACTACGTCAAGAATATTTTATATAATAAACTTACTGCTGACTTGAAATTGAGAGTCCTAGTCGGGCACAAGGGTATTGGGAAATCAGCAATGTTTAAAATTGCTCAGTACGAGGATGATATAAATAATATTTTATCCGTATTTATCAGGCCGGATGATATTTCTGATCTGACAAGCGATACAGAGGATTTTTTAAGAACAATTCGTATATGGAAAGATGGGCTAAAGCGGATCATCCTAAAAAAAATTCTGATTAATCTTGGTATTAAAGAAACTGATCAGTCAAACGTACTTGATAGGATAATAAGAATAAGTGGCGAACTTATTGATATAATATTCGATACGATTAAATCTAAGACGATTTCTCTTGATCCTGCAAAAGAAAAATTACGAGCAGCTTGTTTTAATAATCGTAAAATCAATGTTTATATTGACGACCTTGATAGAGGGTGGAAAGGTAGGCAGGCGGACATTAATACGATATCTGCATTATTGAATGCTGTTAGAGATTTAAGTAATGAAAACCCTTCTATTCATTTCAAAATCGCTTTATGTTCGGATGTCTACTATCTCTATAGAACGTCAGATGAATCGACTGACAAAGTTGCAGGCTCTGTCGTTTGGTTAACTTGGTCTAATCATGAGATTTTATCTTTACTTGTAAAAAGAATTGAAACTTATTTTGGGCGTAAGGCTGATGAAGATGTGCTTTTCACGATGGATCAGCAGAAACTTGCCGAATATCTACATGTACTCATGGAACCACGTTTTAGGGGTGGCGGGCATTGGGATAATGCGCCTATTCATCAAGTGTTGATGTCTTTGATTCGAAGAAGGCCAAGGGACTTAGTAAAGCTTTGTACGCTTGCTGCCCAGAATGCCCAAATGCGGGGAGCCAAATTAATTGGAACGGAAGACTGGGAGGATGCTTTTCCGTCATACTCCAGTGATCGATTACTAGATACCGAAATTGAATATAAATCTGAACTACCTGATATTAGGCGTTTGATGTTGGGAATGAAGCCTTCCGTTAAAAAGAAAAAAGCTAAAGATTCATATCAATTTACATCAGAGCAACTCATAAATAAAATCAACTCAATTTGTCAAAGAGGAGGATTTCGCTTTGCTAATAATAAAAATGCAACAGAGCAACAATTAGCCCATTTTTTATATAAAATAAATTTTTTAACAGGTAGACGTTCGAATAATAAAGGAATAATCGTAAGAAAATATTTTGAGGAGCACAATTATTTAATACAAGGAGACGTTGATTTCGGATTCTCGTGGGAAGTCCATCCAGCATATAGGTGGGCGTTACAGCCTAGTGATCCTCAAGACATATTTGAAAGACTCGATCTCCTTGATTTTGAGAGTTAACATAAGTTTTTAGCCTACGCCATCAACAGACTTCGTGGGTATCCGTGGTCAACCGTGTCCGGTAAGTTTCGTATCCAAATCAGAAAGAACGCAAGAACCGGATGAACCCGATTCTTTCAAGAAAAGGAGGCAGATTATGCAATTTCCCGATTACCGGCCGCGGAGGCTGAGGAATAATGAAAATTTCCGGAGGATGATCCGGGAGACGAAACTCTCCGTGGACAACCTGATCTATCCGCTGTTTGTGGTTCCCGGGACGAAAGTGAAGAAACCGATTACCTCCATGCCGGGGAATTTTCAGATGTCGGTCGATCATATCGTCCGGGAGGCGGCGCGGATGAAGGCGCTGGGGATCCCCGCGGTCCTGCTCTTCGGCATCCCCGACAAGAAGGACGAGATCGCCTCCGGGGCGCTCGCGAAGGACGGGGTCATCCAGCGGGCGGTCCGGGAGATCAAGGAAAAGGTCTCCGACATCCTCGTCATCACCGACGTCTGCCTCTGCGAGTACATGAGCCACGGCCACTGCGGAATGATCGAGAAGGGCGAGGTGATGAACGATCTGACGCTGGAGGTTCTGGCGGAACAGGCAGTCTCCCATGCCAGGGCGGGGGCGGACATGGTCGCCCCGTCGGCGATGATGGACGGCCAGGTCAGCGCGATCCGGGAGGGGCTCGACGAGGCAGGCTTCGATGCAGTTCCGATTATGGCCTACTCGGCGAAGTACGCCTCCTGTTTCTACGGCCCCTTCCGGGAGGCGGCGGAGAGCGCCCCTTCCTTTGGGGACCGGAGGGCCTACCAGATGGATCCGGCGAACAGCGACGAGGCGATGCGGGAGATCACCCTCGACGTCGAGGAGGGGGCGGACATCATCATGGTGAAGCCCGCCCTCCCGTATCTGGACGTCATTCGCCGGGCGAAGGAGGAGTTCGACCTGCCGCTTGCCGCCTACAACGTGAGCGGCGAATTCGCGATGGTCAAGGCGGCGGCGCAGATGGGCTGGATCGACGGCGAGCGGGCAATGCTGGAATCGCTGACGGCGATCCGGCGCGCCGGGGCGGACATGATCATCACCTATTTCGCTCCCGAGGCGGCGGAGCTCCTCGGCCGGTAGGCGCCGGTCGGAACGGACGCCGGGTCAGGCCTTGTCTCAAGCCCTGCAGGGTAGACATCACGCGGCAGGGAATACTCTGATTGGAGGGATTTACATATTGGAATCGTCAATGGATTCCCGATTTCGCGGGGATGACAAAGCGGTAAGGACAGGGGTTTCGCGGATTTTGACCCATGCGCTCCGGATGGTCGCTTGGGAGGTGACGCGGAGCTGCAACCTCGCCTGCGGCCACTGCCGCGCATCGGCCCTGCGCGGTCCTTACGAGGGGGAACTGGATACCGAAAAATGCAAGCAGATTCTGGATGAGATCGCGGCCGTCGGTAAACCGGTCATCATCCTGACCGGCGGCGAGCCCCTCCTGCGCCCCGATATCTGCGAGATCGCCGCCTATGGGGACCGGAAGGGGCTCCGGATGGTCCTCGCGACGAACGGGACCCTGGTGACCGAAACGGTTGCGGAGAATCTGATCAAGGCCGGGATCCGGCGGGTGAGCATCAGCATCGATGGGCCGGAAGCGGAAAGTCACGACGCCTTCCGCGGCGTGCCGGGCGCCTTCGCAGGCGCGATAGCGGGGATCGCGGCGATGAAACGGGCGGGTCTGGAGTTCCAGATCAACACAACGATCACAAAGGCGAACCTCTCTCAGATCCGGGAGATCCACGGTCTGGTCCACCGCCTCGGGGCCGCAGCGCACCACATCTTCCTCCTCGTCCCCACGGGGCGGGCAAAGGAGATGGCCGATCAGGAGATCACGCCGCTCGCCTACGAAGAGACGCTGAACTGGTTCTACGAGGTGGGGCTCTCCTGCGCGATTCAGCTCAAGGCGACCTGCGCGCCCCACTATTACCGGATTTTCCACCAGCGGCGCAAGGAACGACACGGGGAGGCCGGAAAGGCGTCAAGACCGGCGTCCGCCGGCGCGTCGGCCGGTAATCCGCCGGCGGCGGCGGGAGGGGAAGGGCAGTCCCTCCGCGCGATGACCCGCGGCTGCCTCGGGGGGAGCGCCTTCTGCTTCATCTCCCACCGGGGACAGGTTCAGCCCTGCGGCTACCTGGAACTCGACTGCGGCCGGGTGACCGAGAGGGGGTTCGCGGAGATCTGGAACGAATCGCCCATCTTTCAGGATCTCCGGGACCTCGGCCGTTACAAAGGCAGGTGCGGCCGCTGCGAATTCATCCGGGTCTGCGGCGGCTGCCGGGCGCGGGCCTACGAGACGACGGGGGACTACCTCGCCGAGGAGCCGTTCTGCATCTATGAACCGGGAAAGAGATGCTAAGGATTCCGGCGGGAATGCCGGGTTCTGGCAGTTGCCGGAATAATGGTCGGCAACAGATCGGAGAAAGAGGCGGCCGGGGCCGCTTTGGGAGCGGGATGCCGCCGGTCGGGGGTGACGAAGCGGGGAGACGCCCTGTTTTAACGGGGAAAGACAGCAGGCATGGGGATGGATGATATTGACCGGAAGCTTCTGAACCTTATCCAGGAGGATTTCCCGATCACGGCGGCGCCTTTTGTGGAGGTGGCCGCACAGCTCAGCATCGGCGAGGATGAGGTCCTGAAGCGGATCGAGAGGCTGAAGGAGGAGGGGGTCATCCGGCGGATCGGGGCGGTCTTCGACCTCCGGAAGCTCGGCTTTGCGAGCACCCTCTGCGCCGCCCGCGTTCCCGAGGGGGAAGTACGGGGATTCGTCGAGGCGGTGAACGCCTGTTCCGGGGTGACGCACAACTACCGACGGGACGACGAATACAACATCTGGTTCACACTCATCGCCACCGGTGAGGAGGAACTTGCCACCGCCTTCGCCGGGATCAAGCGAGAAACGGGGATCGACGACATCCTGAGCCTTCGCGCGACCCGGACCTTCAAGATCAATGCCCGCTTCGATGTCTGAGGTGGGGGCGAAAGTCAGGAGGTATGATGACCGAAGAAAAGAAACGCCCCAAACTCGTGCTTGTCGACGGGAGCAACTACATGTTCCGGGCCTTCTATGCGATCCGGGAGCTCTCCAACTCGAAAGGTTTTCCCACGAACGCGATCTATGGCTTCACGACGATGCTCATGAAGCTCCTGCGCGACCAGGAACCGGACTACATCGCCGTCGCCTTCGACGTCAAGGGGCCCACCTTCCGACACGAGGCCTACGACGGCTACAAGGCGACCCGAAAGGCCACCCCCGACACCCTCATCCCCCAGATCCCCTTCGTCAAGGAGATCGTCCGGGGGTTTTCCATCCCCGTCCTGGAGCAGCAGGGGATTGAGGCCGACGACGTCATCGGGACGATCGCCCGCCGGCAGGCGGAGGCGGGGATGGCGGTCGTCATCGTCTCCGGGGACAAGGACATGATGCAGCTCGTTTCCCCTGACATCCTCATGGTCGATACGATGAAGGAGAAGGCCTACGACATTGCCGCCGTGAAGGAGCGCTTCGGCGTCGGTCCGGAGCAGGTCGTGGAGATTCTCGGCCTTATGGGGGACGCCTCCGACAACATCCCCGGCGTCCCCGGAATCGGCCCGAAGGGGGCGCAGCGGCTGATTGAGCAGTTTGGAAGCGTCGAGGCGATCCTCGCCCATCCGGAGCAGATCCACAACGAAAAGATGCGGGATGCCGTCCGGCAATACGCCGACCAGGCGAGGCTCAGCCGGGAGCTGGCGCAGATTCGGACGGACGCGGTGTTTGAATTCGACTTGGATGATTGCCGCCGGCGGGAGCCGGACCGGGAGCTTCTCATGTCGCTCTTCAAGGAGTTCGAATTCTCGTCGCTCCTCCAGGATCTGAAGATCCGAGGGGAAGAGACCGCCGGCGATTACCGGATCTGCCGGACGCCGGAGGAGTTAGAGGCGCTTGCGGCAAGGCTGCGGGAGGGCCGGGAGTTCTCCCTGGAGCCGGTCCTCTCCTCGCCGGAGGCGATGCGGGCCGCTCTCATCGGCCTGGCCGTCTCGCCCGCACCGGGCGAAGGGGTTTACATCCCCATCGCCCATGAGGACGGCACGCCGCAGTTTTCCGACGGCGCGATCCTCACGGCCCTCTCGCCATTCCTCGCCGATCCGGAGGTTCTAAAGCATGGCCAGGATCTCAAGACCGCCCTCATCGTCCTTTCCGAGTGCGGCGTCCCCCTCCGGGGCCTCGGCTGCGACACGATGGTCGCCTCCTATCTCCTCAATCCCGCAAAACACAGCTTTGAGCTCGCTGACACGGTTTTAGACCACCTCGGCCGCCGGACGCCTTCCGCGAAGGAGCTCGTGGGAAGCGGTGCGAAGGCCGTTCCGTTTGCCTCCATTTCCGTGGAGAAGGCGGCGGACTACGCCGGCCGGCGCGCCGACGCCGTAATGTCGCTGGCCGCGGATCTGACCGCAAAGATTGCCGGGGCGGGGATGAAGGAGCTCCTCGACGGCGTGGAGATGCCCCTGGTTGCGGTTCTTGCTGCGATGGAGCACAAGGGGGTTCTTCTCGACCTCGCGCTCCTCAAATCGATGTCGCTGGAGAGCGAGCAACTTCTTGCCCTTTCGGAGGAGAAGATCCATCGGCTTGCCGGGGAAAAATTCAACATCAACTCCCCCAAGCAGCTTCAGGCCATCCTCTTCGAAAAACTGGGACTGCCGCGGGGCCGGAGGACGAAGGAGGGGTACTCCACGGACGTGGATATCCTGACATCCCTCGCCCAGAGCCATGAGCTTCCCGCGGAGATCCTCGCCTACCGGGGGATGGTCAAGCTCAAATCGACCTACATCGACGCCCTGCCGGAACTGGTTCACCCCCGGACGGGCAGGGTCCACACCTCTTACAACCAGACGGTGACGGCGACGGGGAGGCTCTCCAGCAGCAACCCGAATCTCCAGAACATCCCCATCCGGACCCTCGAGGGGAAGCGGATCCGCCAGGCCTTCATCGCGCCTCACGGTTGGGAGATCGTCTCCGCCGACTACTCCCAGATCGAGCTGAGAGTTCTCGCCCACCTTTCCGGGGACGAGGCCCTGCTCGATGCCTTCGCCGCCGGCGATGACATTCACAGCCGGACCGCATCCGACGTCTTCGGCGTTTTCCCCGAGATGGTCAGTCCCGATATGCGGCGGCAGGCGAAGGTGATCAATTTCGGCGTCCTCTATGGGATGAGCGCCTTCGGCCTCGCGAAGGAACTCGGGATCACCCAGAAGCTCGCCCAAGCCTACATCGACAGCTATTTCCA
>PLLC01000064.1 GCA_003141195.1 Syntrophaceae bacterium
CCCACTTGGGCAAATCATAGTAGTGGATTTTCGCTTCGTTTTCCGGATATCGCCCGCAGATGAAATAGCGGCAGAAAAACGAACCGTAGCTTCTGCACTGTTTCGTTCGGCGTCCAGCAACGGGCAGGACCTTCGGATGCAGCATTGGACGCACCCGTTGCAGGCGTTCTCATATACACGCCATGTCGCGAGAATGCGAACCTTGGACAGATCCGGACCAGACATCGGCGGTGCCGTCAACGGAATGGCAAACATCCTACGGTAATCCGGGTTCCGGATCCATTCGAAGATCAGTTTCCAATAGTCGACGGCGATCGGGGGAAAAATCCGGTGGTGCTTTACGATGCATAATATCCCTTGACAAGCAAAAACAGCCTCCCTATATTTCGATACATCGAAAGCAATATCTTATACGACGCGCGCAAGGCGATCGAGATCGGTGCCTGCAAGATTATCAATATCAAGCTCGGCCGGGTCGGTGGGTTCACGGCAGCTTGCCGCGTTTATGATGTTTGTCGCGTCCACACAATCCCCGTGTGGTGCAGGGGGCTGCTCGAATCAGGCATTGGGCGCGCACGCAATATTGCGCTCTCCACGCTGCCCGGGTTTTGTTTTCCCGGAGATGTCTCCGCCAGCCGCCGGTACTGGCTGGAGGACATTATTGATCCCGAAGTGACAGTGAGCTCTCAAGGGACGATCCGGGTTCCACGGTACCCTGGACCGGTCTACCTTCCCAATCTCGAACGAATCGAAAAGCTCACGGTACGAAAGGAGCTTTTTGAGTAGCCCCGCGATCAGCGAGCAGGCAGTCTCGCCCACAAGCCGGAAAAGTACCTCCCCCGCCCGCATGTATGGGTTACTGGTTCTCGCCACGCTTTGCTGGGGCGGCACTCCAGTCGCCGGTAAAGAGGCTTTGCAGGGCTTTGGGCCCATGGCCTTAGCCCAACTGCGAGTGCTGCTATCAGCTATCGTTTACATGACCGTTTTTCTTATTTGGCGCAACCGCCCACGGTTAAAACTGACGCGGCGGGATTGGCTATTCTTCGTGGTCGTGGCTTTGATGGGAAGTTGTCTCAACCAAGTCTTTTTCATTGTGGGCCTGTCCAAGAGTTCGGTCGTCCACAGTGGGCTGATTTCTTCCACCGGTCCGGTTATGGTGCTGCTGATTTCCTGCTTGGCCCGCTTAGAGGCTCTTACTTTTCAGAAAATTGCGGGTATGTCGCTTTCTTTCAGTGGGGTGGTATTGTTAACGATTGGCCAAGCGAGTCAGCAATGGGGGAACTACTGGCTCGGAGATGTTCTTCTCCTTGGCGGCAGCGCTACCTTTGCGGCTTATACTGTCCTGGTCAAAGAGTTAGCCGATCGCTATGATGCACTCACCTTGAACACGCTGGCTTTTGCCTTGGGGGCAATCATCCTCATTCCCTTTGGGGCACAGTCCGTCTGGGAGGCCAATTGGGTAGGCCTTTCAATTTCTGCTTGGTTGGGCTTACTTTACATGGTGGTTTTCGGTTCGGTCATCCCGTATCTGCTTTATGCTTTTGCGTTGACCGAACTTATGGCCTCGCGAGTGGCGGCCTTCAGTTACCTTCAGCCGCTGGTCACGGCCGCCCTGGGTGCATGGTGGCTGGCGGAAAAATTGACGCTCCAAGTGATGCTTTATGGCGTGATGATTCTGCTGGGCGTCTACGTCACAGAATGGGGTCGCGACAACGGAGAGGCTGCCGAGAAGCCCGAAAAGACCGCGCCGTAGCGGGCGTTTCTTCGCGGCTGCTGGCTTGCCGCCAGCGCCAGCTCGCGCGATCTTCTCTGGAATTCTTGTGAAGCCTCTTTTCAGATCAGGGCAAGGCTGTCGGCGACGGCCATCCCCGCGCGCGTCGGCCGGAGAAATCCGTCGCGGATCTCCACGAGCCCTTCCTCGGAAAGCCTCTTCAGCATATCCCGTTTTTCCGTGAGAAGGTCCTGGCCGTAGCGGATTCCGAACGTCTCCAGGCAGATTCCCCGGCGCGTCCGGAAGCCGAGAAAGAGGGCCTCTAGGCGGAGCTGTTTGTCGCTCAGGATTTCCCTGGACTCGACGGGCGTTCGTCCGGACGCCAGATCGTCGATATAGGCGTTGACGGCGCGGCGGTTCCAGCGGCGTTCGCGTCCCGAGAAGGAGTGGGCGGCGGGGCCGAGGCCGAGGTAGGGGGCATGGTTCCAATATTTTCGGTTGTGCCTCGATTCTCTGCCGGGTCGGGCGAAATTGGAGACCTCATAGTGAATATAAGCGTTATCTTCCAGAAATTCCGATGTATTGCAGAAAAAATCGGCCTGAAGGGAGTCGTCGGGAAGGACGACCTTTCCCCTTCGAAATTGCTCCGCGAGGGGCGTTCCGTCTTCCAGGGTGAGCTGATAGCAGGAGAGGTGGCCGGGATTTAGGGCGACGGCCTCGCGGAGCGTCGCGAGCCAGGCGTCCATGCCTTGGCCGGGGATGCCGTAGATCAGATCGATGCCGATATTTTCAATTCCGGCGATCCGGGCGGCCGTGACGGCCGCAACGGCCTGCTCCCGGTCGTGACGCCGGCCGAGAAAGGCAAGTATCCCGTCATCGAAGGATTGAATACCGATGTTGATGCGGTTCACTCCGGTGCGGCGGAGCGCCGTGAGGAGCCCTGCGTCGATGTCTGCGGGATTTGCCTCGACGGTGATTTCCGCATCGCTTAAGATCGCAAAGGTCCCGCGGGTGTCGGTGATCAGTTTTTCAAGTTCCGCGGCGGGCAGAACGGAGGGGGTCCCGCCGCCGATGTAGAGTGTGTCAAAAAATGCGGCCCACCCCCGGTAGAAATCCATTTCCCGGCGGAGGGCCTCCAGATAGTCGGGGATCTGCGAACGGTCGGTGACGGAGTAGAAACCGCAGTAGGCGCATTTCCGGACGCAGAAGGGGATGTGGATGTAAAGACCCGGGAGTTCATCCGATTCCTGAACCGCATGAAGAGGGTTTCCGGCCGGATTCGGGATCGATCGTTTGTCCATCCGTTCATTCCGTGTCCGACTTCAGGACGGCAAGGAAGGCGCTCTGGGGGATGCTGACGTTGCCGATCATCTTCATCCGTTTCTTGCCCTTTTTCTGCTTTTCGAGGAGCTTCCGCTTCCGGCTGATGTCGCCTCCGTAGCACTTCGCGATGACGTCCTTCCGGAAGGGGGAAATCGTCGTTCGGGAGATGATCTCCCCGCCGATCACCCCCTGGATTGCAATCTTGAACATCTGCCGGGGGATCTCCTCCTTCAGCCTTTCGCAGGCCTGGAGACCCCGGCCGCGGGCGCGCTCCCGGTGGACGATCTGGGAGAGGGCGTCGACCTTTTCGCCGTTCACCAGGATGTCCAGCAGGACGAGGCTGCTCTCCCGGTAATCGATCAGGTCGTAGTCGAAGGAGCCGTAGCCCTGCGTCACCGACTTGAAGCGGTCGTAGAAATCGAAGATCACCTCGGCGAGCGGCATCTCGTAGATCAGCTCCGCCCGGCCGGGGCTCGGGTAGTTCAGGGTCGAGTTCACGCCCCGCTTCTCCATGCAGAGTTTCATCACGGCGCCGAGATACCGCTCGGGGAGCATCATCGCCGCCCGGATGTAGGGTTCCTCGGATTTGATGATGGACATCGGTTCGGGATAGTGGGCCGGGTTGTCCACGAAAACGACCGTCCCATCCTTCAGCGTGAACCGGTAGCGGACGCTCGGGACGGAGAGGATGATCGAGAGGTCGTACTCCCGCTCCAGGCGCTCCTGGACGATGTCGAGGTGGAGAAGCCCCAGAAAGCCGCAGCGGAAGCCCTGGCCCAAGGCGGTGGAAGAGTCCTTTTCATAGACGAAGGAGGCGTCGTTGAGCTTGAATTTATCCAGAGAGTCGGCCAGGTCCGTGTAATCGTCCGCGGCGATGGGGTAGATCGAGGCGAAGACGACGGGCTTGACCTCCTTGAAGCCGGGCAGGGGCTTCGGGCAGGGGCGGTTCTCCAGGGTGATCGTATCTCCCGTGCGAACGTCGGAGACGGTCTTCACGCCGGCGATGATGTACCCGACATCCCCCGCGGAGAGACTCTCCCGCTTCTGACGCTGGAGCAGGAAGTGGCCGACCTCCTCCACCCGGTAGGTCGCGCCATTGAACATGAACCGGATGATGTCGCCCGCCTTCACGGCGCCGTCGAAGATCCGGCAGTGGATCACCGTTCCCCGGAAGGAATCGTACTTGGCGTCGAAGATGAGCGCGGCAAGCGACGCCGCCGGATCGCCTTTGGGAGGCGGGATCCGCTCGACGATTGCCTCCAGGATCTCTTCGATCCCGATCCCCTCCTTGGCAGAACATTTCAGATGGGTATCCGAATCCAGACCCAGTTCCGAGTCGATCTGTTCGATGACCCTCTCGACATCCGCCGAGGGAAGATCGATCTTGTTGATGACGGGAATGATCGCGAGATCGTGCTCCATCGCGAGGTATAGATTGGCGAGCGTCTGCGCCTGGACGCCCTGGGCGGCGTCGATCAACAGCAGCACCCCTTCGCAGGAGGCGAGCGACCGCGACACCTCGTAGGTGAAATCGACGTGGCCGGGCGTGTCGATCAGGTTCAGGGTATAGCTCCGGCCGTCCTTCGCGCGGTAGGGGAGCGAGACGACCTGGCTCTTGATCGTGATCCCCCGCTCCCGCTCGATATCCATGTTGTCGAGGATCTGGTCCTGAAAATCGCGGTCCTCAACCACGCCGGCGTACTGGATGAACCGGTCGGCGAGCGTCGACTTCCCGTGGTCGATATGGGCGATAATGCTGAAATTTCTGATATGATTCATAACCGGTCGCTGCTTTTTTTCGGGCCGATTTTACCCTGATCGGATTTCTTCATATAACCTCCTCTGTGTTGCCGGGTAATATCGTACAGCATTGGAGCCTTTTTTAACATAAATATTCTGGTTCATCCGGTTGATATGTACTTCCTTGTAATGTAGCATCAGGTAATCTTGACAGGCATACAGCCTTTCAAATACAAGTCGTCAATTTCGATTGGCGGCCTCTTTTCCTCACACGTTCCTGAGATAATGGCCTGAGGTTCGCGGAAAGTGGAATAACTCATGGATATGGGTAGTTGGTCGTATACAGCAATGCACGCCTGCCCTGAGAACGCCAAAAAATCCGCCGATCTCCGGAGGTTCGCGGAAAGGCCCGTAAAAGGCATCGTTATTCTTTGACAATTCAGTCAGACGGTCACAATGACCATCTGAAATCAGTTTGATTGAAACAACTGAAAAGGATGGTGGGGGAATGAGATGGCAGGTCACAATGACCATCTGAAATCAGTTTGATTGAAACCCGACAGCATCGCAATAATCGTTTCAAGGGGTACGGTCACAATGACCATCTGAAATCAGTTTGATTGAAACCACGACATCTTGAGCAGGAAGAACGTCTGCCCCGGTCACAATGACCATCTGAAATCAGTTTGATTGAAACAATTCAATGGATCAGGGAAGGGAAAGCGTGACAACCGAGTCACAATGACCATCTGAAATCAGTTTGGTGAATCAAACAAACCGTAACAATATTTAAATTGGGCTCACATCCTGTCTTTCGACGTGCCGAAGGGCCTTTTTCCGAAGCGTAAGCCGGGGAAAACGCAAGTGCCGGGACTGCCCCATCCCGGAGTGCACCCTCCGGACGGATGCTCTTTTCAACCGGAACTGATATTTTTTTCTGAATTGTCAAAGAACGGTTGATGCTTTACCTTCAATCCCTATTGGGACAGGACTTTCAATGGAATCAGACTGTCAACGAAAGGAGTTCTCCTTGTGCCGATGATTTCCCTGAGTCTGCCCTTTTTGAAATCCTCGCTGGAGTCAAAATTCCTTACGAACCATTCATTTCCATCCTTGTAGCGGATGGTACATCCCGGTGTCAAGTATACATAGCTGTGAAAACCGCAGTCCGAGAGATATTTTTCAAGCGCCTTGCGTCTATCTCCTTTGTCATACGGCTTTTTCCCAAGGATCACCCCATCGGACAGGATCGGAGGCGGCGGTTTGAAGATGCTGATATTTTCAGGTGTCATAGACAGATCCTGCTTGTGATAGACGCAGCAAGGCTTGGTCAGATCCGGTTTCCCGTCTTCCCGTTTTGGATAGGCTACAATGACCCCCTTGTTCGGAGGCTGGGTCATATAGCGATGTCCAATGCCGCCCGTCTGCCTGTCCAGTCTTTTCATGTCAATCTTGCCGCGGACACCCATGTCGAACATCTTGACCCCGATGACCGAAGGGATCGGACAATCCTCCTGCGTGATAAATTTCTCCAGTTCTGACCTTCTGGCCTGATCACCGGGATGATTGGAAAAGCGGGAATGGGCCAAGCTGTTTTTTACGGAGATGCGCAGCCATGTCTTCAAGTTCTCCGCCGCCGATGAACCCGTGGTATCGGATTGCAGGCTCTCCGACAAGGCTTTCCTCAACGCCGGGTGATGGATCAGGGCGATCCGGCTTTTCACCTTCGATGGATTCTTTTCCTTCTTCAGTTTTGTGTAAAGATCGAAGGCGGAACCTCTCTTGGTGGGCATCCCTGTTTTTTCAGAAAAGCCGTAGGGGTCCTGCTTGTGGGTCATGCTGTCCTTCTGGTTCCAGCGCATGGACCGCAGATCCACCTCCACATACCCGCCGGGGTGAACCGTCTCAAAGCCGTCGACATATTGAGGGCCGTCCGGACAGATCGGAACGCCCTCATCCCCGGATTTCGGGGCTCTCGCCCGGACTGTATCAGCCCAATTCTTTAACTGCCACAAAGGCAGGTTTAGAGCCTCCACGGGGTATAGATCCGGGAGTTCCGAAGCCAGAAGGATGGCATCGAGGGCGTGGTTGAGGACATTCCCCTCTGCCTTTTCCGCCTGCTTCTGAAAATCTGGGTAGGCCACGCGGCGGTAAAGGGCCGTGTGACGGCCATTGCGGAACCTGATTGCCGGGGCCTGCCCCTGCCTGCGGGAAAGTTTTGTGGAAAGGTAACGGGCGAAGGGTCGTGGACCCCGCTGGGATTGGACGATCTGGCCAAACTGCCGCGCAATCAGGGAGAGGTATCGCTCCGCTTCCCAGAGGCGGCTTGCATCCTGCATCAGGTTCAGGACACCCTTCTTGATGGAATGGAAGTAGTGCATGGGGCGGGTGCTGAACTTCTTTTTCAGATAATCGCTGTAGGCCCTGTATGCGTCCGGGTGGATGGTCAATGACGCATCCGAAACGGACCGATCCCCCTTCAAGTCTGAATTGCACTTCGGGCAAGCCGGAAGGATGTTCAGGTAACTGTCGAAGAGAAAATCCGCGTGGGGCAGGATATGGTCCACATCGATGAGGGTGCTGGACGACTGGCCGCAGTAGGCGCAAAGACCCCCGAACTCCTCCTTCAGCATGTCCGGGACGCTTTCAAAACCATACATGGGGCCATGCTGATACATCTCCTCCTTGAACTGATCGGTGGCCTTCTGGATGGTCTTTCTGCTTCCCGCAAGAAGATCGAAAGCGGTCCTCTCAACGACGATCCGGTCAATTCCACCGGGGGTCAGCGGAAGAATACGGGCCTCAATGTAACGCCACAGTTTTGCGTAGGCAATCTGTTCCCGTCTGGAGATGATGTCCGATTCCGATATGGTCTGCTTGAAGGGAACCAGCTTTCCCGAGCAAATCGTCTGAACATATTCCCTGCTGTGTTCCCGGCAGTAGCGGTTTCTCCCGAGTCGGCTCTCCATGATATTCATGATGCCTGTTTCGATGTATTTCCAAGCCTTCTCAGCGTCTCCGACACCTTCCGCGGGGGTGTAGAGCAATTCTTTCAAAGCCCGGAGAATGGTCCGCGCCCTCTTTCTAAGAATCTTCTTTTCGTTGGACGCAGCCTCACCCGAGGCATTGCGGAGCCTTTTGGCAAGTTCATGCAACTCATGGGTGGCCGTTTCGACCTTCTGGCATAAGACGGGATTAACCTTCAACGCGGACTGAAAGACGGTGTAGATCTGCTGAGAAAGCACTTCCCCCAAGGCATTATCGGACCGGGGTGTCACCCGGTTGCACCCCTCCCATGCACAGCGGCTTGCACCGCGGTTGTCGATCTTGATCTGCCGGATCTCAAGGGAACGGTCGCCCTGCCTGTTGAGGATCGTCTCGCAGGTGGATAAAGCCTTTTGCCGTTGGGAGGTGTCCGGGATAATCGATTGGAGTTCGGTGCCGAGGGCCTTGAAAAATTCTTCCCTGGTGAATCTGTAGGTCAGTTCAGCCTCATCATGGTCATCATCGGCGACGCCAGCATCAAAGAGGGATTTATAGCCTCTGCGGTTGCTGAAACGGACAATGGATTGGATTTGTTCTGCGCCGAGACCTATTTGGGTAAGGGATTGCTCAAGCTGGCGCAGCCGGTGTCTCTTGGTCTTCTTGGTTCTTCTCAATCGCCGGATACCGGCGCGAACTTCAACCTTCTCTTTCAACCAGCGAGCGTCTAATCGGATCGTCCCGGCAAAAAGAGGGATGTTATGGCCCTTCTCATCGCTTCGGACCAAGGCAAGCCCTACGCTTGAAGCACCGTAATCAACACCAAGGGTAACCATAGTGGATCTGCTCCATCAGGACCTGGCGTTATAAAATCAGCTTTATCAAGAAGTGGGGAAGTCTGATGGTTATGTATAACAACATACAATGCCGATGGCAAGATTTTTTCAATATTTTCAGATAACCCTATTGACATTATGAGGGAATAAGGGGATATATTTACAAGTTCTTGATACTCCGTGTCCTTCAAAGCACCATGTAACCCAGCGAGGTGATGTATGGTAGCATTGATCATAGACCCCGTGTCTTGTGAGGGAGGGGCTTTGTACTGACTGCTTCCTGTTATCCACAAACCGTCCGCCTTGAAGAAAATGCAGGACTTCTGTGCGTAATCAGTGACGCAATATCCTCGACATTTATGGTATAAGTGATTGGCTCTGTGAGGGGCTGGGGCAGCGCGGATGAGCATATTGGCACCGGGTTCCCGCGGACCTGAGCCCGAACGGGAAATAACCGTTGCCAGAACCAGGCATTCTTTCCGAAGCAGTCTGTCCCGAAGACTTCGATAAAGATGTAACGGGTCACCCTGGGGATTGACCCCTTTTATGGTGGACATGGTTATGGATAAGCCTCCTATTTCTCCGGCTTGCCTTTTGTCAGGGCCTCTTTAACCCGGATCGGCGTCATCGGCATCTGAAAGAGCCGGACCCCCGCAGCATCAAAAACAGCGTTGGCAATCACCGCGCCCACACAGGTAATGGCCGGCTCTCCGCCTCCCTGAGGGGGAACGTCGTTATTCTCAACCAGGATGGTCTCAATTTTCGGCAGCCAGGAAAAACGGGGGATCTCATAGGTGTCGAAATTGGTATTCAGAATTTTGCCGCCCTTGAAATCAACCTCTTCGGTTAACGCATAGCCCAGTCCCATTGCGAGCCCTCCCTCCATCTGGAGTCTTGCCCCGTCGGGGTTGATTATGATTCCCATATCCTGGGCGCAGACCAGACGCTTGACCTCAATCTCACCACTGGCCCGGTTCACGTTTACCTCGGCCATCGCCGCGACGCACGCCCCCGCATCCATCGAACAGGCCACACCATACCCGCGGCCGCTGGGGGCTTTTGCCTTTCGCCACCGAAACGCCGCGGCAGCGGCCTTCAGGGTATTCAGCATCCTCTTATCCTCAAGGTTTTTCATGCGAAACGCCAGGGGATCCTCGCCAACCTTCGCCGCCATGATATCGATCTGCGATTCGCGGGCGAAGGTGTTCGTATTATTGCCCGGCGCACGCCACGGACCGGTAGCGAACGGATGGGCGCCGGCCATTCCCGTATAGTGGACATAGGCGGTTTCCCTGTGGTGGGGTACGGCATAGATTTGATCCGCCCCCCTTGACCCGGCATAGTAAACATCGTACTTCCAGAATACGATCCTTCCCGTATCATCGAGTCCCGACCGTATTTTGACAACGGATGCGGGCCGGAAGGTATCGTAAAAGAACTCCTCCTTCCGGCTCCACATCACCTGTACGGGTCTGCCCGTCAGTTTTGCGAGTCGGGCCGCCTCAACGGCCTGAAGATTGAAGCTCTTGCCGCCGAATCCGCCTCCGACAAAAGGCGTGATGATCCGCACTTTCCGGGCAGGAATCCCGAGGGCCTGGGCAATGGACTCTTTTGCGGGGAATGGCGTTTGTGTGGACGGCCATACCGTCACCCGGTCCCCGTCGAATGCAGCCGTTGCCGTGTGGGTTTCCATGGCGGCATGGGCTACATAATAATCAGCGTATGTGTTTTCAAAAGTCTGCGCGGCCAGTCTCTCCCCTTCCTTCAGATTGCCCCCTTCCGAGACCATCTCTCCTGCTTTCGGCGCCACGGCGAGGAGGTGTTTGTGTATCGTTTGATTGTCCAGATCGCTCTCGGGGATGTCGAACTCCACCTTCACTAGGGACAGTGCCTTTGCCGCAACATCGGGATGCTTATGGAGAACCGCGATCATGTCCGGCTGTTCCACGACAAGCAGTTCGGGATCGTTCCTGAGGGCGGAGGTATCGACATGCTTCCACTTGGCTCCATGAACGGGAGGTCTCAACAGCTTCGCGTGAAGCATATCCGGCAGACGAATGTCCCCCGCGTAGAGGGCCTGGCCGGTCACTTTCTGCAAGCTGTCCGTGCGCCTGTAGGATTTCCCCATGACCTTGAACTCGGACACTTTCTTCAACGGCGGTTTGGCAGCAAGGTGTTTTTCGATGATCTTTCCCTGGGTGAGCTGGGCATAGGTGACCTGTTTCCCGCCGTTCTTTTTGTCCGACACCACGCCATCCTTGACGGTTAAACGGCTCACAGGCAGACCGAATTGCTCCGCTGCCATCGCCAATAGTATGGCACGGGCCTCCGCGGCCGCCTCCCGGAGAGGCGGCCCTAAAAACCGGGTACTGCGCGACCCGAAAGTCCCCATGTCCCACGGGCATAGATCCGTATCGCCCATGACCATATCAACGCTGTCCAAAGGGACATCCAATTCATCGGCAAGCATTTGCGCCAGCGACGTGATCACACCCTGGCCCAATTCGGCCTTGCCGGTAAAGCAGCTTACTCGTCCGTCCGCGCCAACCTTCAAAAAGGCGTTAAAATCGGTCGGCAGATCCTGTCCACCACGCCGCGGGGCTCTTTCCTGGGCGGGAAGAACCCCGGCGCTGAAAAAGATGATGAGTCCCCCACCCGTAACCTTTAAAAAATCACGGCGGCTGATCGGAAAATCGATCGTGACATTGTCGGATTCCATATGCCGGGGTTTGTCTTCCATCATGCGGTCCTCCCTGATTTCATGCTGATCGCCGCGCTGCGAACGGCTTTGATGACGCGTACATACGATGTGCATCGGCACAGGTTATGATCCATGCCCCGGATAATGTCGGAATCGCTAGGCTTTGGATTATCCTTCAACAGGCTGTAGGCGGTCAAGATCATACCGGAGGTACAGAAGCCGCACTGCAGTGCGTCATGTTCCACGAAGGCCTGCTGAAGCGGATGGAGAACACCGTTCTGGGCAAGCCCTTCGATCGTGAGCACCTCCTTTCCTGCGACCATTTTAACCGGCATCATGCAGGACCGGACGGCCTTCTCATTCACGAGAATCGTGCAGGCGCCGCAGTGCCCCTGGCCGCAGCCGTATTTTGTGCCGGTCAATCCGAGGTCGGTGCGCAAGACCCACAGGAGCATCCGCTCCGCGTCGACACTCAAGCGGACTGGTTTACGGTTAATCTTCAGATCGATGATTTCCATGGTTCGGAGTCCCCCTTTGTGTGGTTGTTTGACGATGATGGCTCATTATATATCCGTTTTTATCTGCCGTCATCATGTTTTCGTGTTCCCAAGTTTCTTTTTGACAAGAATATGCGGACCTCCTATAATAATCCCAATGCATAAGCATATCCGGAATGTCACACGACGCTTTGGCCGATATCGCCGAATGGTTGCCGGGAGCCATTGTCCCGCCTCGTTGCGGGGAGGAATGGCTCTCTAAAATGAGCATGGCATGGTCGTATCATCATCAAGAGGTGTCTTATGAGCCAGGAGAACCACCCCTATTATTCCGATGAGCAAACCGTCCCTGAGACCCCCGGTCCGGGTTCCGCCCCCAAGCCGTGGGGCAGCACGAGCATGGTAGGAAGACGACAACCCCGCGTGGACGGCTATGAGCTTGTCAGCGGCAGGGCCGTTTACCCGTCCGACGTTTCGCTGCCGGGAATGCTCTACGGCGCCGTCCTGCGTTCCCCCTACCCCAACGCCGTCGTCAAAAGCATCGATACGCGCGCGGCTGAAGGGATGCCCGGCGTGCAGGCCGTTTTGACGGGTTCCAGCCCCGAGGCGAACCCTGCATGGTCCTACCCCAACGACGTCAAGGGCAAGATTTTCGAGTTCCGCTGCCGTTACGAGGGGGAGGCCATTGCCGCCGTCGCCGCCGAGACTGCTTATCAGGCGGGCGACGCCCTGGGGGCCGTCAAGGTAGAATTCGAGGTGCTGCAGGCAACGGTGGACGAGCTCAAGGCGCTGCAGCCCGGCGCACCCCTCGTCCATGATGGCGGGAACCGGGTCAAGCCGCCGGAACGTTATCAGCGGGGCGACGTGGACCGGGGATTTGCCGAGGCGGATGTCATCCTAGAGCAGACGTACCGGACGGAATGCGAGATCCACACGCCGCTCGAACGGCACGGATGCGTGGCGAAATGGGACCGCGGCCAGCTGACCCTGTGGCAGTCGACTCAGGGGGTTTACCGCGTCCAGTCGCAGGCGGCCGACATCCTGGGCATGCCCCTCTCGAAGGTGCGCGTCATCGGCCGGTACATGGGCGGAGGATTCGGAAGCAAACTCCAGGCGGAGAAGGAAACCATCATTGCGGCGCTCCTGGCGAAAAAAACGGGACGGCCGGTCAAGCTGTTCCTGAGCAGGGAGGAGACCTTTATCGCCGCGGGGAACCGTCCGCCGGCGAATATGCGCCTGAAGGCCGGAGTAAAAAAGGACGGGACACTGACGGCGCTCGATTTCACCTGCGTGGCCACCAGCGGGGCCTACCCTGCCGGCGGAACGGGCGGCATCGACTGGCAGATCAAGGATCTCTATCAGTGCCCCAATGTTCGGACGGAGCTGTCNNAGATCTCTATACGAACGCCTGCCCGTCGCGCCCCTTTCGGGCTCCCGGTCATCCGCAGGGGGCATGGGCCCTGGAGCAGATGATGGACGCCCTGGCGGAGGGGATCGGGATGGATCCGGTGGAGTTGCGTCTGAAGAACATCCCTGCTGTCAGCCAGGCAAGGACCGGCAATCCTCCCTATACATCGACGGGATTCCGGCAGTGCCTGACCGACGGCGCCAAGTCCTTCGGATGGCGGGAAGTTAGAAGCGCAATCGCCTCGTCCAACAAGGATCGGAATTGGCGAAAAGGGGTCGGGATGGCCGGTGGCATGTGGGTCGTCGGGGGCGGCGGACCGCCGGCGACGATCATTGTCAAGCTCTTTGCCGACGGCAGTGTCAGCCTGAATATGGGAGCCAGTGACATCGGCACGGGAACCAGAACGGTCATGGCCCTGGTTGTTTCCGAGGAGCTCGGGGTGAAACCCGATCTGATCGATATCGACAACGCCGATACGGCAACGACACAGTATGCAACACCGAGCGGCGGGAGCAAGACGGTTCCCACCGAATCGCCCGCCGTGCGGGCTGCCGCGATCCATGTCAAGCAGCAGCTCCTCGCGATGGCCGCAGAGGAGCTTAAGGAAAAACCCGCATCGCTTACGATGAAAGGGGGAACGATTCTATCGCTTGCCGATCCCTCGAAAAAGATCAAGGTTACGGACGTCGCGGGTTTGAAGAAACAGGGGCTCATCGTCGGTATCGGTTATCGCGGCCCGAATCCGGCCAACCGGGCAATCAACCCCTTTGCCGCCCAGTTTTGCGAGGTCGAGGTGAACATTAAAACCGGCGAGGTTCGAATTCTCCGCTTCCTGAGCGCCAATGACAGCGGCCGGGTGATGAACCGCCTGACCTTCGACAGCCAAGTGATCGGCGGCATCACCATGGGAATCGGATTGGCCATGACGGAGGCCCGGATCCTCGATCGAAACCAGACCGGCAAGATCGTTTCCGGCAACTGGCATGATTACAAGATCCCCACGGCCATGGACGTCCCCGCGGACATTGTGTCCGTTCCGATCGATTCCCCGGACAACGAGGCCAACACCACCGGCGCCAAGGGGCTGGGGGAACCCGTAACGATTCCCACGGCCGCCGCCGTGGCCAATGCCGTTTACAACGCAACCGGGCTCAGACTGACATCGACACCGATCAGCCCGCTCGTGCTGCGCCGGGCGCTGGCGGCCATGGAAAAAGGAACGTCCAAGCAAGGATGAACATAAGTGAAACGATACCCGCTCTCGGTTGAGGGCCATCACGGGAATTCATCGGGGGAGAAACTCATGGAAAAGGATCGGAAAGTCAGCAACGGGCAGGGACGAAAGGGGATTTCGCGGCGCGGATTCATTCAACTGGTGGGCGCCGGGGCGCTGGCCACGACGGTTGTGGGCGATTTGGGCAAACCCTTGCCGGCTGCAGCCGCCGAAGTGGCCGAGAAGGGGGAGATGGTCCATGTCAGCCTTCAGGTCAACGGCCGGCGTCACCGGTTCAAGGTCGAGCCCCGCTGGTCTTTGCTGGATGTTCTCCGCGAAAAACTGGGTCTGACCGGCCCGAAGCTTGGCTGCGGCCGCGGTGAATGCGGCGCCTGCACGGTTCTGATCGACGGCCGGCCGCGCTATGCCTGCCTGACCCTGGTCCTGGAGGCGGAGGGAAAGGCGATCACCACGATCGAGGGACTTTTGAAGGGCGATGAGCTGAGCCCCGTCCAGAAGGCTTTTTGGGACAATGACGCCATGCAGTGCGGCTATTGTACGCCCGGCCAGATCATGGCAGCGGAGGGGCTGTTGCGGGTCAATCCGAACCCGTCGATCGAGGAGATCCGCCTGGGAATGAGCGGCAATCTCTGCCGTTGCGGATCGTATGCACATATCTTCAAGGCGGTTGAGCAGGCGGCCAAGCTCAGGCGAACCATTTAAGGATGTCCCGAAGGAGGGGTGATCATGACCATGCCGAATTTTAGCTATGTGCGTCCCAAGTCGCTCAAGGAGACCTTTTCGCATCTTTCGGCGGGCAATGCCCGGATCCACGCCGGGGGAACCGACCTGCTCGGCTGCCTGCGCGATGGTGTCTTCACCGCGGAAAAGGTGGTCAGCATCAGCCAACTCGATGAGCTCAAACGCGTCGAGCGCCTAAAAGACGGGTCCATCCGGATCGGAGCCCTAGCGACTGTCGCCGAGCTTACGAACCATGAACTTGTCAAGGAAGGCTATCCCGCCCTTGCGCAGGCCGCTCTGGAGGTCGCGAGCCCCCAACTGCGCAACCAGGGGACGATCGGGGGAAACCTCTGCCAGAAACCGCGGTGCTGGTACTACCGGGGGGAATTTCATTGCACTCGCAAAGGGGGCACCCGGTGCTTCGCGATGGCGGGCGAAAACCAGTACCATTGCATTTTGGGCGGCAGGGGGTGTTATATCGTCCATCCTTCGGACATCGCGCCGGCGCTCGTGGCATACGGGGCCTCGGTCGAGATTGCGGGCGCCGGGGAAACGAGAAAGATCCCTGTCGAGAAGCTTTTCGTTCTTCCCGAGCAGGGGATCACGAAGGAAACGATTCTCGAACCGGGCGAGGTGCTCACCGCCGTTTTGCTGCCGCCGGCGGAGGAGGGGTTTCACAGCTCCTATCGAAAGGTGAGGGCGCGGGGTTCCTGGGATTTTGCGCTGGCCGGGGTCGCCCTTGCGCTGCATTTCCACGAGGGGCGGGTGGCCGGCGCGCGGATCGTTCTAAGCGGTGCGGCGCCGATTCCGTGGCGCTGCCCCGATTCGGAAAAGATCATCACGGGACAATCCCTCGATGACGATATCATTGCCCGGGCGGCGGCCGCTGCAATGCGGCAGGCGCGGCCCATGCAGCATAACGAATATAAAATTGAACTCTTCAAGGGTCTTATCGCCGAGGAACTGGCCGCGTACAAGCGAAGTTAGATCCTGATTCAGTGGCCAACGCCATTTTTCGGGCTGCAAAAATCAGATTGCGAAACCTGCCGATGAACCCGCAGCGGTGAACGCCGCATTCAATGCGGCTTGACGTGGGGAGAACGGCATTGCGGCAACAACTTGAGGTTTCGAAACATGACCGAAATGTACCAAGAGATCGCCGACCTGCTGTCCAGAGGGGAGAAGGCAGTCCTGGCGACCGTAGTGAACAGCGACGGATCGTCCCCACGCAAACCGGGCGCCAAGATGCTGGTGCACAAGGATGGTTCTATTGCCGGCACGGTGGGTGGAGGAACGCTGGAACAGGAAGTTCGTGAAAAGGCCGGCGAGGTGATGTTCACAGGCCGCCATTCATTGCTTCACTTCGACCTTTCGGGTCAGGAGAAGGGCCCGGGCATCTGCGGCGGACAGGTCGATGTCTTTTTGGAACCCCTCATGCCGGCTGAATCACTGATTGTGGCGGGCGCGGGGCATATCGGCCTGGCCGCAGCGGCCATTGGCCGGATGCTGGGTTTTCATGTCACAGTAATCGACCCGCGTCCCGAACTCAACAATGCAGACAGGTTCTCTGCGGTCGATTCGCTGGTTGTCGGGGAGTACGCCGATGCACTGCGCAAGACCGGCATGGACAGCAACAGCTATGTCCTCATCTGCACCAGCGGACACGCCTTCGACGAGGAGTGCCTCTATGTCGCGTCCCGCAGCGAAGCCCGGTACGTCGGGATGATCGGCAGCAGGAAGAAAGTAAAAGAAGTGAAGGAACGCCTGCTGGCCAGGGGCGTGCCCCAGGATTGCCTCAACCGCGTCCATGCCCCCGTCGGACTGGATATCGGCGCCGAGACGTCGGAAGAAATCGCCGTCAGCATCATGGCGCAGATCGTCAAGATCAGGAGGGGAGACCAACCATGAAAGGAGCGGTATCCGCAGTTATCCTCGCTGCCGGGGAGTCCAGGCGCATGGGAGAACCCAAGCTTCTCCTCCCGCTTGGCGGCAGCACGATCATCGAGTGCACGGTCCGAAACGTGATCAACTCGGCGGTCGCGGAAGTGGTGGTCGTAGTCGGCTGCGAGGCGGAAGCCATCGCCGCCCGACTGCGGGGCATGCCCGTCCGGCTGGTCACGAATCCCCATTACCGGGAAGGAATGTTGACCTCGGCGCTCGCCGGAATAGGAGCTGTCGACTTGGGTGCCGAAGCGGTGATGCTTATTCCGGGTGACCAGCCGCTGATCCAAACTGCCACCATCGATCTGGTTTTGGCCGCATTCCTGCAAAGCGAAAAAGGAATTGCAGTCCCCACCTGCCGGGGGCGTAAAGGACATCCGATCGTGTTCGCACTGAAATACCGGAATGAGATTCTCGGGTTCGCCAATGACGGCGTGCGGCGTCTCTTGTACGATCACCCGGCAGACGTGCTCCGGGTGGCCGTAGACCGGACGGAAGTGATCAGCGACATCGATACCCCCTCCGACTACCGGGCATGCGCATCCCTCTTTAACTCCGCCGGCAACAAAACAGAGTCAGACTGTTAAGTGCACTCGAATGAACGGTAAATATTGTGGTGTTTGAGATTTTATACCGATCCATATAAGCAATGTTGAACAGGAAAGGTCATTTATGAAAGCATTCATCGTTTATTGGCATCCCGAACCCCAAAGCTTTAACGCTGCGATGTTTTGCACTGCGCACGAGACGCTTACCGCAGCAGGGCACGAAGTAAGAAGTTCAGACCTGCATGAGATGCAATTCGAGCCGGTTTCCAGCCGGAAGAACTTTACAACCATCAAAGACCCGGACTACCTCAAATTACAGATCGAAGAAATGTACGCAAGCGAAATGAATGGGTTTTCGGAGGAGATTGAGTCCGAGATCAGCAAGATCGAGTAGTGTGAGTTGATGATCTGGCAGTTCCCACTATGGTGGTTCGGATTGCCGGCAGTTCTCAAAGGGTGGGTTGACGGCTGCCTCGCCTGCCAGGGAAAGGGGTATTACGAACTGAAATGAGCCAAAGGGTAATAAATATCGAAGACGCCGTGGGAGCGATCCTTGCCCACGATATCACTGAAATCCGCAGAGGTGAGTTCAAAGGTCCGGCATTCAGAAAAGGCCACAAGGTTCGTGAGTCCGACATCTGTCATTTACAGAGGCTCGGGAAGCGCCACCTATTTGCCCTTGAGATCGAGGAGGGGTACCTCCACGAAAACGATGCCGCCGTTGCCATGGCCAATGCGTTTGGTGGCAACGGCGTCACCTGGCAGGGGGAACCAAAGGAAGGCAAGATCAATCTGGTCGCGGCGCAAGACGGTCTTTTTAAAGCGAATGTAGAAGCGTTAACCGAGATCAACCTCCTGGAAGAGGTGATGTGTGCCTCCCGTCATACCAATTTTCCAGTGAAGGAGGGTGAGACCATTGCGGCGCTTCGCGCCATTCCCCTGGTGATTCGGGCGGAAATTGTCGACAAGGCCGTTGCGATTGCCCGTCCCCACGGCGGCCTTTTCCAAGTAAAACCGTTGCGAAGGGCAAGGGCAGGTATCGTGATAACCGGAAATGAGGTATTTTCGCACCTGATCGAAGATCAATTTGAGCTGGTGTTGCGCAGGAAGATGGATAAAATAGGTTCTGAGGTCGTGGGTGTTACCTTCGCCCCTGATGATGCCGAATGCATCGTGCGGGAAATCAGGCGTCTCCTTTCTGAAGGGGCTGATCTCCTGCTTATTACCGGCGGTATGTCAGTCGATCCGGACGATGTTACGCGCCAGGCCGTTGTTGAGGCCGGTGGAACGAATATTCTTTACGGCGCGCCCGTACTTCCCGGCGCGATGTTCATGATCGCGACAATCGGTTCTGTCACTGTTCTGGGGGTTCCGGCGTGCGGGCTTTACCACGAGATCACCATTCTCGATCTGGTACTTCCCAGGGTCCTTTCCGGTGAACGGCTCACGCGCAAAGATATCGCTGCTCTCGGGCACGGTGGCCTTTGCCTGCACTGTGAGGAATGTCGCTACCCTCGATGTCCTTTGGGAAAAGGACAGTGATCCCTGGGTAATGATCAAAGAGTTTCATAGTGCCAAAGTATCCCAAAATAAAAAACAGTAATACTTTAGTTTAAAGCGGATAATGATTCTCCGCACCAATTTTTTTGTACCGCAATTCGTTCTACTTGGGAGAATTAGGCAAGAATTTGGTAGAATCGTATCTACCGTTCGGAGTCGGGCAGTGTTATATATTAAGCCATGGTGAATCCAAGCGAAACAACTCAGCCTGGATTCTATCTAATTTACCAACAGAGGAGACGATTTATGTCTGAATCCATATCTCGCCGGTCGTTAATCAAGGGGAGTACTGTTCTGTGCGCATCATTGGTCCTGGGCGGCAGTGTTGTCGGATGGATGCAGAAGCTCGCGTTTGCCGAGGGCAAAGTCGACGTCGCGGCAGTGAAGGGAGCCGACTATTTCAAGAACACGATCAAAGCCGTGGAAATCCTCGGCGGAATGGGCAAGTTCGTGTCGAAGCAATCGAAGGTTGGCCTGCTGATCAATTCTCCCTGGGATCATCCGGGCAGTTACGTGAAACCGGAGATCACTCTGGCCGTGATCCAGATGTGCCACGACGCCGGAGCGAAGGAGATCGGGGTCTTCAAAAGCCTCGGCAACTCCTACTGGCGTCGCAGCGCACTCTCCGAAAAATTCCGCGACGAAGTGAAAAGCATCCGATCTTTGGGAGGCGGGTATACGGAAGTGTCCGTTCCGCGCGGCCGGTCGTTGAAGAGAGCCGAGATCGCGAAAGGATTGTTGGATTGCGACGTGTTCATCAATATCCCCATCGCGAAAGACCACACCGGGGTACGCTTCACCGGCACCATGAAGAACATGATGGGCGCGACCTCTTCCGGCACCAACGGGTTCTTTCACTCCGGGTCCGGGGCGCGCGGCTACTACGACGATGTCGAATTTCTCTCGCAATGCATCGCCGATGTGAATCTGGTGAGAAAGCCAGATCTGTGCATCGTCGACGGGACGGAGGTGCTCGCGACGAACGGCCCGCAGGGTCCGGGGAAACTGATCAAGCCGCAGAAAGTATTCGCCGGCACGGATCGGGTCGCGGTGGATGTGTACGGCGCGAGTCTCGTCGGCCTCAGAGGGGAAGAGATTCGAACGACCCGGATGGCGCACGAACATGGACTGGGGGAGATCGATCTGGCGCGGTTTCGTATTCAAGAGGCAACGCTGTGAGAGATGTGATCATGCGAGGAACGTGCATCGGTGTGTTGCTGCTTCTGATCGCGGCGAGCGCAACAGCACAGCAAGGGCCCGGGGATCTCTCCGGTTATCTGCCCGCACGCGGCGAGGTTGCCGGCTGGACGCTCAGCGAAGCGCCGATGAACTATCGAGGCGACAAGCTCTTCGTGATGATCAACGGCGGGGCTGACATCTACCACGAGTACGGATTCACGCAAGTGCTCAGCGCAGAGTACGAGGACGTACGCGGGAAATCGATCAAGCTGGAAATCTACGAAATGGAAAGCCCGGCTGCAGCGTACGGAATCTACACATTCAAGATCGGCGTCGTTGGCAAAGCGCCGGCGATCGGCCAGGAAGCGCTTCTTGAAGATTACTACCTCAACTTCTGGAAAGGAAACCTGCTGGTCACGGTGATCGGACAGGACTCGGAGGAGGAGACCGTTCAAGGTGTTGTTGCGTTCGCAAAGGCGGTCGACGCACGCATCGCGAAGACGGGCGAACGGCCCGAGCTGGCGGGTCTGCTGCTCCGCGAGCCGCTCCCGTTTTCACATCCGAAGTACGTTCGCGGAGCCCTTGGCGTGATGAACAACTACATCTTCGAGAGGGAAAATATCTTCTGCGTCCACGAGGGAATGATCGGCACCATCGGCGATTGTCAGGCTTTCGTTTTTCGTTACGCGGATGAAGGCGAGAGTGTCACGACTTACGATCACGCCACCGCGAGTCTCGGTGTCAGTTCCAAATTCATGAACCGTGCCCTGCAAGGGAAACGATACTCGATGGTCAGCCGCGAGAAAGAACTCGTCATGATCAATCAAACGGGACGCTACATCGTCATCGTGATCGGGCAGAATCAGGACAAGGTAAAGTCAACGTCGGACCGATTGGTGGAGAAGTTGCGGTGACCGAGGCGAAAGCAGGGTTGGGCTTGCCCCACAATCCGGCCACCCTTTCACTGAGTAATTTGATGCAGGCCCTTGATGTCACGCAACGGAGGCGCGCCAAATAGGCGGCTGTACTCCCGGCTGAACTGGGAAGGGCTCTCGTAGCCGACCTGGAACGCCGCGGTTGACCGTTGAGCTTCCTCCGTGAGGCAGGTCGTGTGCCTGGGACAAGGAAGCAGGCGAACACTTCACAGGTTACATATGGAAGAGTACGAATGGAAATACTTAAAATTATATCTGATGATCCATGCTTGACTTGTAGGTGCTATACGT